>CAJXQE010000054.1 GCA_913058215.1 uncultured Verrucomicrobiales bacterium
GAGATCAGCCTCGGTCTCGTGGGCTCGGAGATGTGTATAAGAGACAGAGCATAAACAGATCGAAACTGGAGAAAATTCCCGCCATATCCGAACAAAGCCCAAGCAGGTGGATATTTTCCGGAACCGGACATTCCTCTACCAGATTGGCGAGAGCAGGACTGCTCATGGTAACCTCACGCCCGCATGCGACAAAATGAACTTCCGGATACACTTTCTGAATGTGCGCTACGGCTTTCAGCATGTTTGGGTAATCCTTCTGATCATTGTATCGACCAGCAGTCCCGATGACGGGAACGCCCTCAGGTATTCCCAGTTTCTTTCGCCACAATTCTCCCTTCTCCGGAACTCTCTGAAACCTGTCGGTGTCTGTTCCGTTCGTAATCAAACAGGATTTAGACGCATCGTATCCGGATTCCTCATGAAGTTTCATCCCCAGTTCCGAACAGTAAATGATCCCATCGGGACAATGGTGAGAACGTTTGCTCAGAAAACGGTGAATCATTTCTGTAGCCCTTTTTGATCCACCACCCCTTTTCAAAATCGTGTGGTGAATACTCCAGAACATGTGGCAATCCGATCCCGCAAGTCTGCGGCTCAAACAACCAATGAGAGCCGAATGGTACAGCCATGTTTGCATCACATCCGGCTGCCATTCTTTCAAAACTTTCCGCAACCTTCGAATGGCAGAGAATGCATGAAGCGGATTCTTCAGCTCTACACAGTGGGTTTCTATCCCAAGCTCTTCGAACATTACGGCCATCTCATAGAGCGGCCGAAGGGAGACCACTACCTGTTCATAGCCTTCCTTGACCAGATTCTCAGAAAGGCGGTGCATCAAAAACTCAGCTCCACCGCCAGGCCCAAGATCATTGACCACGTGAATGATCTTCTTCTTCCCGGAATCTGCAGGTGTTCGCAGAAGCCTTCCCTCCAAAACTTGATGATACGCCCTTGAGTAGGCGCGCCCAATTTTCGCGAGACTCAAACCATCAAGGACACGCTGGCGGCACCGACTCTGCAACTCAGACCGATCGCTTTCAGAAAGATTGAGCCATTTCTGCCAGGCACCGGCAATCGATTCCGCATCTGCATTTTCGACCGCTTCGCCGCACTCACCGATCACGCGCGCGCCGTCACCTACATCAGTAGAAACGCAGGGGACTCCACAAGACATCGCTTCGATCAAGACCATAGGGAGAGCTTCACTGTCTGATGTCAATGTGAGGATATCCAGAGCTGGATATACCTTTGCAGTGTCGCTTACGAAAGGCACTTCGTGAAACCTTGAAGAATCCGGCAGTTTTTCGAAGGCCGATTTCACCTTCTCATCCGCCTCTCCTGTTTCCCCGCCGACCCAGACAAAATGAATGTCCTCGTCGCTCTCCATTTGGACGGCTGCGGCCTCAAAGAAGAGAGGAATATTTTTCACTTCATGATAACGAGCCACCAATCCGACCAGAGGAACGTTTTGCGGAATGCCGTGATCCTCGCGGAAAGATGCTCGAAGTTCCGCTGACGGTTGATAGCGCTCAGCATCGACACCATTGGGAATCCATTGAAGACGTCCCCGGGCATACCCTCGATCTGCATGCGTATCCAGTGCAGCTTGAGAACAAGAAATCACTTTGGACGCAAACCACTTACTCCCCTTGCTGCACAGCCAATTGAACACACCCTGAGCTTTTGCTCCGAGAGAGGGATGCTCGGAAATATCACCGGAATGAATTCCCCAAACCACAGGAATCCGCCAGAAAATTTTACCCACCAAACCAACTAACAACCCGGTCTCATGATGCCAACACTGAATCAAATCCGGCTTTTCCTGCTGAATAATCGCATTCAATTTTCTCCAGAAGACAAGAGACTTGAGAGAGTGCACCTCAAGATTATGAAATGATGAGACTTCTCTCAGATCGCCTTCCAGAGAATGCCCACTACACTCGGCCGTAGTGGTCACGACAACATTCTCAAAGGAACCCGAAGAGTGATGTTCCTTCGTAAGATTCCGGAGCATTGTCTCAAGGCCGCCCCCACCGATTGCGGTAGTAAGATGAAGGATTTTAGGAGAATGATTCATAAGCTTTAGGGGAATCTAAAAGAGCAGATTTCGACCGAGGATTCTCTCGACCTTCTTCTTAATCGCAAAAGGAAGCCCTGAACAAACTGCCGCCGCCTGGGCAGCAGTTGGTGGCGATGCGATTCGCTCAAGCGTCATCAGGTCCAGATCGTCGATGTTCAATCCGCGTTCGGTGGTCAAGGCCACGTCGACGCCCTGCTCCTTGAGTATCTTCCGGGTTCCTTCGTTGTGATCAGCCGCCTGCCCGTTGGGATAGGCAAAACTCGGATCATTCACCGCCCCTTTCAACTTGAGCAGCGAAAGATTTTCCTCAAGCTCCTGCCTTACCGTATCCAGATCACATCGACCGAGAATTCGGTGATTGTGAGTATGAGCCCCTATACTGACATAAGGGCTCTCATTCATTTCCCGAATCTGAGACCAGCTCAATGGGCGATAGATAGAAGGGACTTCTTTTGCCGAAGCCAAAGCGAACCCACACCTGTCTTCTACATGTGCAACCGCATCCAGATAAGATTCCTGAGAGAGCGCTTTGATCGCAGGGTCGAGCTCTTTCAAAGACAAGCCCGCCGCCTCTTTACTGGAAAGGTCCAAGGTCTTCGGCAGACCGGGGAAGTCCAGTTTCAGTTCCGTCTCTTTCGTATTTCCGAGAGCATATTCCAAACGATCAGGCCAGAGAAACTGCCCTTCATCAACGAAAGCCGTTGCCACATAGATTGTCGCATGAAGGTCAAACTCTTTAAGAATGGGGTAGGCCAATTCATAGTTTGAAGCATATCCATCATCGAAAGTAAGAACCACCGAAGCAGGAGGAAGTTCGATTCCGTTTCGCTCTGACTCTACCAATTGGTTCAATGAAATCACATTGTATTCCCTACTTAGAATTCGGGCGAGCTTGCGGAACTCATCAATGTTTTGATGCAATCCAATGAGGTTCTCAAGCCCCGGGGGCTCCACCACATCAGTGAACCCGTGATACATAAGTATACAGACACCGGGCCGCTTTTCGCAGTAGAGACTGCCCATGCCGGTCTTGCCGATTACAGAAAGAGTCCCGTTAATGGATGGTTCGATTAGTTCTTTTAACATGGCTCAAATTTGCTTTCTTCAGTGATCGGATCCGTTTCGCTTTTCCAGGAATTCTTCAAAATTCTATACCGCTCCCACATCCCGGAAGCAGAATGCTGAGTCATCGCCCGTGACCGCCCCGCTTCGCGGAGGGCTGACACATCGATCTCATTATCCACCAATCGACGTAATAATCGGCGTAATCCGCCAACGCTGTCGGGGTGAAAAAGGACTCCATCGACACCGTCCTGAATCAAATTGTTCACTCCATCGACATCCGATGCGACTACGGGAATCCCCCGGGCCCAGCTGTCCAGAATGGCAATACTCAGAGTCTCACCTTTCGTAGCCAGTATGGAAGCAGACCATTGTTCCATTCTCTGATGCAACTCATGGCGGGAGATCATCCCCGGAAACTCTACCCTGTCGGCTATTCCGAGTTGCTCAGCCATTTGCTCCCATTTTCCCCGCTCAGGCCCATCCCCTGCGAGTTCAAGCCTGGCACGGTCATCCCCGAGAAATCCATCAGAAAAAGCGCGGAGCAAGATTCCAAAGTCCTTACCAACATCCATTCTGCCTGCCATTCCGATTACGAAAGGATCTTGCGTTTCCCTCGTCGCAGCGATTTCCTCAGGGATATCCACACCATTGGAGATGACTTCACATTTCGAATGGATTCCTGATATTCGAAGCCTCTTTAAAGACTCCTCTTTCGAGCCCGGGGTAAGAAACACGATGCGATCTGCACTCCAGCCTGCCAGGAGGGAGATGATCCAGTCCTTCGTCGTCTTCAGACTAACGGAATGATGCTCTACACTCACAATCGTGGTGGATCGCGGCAGGCAACGAAGAAAGCCCAGGCTCACCGCAGTGTCCGGAATATGACAAATGACCATGTCCGGCTTGAACGCCCGGACCCAACGCCTCAGGTGCAGTCGAGCTTTCAGCCCCACCACTCCCCTCTTACGAATCGAAACTTTTTGATACCCTTCCTTTCGACACTGCTTCAAGTAGTCGCTTGAGGGATCAACATTTCCGTAAAAGACAATCCCCTGCTCACCGCCATCAGATTTCGCTGCTTCTGCAGCCAGGCTGAGACATACAGCAGCCTGCCCTCCGGCTCCCGGATAGGTAATGTGTAGAACCCTAGGCATGCTGCATCTCCTCCTTTCTTTCCGGTGCGGCCAAACGAATTTGAAAGACACGCCCCGAATTTCGATGAGCTAGAACAACGGCCGCAAGCCAATGCCCGACTTCATGAAGCAATAGTTGGCTGAATGGGATAAATACGAGGACGGCGATAAGGCAAAGCGAACCACGCCCGGAGTTTGAAACTACCTTCAGAGTCAAAGAAGCCAGAACCAGGAGATACAAGCCCGCATTTAGAAAGCCCCCATCCACAAAGGTGGAAACCAACTGATTGTGAGGGTGCCATTTCAGAGTTCCAGCTCCGGCACCGTGACCGAGAAGCGGCTTCTCTTTGAATGCAGCAATCCCGTCCATGAGGTCTTTCATCCGTTCAGAAGACTCAAGTTTATTCACCCGACCTTCGAAAAGCGCGCCCATCCGGTCCTGAACATCTTTTTGTTTTGCCAGATCGGAATCCTGCTTTTGAAAGAGAACAATTGAGCCAATGACCGCAAGCGGTATCACCACAGCAATCATTCGCAATACAGCGGCCGGGTTTCTTGTGAAGGAGTGAGCGATGAACAGAAATGTGATCATCCCAATTCCCAGCATTCCTGAGCGGCTCAGGGTAATCGTCACGCCCACGATTGCGATGCCTAGAAAAGCAAATGAGAGCCACAGTTTTTTGTTCAATGTTAGAAAAACAGCAAGTGCTGCGCAAATTGCAATCGAAGCATTGTTGGGATCCCCCGAAAACCCGGCGGCACGCCCCGGGACGTTTGAGTTTTCAAAAAGTCCAATCCACTCCGCGAGGTTCGCCCCGCAACAAATTAGAACGGTTAGACCGGTGCTGAACAGAACCGGCAGATTGGTCCAGCGCATAAAGGAACCGATCATGCAAACAGCAGCCAACACTACGACCGCAGTTGCCGCATAACCTTTGATCAGCAGCCCGTTGCCTTCCGGGGACACATAGCGGCGAAGAACCACTGCGTCGACAACCATCCACAAAAGTAAGAGCGGAATGAGAAGAACAGTCCTGTTCAAATCCGGACGCATCAGAAGCCCCACCACCAAAGCAAACGGCGGAATCGTCAACAAATACAAAACAGGTCGGACCGGAAAGACGCCTACAGAGTATGACCAGGCGAGAAAGTTCGTCGTGTAGGGAACCGTCAGCGCAGCGAACAGGATACACAGAAACCACTCAAACATGCGGGAGGGCCGCTGCCCCCCTTCAATATATTGCATCTCCGCGTTCGGATTCATAGGCACTGTCAGCGGGCTCCCCGCGTGACCGCCCCCACGGTTTTCATCAAAATTTGTAAGTCCAGAAACAGGCTTGTGTATTTGATGTAATACAGGTCGTAGGCCAGTTTTTCTTCAGCGTCCTCAACTGATGCACCGTAAGGATAATTCACCTGCGCCCACCCCGTCAGCCCCGGTTTTAACAAGTGCCGGAACTGGTAGTGTGGAATCTGATCCTTCAACTGTTCAACAAACTCAGGACGTTCCGGCCTCGGACCGATAAAACTCATTTCCCCTTTCAAGACATTCCAGAATTGCGGAACCTCATCGAGCCGTGTCTTTCGAATGATTCTTCCAATCAGAGTTACCCTCGGATCATTCTTACTTGCCCACTGCGCTCCATTCACCTCCGAATCAATCCGCATAGAACGGACCTTATAGATGGTGAAATCCTTCCCGAATCGACCAACTCTCGTCTGCGAATAGAGAAAAGGTCCTCGATCCGAAACCTTCATGAGACAATACACTGCCGCAAGCAAGGGCGCAGACAGAACCAAACCGATGCAGGAGATCACCACATCGAAAATCCGCTTATTAAATTCGTAGATTGGTCGCACTTTCCCAAAGAAGCTTGAAAAGAGCCAACTTTGAGGAATCTCAGCCGGGACAGTTCGGGCATAATATTTTTCCACGTAGTCGGTGAAGGAGGTAAAGCGAATTCCTTCTGATATTCCGCAAAGGATCAATTGATCCATATGCTCAACCGCAGAGGACTGATAGACCACCTCGTCGATTCCGAATTTGTCGATCCACTGTTTCACCAACTGGACCTCATTTTTGACAAAGCGGTGATCGTCATCAGTGGCCTTCCATACCATGAACGGTACCAATTCGATGGGGCGCTCATGCCTTGAGAAAAACTCCGAAGCCGGACCAGTGAACTCCGGATCGCCAATCATACCGATTCTTGGCTTCATATGGGAACAGAGAGTCCAGAAAATCCAAAACATCACCGTGGTGGATCCCCAGGTAAACATCCAGGCGTACAACACAATAAATCTGCCAATGGACTCAAACAGCGCCACATGAAAGAAAGTCATCGTCGCCACCAGAGCAATTCCCGCAGCAACCGATGAACGGGCAAGCTGACTCACAAGATTCCGTTGCTGAAGAATGTCCAGTAAACCGAGCACCTGGCAGGAAACAAGAAAAGCCAGCATGTAAACCAGAGAAGCGGACAACCACTCAACGTGTTCTGCGAATGGCATCCCCTCCAGAGAGACATGCATCAGCGAGCCCGAAAAAGGCGAAATAGCGAATGCAGCCAACATACTGACAAAGGCACATGCCCCCAACACAAGCGCCAGGAACGGCCCTCCCAAATCGGCAATCAAGCGCTGAGAATAACGCGTTTCAGAAGCAGCAAGCTCAGGAACGGAAACAGCCGGGGCGATTTCTATGACAGGAAGAGACATTATCAAATATTCAAATTCTATCAAAATTGTAACTCATTCACGAAGCAAGTCAATGCACTTACTATAATTTCCGTATTTTTCTGAAATTATCAACTTGCAATTTTGCGTATCAATTCTTATAATTGCTTCAATTCTAGAAAATACGCCCACCCATGAACATTGCAGTTATTATTCCCGCCTTCAACGAAGAGCAAACTATTTACGAAGTAGTCGAGAGATTTCACGAGGTTCTACCCGATGCCTATTATGTGGTTGTCGACAATTGCTCAAAGGACAGAACCTCCGAACTGGCGAACAAGGCACTGCTTGAATGCAAGGCGGAGGGAACAGTCCTCTACGAAGGCCGCCCCGGGAAAGGAAATGCGGTCAGACACGCTTTTCATACTGTCGATGCGGACATCTATGTGATGGTCGACGCAGATCTGACTTATCATCCCGAAGATCTCCTCAAAATGATTGAGCCTGTCAAACAGGGCAAAGCAGACTTGGTCGTTGGAGACCGCCTCTCCGCCGGTGAGTATGAGAAAGAGAACAAGCGCCCCTTCCATGATTTTGGAAATAGCCTCGTCGTGGGAACTATCAACAAGCTCTTCAAATCCAACCTCCACGATGTGATGTCCGGATACCGGGTCATGACCAGGCAATTCGTCGAACACACCCCAATCCTTCGGCCGGGGTTTGAGCTGGAAACAGAAACGACGCTGTTTGCACTCGACAACCGATTCCGAATTCTCGAGATCCCGATTAAATACACAGATCGCCCGGACGGCAGTGACTCGAAACTCAATACCTTCAGAGATGGTGCCAAAGTGCTTTATACGATTTTTAGAATTCTCCGCGACTACAAGCCGCTCATCTTCTTTGGAACGATCGCTCTTTTCTGCGGAATCCTCGGCGTGGCCCTGGGTTCCATGCCCGTCTACGAGTACTTCAAATACGAATACGTTTATCGCGTCCCTTCTGCGATCGTCGCCACCGGTCTTATCGTTCTGTCCGGCATGTTCATCGCCATTCTCCTGATCCTCACTACCATCAAAAATTACTTCCGGGCACTTTTTGAAATTCTGTTGATCAAGCGCGGCTCCCCCGCGTTCAACAGTGACGTGAAGAAGAAGATTCACAATATCGCAGCGTAACACTCAACAGTTCGTCGCCATGAATACAAGGACTCCACTCCAAAACTTTGTCAGGAAAATCGTAGAGAAGCCAAAACTGGTCCCCGTGGCAGTCGTCCTTTGCGCGCTCCACACTCTTTTCTTTGCCGGAGGGATGTTCTCAGGAAAAGGCGACGACCTCTTTCTCTATAATGATACGATTCAGTATGTTCAGCTCGCCAGCCATGCCGTCACGGACGGCACCTTCTCCCTCAATGGCGAAGTTCCCTCGGTAAGGCGTGAGCCCGGGTATTCGACCTACCTGATGGCATTTATGAAACTGGGTTTGATTAAACCCCACGTGATCTCGGCATCCAATCTTTGGCCGGCCCTGCTCTTACAAATTCTACTTTATGGATTTGCCAGCTTTCTGGTGGCGAAGGGAGCAACCCGGATGTTCACGCCTTTCATCGGATTGTTGACGCTGCTATTCCTCAACCTCTACTGGCCGATCTTCTATTATCAATACACAGCTGTCAGCGAAGGCCTTGCCTACGCATTTCTCGCAATCACCTGGTCTTTGATGGCTGGCTGGAAAATGAGCCCCTCCTTCCGTGCGGTGGCAGGTACCGCATTGGTCCTCGGTTTAGCCTGCGTCGTGAAGTCAGCGCTCATTCCATTTATTCTTGTTCTCAGTGGATTCATTTGGCTTCGGAAAAAACTTACCTTTCCAAAGGCCGTCGTCTTCGGTTTGGTTGCGATGCTTTTCCCTCTTCTCTGGACGGTCAGAAACTACCAGGTGACAGGCCTTCCCATTCTCGGATCGATCGATGGAGTGAGCTCTCTCTACCGCGGAAACGTGCTTCCCTTTACCCAGATCCCTTCACCCGAAGATCCTCAAATGCCGGCTGAAGCTGTCGCCGAGCTGAGTGAAATGACTCAGGATGGCGAAAAATACAAATGGTACAAAGAGAACGCCCTGGAGATAATGAAAGCCGAGCCTCTCCGTTACTCCCTGCAGGTGATGAACCGGGCGGTTCTCATGGTCACCGACTTCGATCTATCGGAAAAGCCTCCGCTCTACAGATATGTAATGCTCATTAAGAACGACTGGTTTCTGACCATGCTGATTTTCGCACTCGCCATTCCTGCCCTGCTTCGATTCCGAAATTTCTGGATTGAAAGCGCCCTCCTCCTCTGTCTCTACAGCATTGGAATCTATTCAGTTATCTATGGGCTGCCCCGCTACCTGGTTCCCGCATTATTTGTCATGGCGCCGGGCATAGCGTTCGCTTTTGGACACCTCATCTTCCTGCCTCTCTTGAAAAAGACAGGCTTGCTGGAAACTGAAATCCCCGAAACGGACTCTGAGCCCGGACTTGCGGGAACAAGCCTTGCGGCCACGGGATCCAGCGCTCAAACTCACGTTTGAATTGAAACCGCAGTCCAAAAGAAGCTGTATCTCGAAAACTACTAGGAGTGAGGAGGATCAACTTTCCCCTTCTCCGAACTGGAATCCTTCGCTTTAGGGGCAGGATCTTTACCGGGACCATCGTCAGCACAGGCAACCGCTCCGGAAGCGATAACTGTAATCCCGGCAGCAGTGGCAGCCTTCTGTAGAAGAGACTGTTTGCGCTTTTTCTCGGTGTCGCCGAATCGAGCTCTGCGAATCTTGAGCGAATTCCCTTCGTGAATTCGATAGACCACGTTCCGAACTTCATCGTCCCGATAAAATACGCCACCAACCTGGTGAATCCGATACCAGAGGTGGTAATCATCTGCTCCCAGACCAATCGCACGCTCCTGATAATTCCCTGCCTTACGAGCAACTTCAGCACGCAACAGAACCGATGAGTGCGGTAGCATATTGTCGTCCGAACTGCCGGTAAACATCGTGTCGACCGCTTTGTTCGGCCAATGAAGACGTGGAGCAATTTCGCCATCCTCGAGCGTCATCAGCATACAGCCGTACACATCTGCCTTCTTCTGCTTGATAACATGAACAGCACGCTCCAGATAAGTTGGCAGGATTTGATCATCATAATCCAGCGGTTTGTAAAACTCCGTATCACACTGCTCGACCGCCTGGCGATGCAACCAACTGCAATGCTCAATATCAGGCTCAAGACCGGTACAGATTAGCGGCAAGCCATAGCGCTTTGCCAGCGGCTCGGCGAATGCCCAGGGGCCGTCGACGAGTAGCTTCACTTTGAATTTTTTATACGTCTGGGCAGCGAGGCTGTTCACGGCATCGTCCAGCTTGCTCACATCCGTTCCTTTGTGGATTCGAAGACCAACGGTGACCTCTGCTTCCGGATGATTCAGAGAAGTTCCCGTCATTTCACCGAGAATGCCCTGATGAGCCGATGCGTAATTTCCGCCGAGAGAAAGATTCGCCGCCGAAGCCAGGCAATCCACGCTGCTGAGATTCGCCGCTTTCAAAAGAGCTTTGTGAGCCGCTTTCGCGAGACGTTTCGGATTGGAATTCCAATCAATCAGATAACCATTCTTTCCGTTCTGGATAAAATCGGCAACCCCACAGGTTTTCGTTACCACTACAGGCAAACCACAACTGAGCGCTTCCGCAGCAGTCAGGAGAAAACCCTCTTTCTCGCTGTTCCCAAGAAGAACATGAGCCCCTTCGAGACGGTGACGGTATTCAAAAGGATTAAAATCCAGCGGACGAATATCCAAACGGTCCGCCACGCCAAGCTTTTTGGCGAGATCGATAACTTTAGCAAGAGCTTCTGCCTGAGTGCGCTGCGTATATTCCAACCCGGCTGTATCAGACCCGGTCCAGGCACGGACCACCATACGGGGTTCCATGGCAAGGAGGTGAGGCAAACTCATCAGCCCTTTCGACTCGAGAGGACGGCCCATCCAGGCAACAACCAAACGACCCTTCGCGTCATAGTTTCCTTTTACGGAAGCAAATTCAGAAACCGGAGGCGTCATGACCCCGGCGATACGGTGATCTTTCTCTTTCGCCCATCCGGAATAACGATCCAAAACCTTTTGGGAAACCCCCGCAACGGTCATGCCGTGAATATCATCGTAGGCCCGATTGATAAAACGCCAACCTGCGTCGTCCCAGGAATGAAGCACCAGTGAGGTCGGGCGCTGAGGAAGTCCTGTCAGATCCCCGTAGCTCAAAAACCACGAACTCGGGTTGGTCGGCGCTTCTCGCGTGACATTGCCACAACTGAACCCACTCTTCTCAGCCGTCTCCAGGAGAGGCATGTCGTCTGATTGCGAATACAAGGTAGTCCGTTCGCGAACCCAGTCCGGAAGTGCACTGATATAGCGCAGCACCGAAGTCTGGGCACCGCCCAGAGCTAGGTTGTGAGTAACAAAACAGGGAGCAACCTGAGGAAGATAGGGATGAGCCATGGGTGAAAAATTCGTTTATCGTGATACAATTCGCCGCACAAACGGAGTAGCGGAAAGGAAAAATGAACCACACATTCCCTGACCTGTCTAACACCGGTGGAGGCGAAAACCATCGCCAACTTCAATTGTTCCCGAGTGAAATCAAGTGACCTCTTTGAGCCAGAATATTTTCCTAAGAACCCTCGCCCTCTCATGTGCGGGGCTGGCTTTTTCGGTGCAATCCGCTGAGGATCAATGGGAAAAGCACTGGTCCTTCCAGAAACTGAACAGGGAAAGAATTGCTGAGCAGAGTATAGATTCCTACATTCATACGAAATTACGTGATAAGGGCCTGGAGCCAGCTGAAAAAGCAGACAAGGCGACTTTAATTCGGCGTATCTCTCTTGACCTTATCGGCTTACCACCAACCCGACGGGAATTGAATGCCTTTCTCAAGGATGACTCTCCGGATGCCTATCCAAAGCTGGTGGAGCGACTCCTCTCCTCTCCTCACTACGGGGAACGCTGGGGTCGCCACTGGCTTGATATTGCGCGCTATGTTCAGGGAACCATCAAAGTCCCCGGCGTCGACAAAATCGACCTGGCGGAAAGCTATCGGGACTATGTGGTTCGCGCTTTCAATGAAGACAAACCATTCGATCGCTTCGTCCTCGAACAGCTCGCGGGTGATTTGCTGCCGGTTTCCGGTGGAAATTTTGATGAAAAAGTTGCTCCTACCTTTCTCGCGATCGGCCCCTGGTTCGATGAATGCACCGATCCAAACAAACTCCGGCTCGACATCATTGATGAACAAATTTCGACTCTGACAAAAGCCTTTCTGGCAATGGACTTTGCCTGCGCCCGTTGTCATGATCACAAGTTCGATCCGATCCCAACGCGCGATTACTACGCCATGGCCGGGATTTTCAGGAGCACGGAGATCACTTCAAAATTCAGTGAGTTCTGGCGGGATGGGCGGCCGAGAGCAGTTCAGGAACTGGCGACTGCAGATGAAATCGATAAGAAGGACTCTATCAATAGAGAGATCGACACCTTATTGGACAAGCGGTTCCAGATTCTGAGCGACTTCAAAAGTAGTTCCAAAAACATCACGGCCAAAATCACTTCTCCTGGTATCGCATCACCAAGGGAAGCCGAAGATTTCGACGGACAGAAAGACTTGAAATCAATTCCCGTTGAAGGGATTGGCAATGCCCTGACGACGCGCCGTGCATTGGACCAATGGGTGAGATACCGTTTCCCGGTGGACAAGGCTGGCTCTTATCAGTTGATGGTTCGCTATGCCAGCAAGGAACCGGCCTCCGTAAAATTGGAAATCAACGGTGAGACCCTCGAAAAGCGCATCCTCGAGGTCCCCACTTTCGGAGAATCTTCGGAGCATTTTATCTGGAGGGTCTCGGAACCCTTCGAGTTCAAAAAAGGTTCAAATCACATCCGGCTGAAAGTGGATCGACATGAGCCGTTTCCCTTACTCGATAAATTGCAGATCATAGATACCGGTTTGGGACTCGAGCCCGGCAATTATCTCTACGCTGATTCTCCCCGCACTGTGGCCGAAATGCAGTTTCTGGCCGGAGGAAAAACGGAGGAGGAAGTGAACGTGATCAATCGCAAAATCGCGGAATTGAAGGCTTCCCTGTCCACTTACCCCGTAGCGCTGGCAGTTACTGATCAGAAACAACCCATGAACCTCCCCGTTCATGTCGGTGGAAATACTTATCAAACGAAGGACGAAGATGTTCCACGCGGAGTTCCAGGCTTTGCTGTTAATCTCATTGATGAAGAATTTGAAGTGCCCGCAGAAGAGAGCGGTCGCATCGAGTTGGCAAAATGGCTGACTCACCCTGCCAATCCCCTCACCGCCCGGGTCCTCGCCAACCGGATCTGGCATTGGCATTTTGGACAGGGCCTCGTCCGCACGACCGACGACTTCGGGATCCAGGGCGCAGACCCCACCCATCCTGAACTGCTTGATTTCCTCGCTGCAGAACTCATCGAGAATGGCTGGTCAATCAAACACCTTCATCGACTCATTCTACTCTCCGAAACCTACCAACAGTCATCGACCCGGAAATCGACAACTCAGGCAGGTGATGAAGACGGTGCGCTGCTTTCTCATTTTCCAAGACGCCGTCTCGAGGTGGAAGCGATCTACGACAGCATGCTCACCAGTATTGGAAAAGTGCCGCGCCAGGCGTCCAGTCAGGAACTCGACACCTCCAAATCCAAAGACCGGGCCCTCTATATTCTCACTTCCTCCCGTTCCCCGATGGGATTCGGCCTCGAGATTCGAAAGATGTTTCCCCTCTTCGGGTTTGATCCTTCCGGTCGACCAATCCATCACCGTGACCGTTCCTCCACTCCGAACCAGGCGCTTTGGTGGCTCAACAACCCGCTTCCGAAATACTACGCCGACAAGTTGGCGGAAAAGATTCTGGCTGATGAAAAAGAAATCGACGGTCGAATTGACTACCTTGTCGAAACCGTATTGGGCCGTCCTGCGGACGAGGCGATGCGGGCCAAGATTGCAGCTTATGTAAAACACGGAACAAGTTCTCAAAAGCTCAGCGAAAAAGAGGCCTGGTCACGGACTGCTCTCGGATTGTTTTCCAGCGAACCATTCAGTCACCTCGAATGAGCATCCCCCATCAGTCACGTCCTCTCACCCGACGGGAAATGCTCACTCGAAGCGCTCTCGGCCTCGGCTCAATCGCAGCCGCTGATCTCCTTTCGCAAAGCGGTGGGAAAGCTCTTTCCGCGGATATGACGCCGGGCTCTTTTCTAAATCACGTTCCGAGGGCGAAGCGGATAATCTACATTTTTCTCGAGGGAGGACTTTCCCAACTCGACTCCTATGACCACAAACCTGCATTGGAAAAATATGCCGGTAAGTCTTTGCCCGATTCGATCCGTCCCCCGGAATTTACCTTTGCGCCACAAGGAACAGTGATCCCCTCGCCCTTCGACTGGAAGCACTGGGGAAACTCCGGCACCTTTGCGAGCGATCTCTTTCCTGAAGTAAACGAGCGCTTTATCGACGACCTTTGTTTTATCCACTCGCTCAATCACAAGAGCAACGATCACGTCACCGCAAAGCGGGTTTTGCACACTGGTGTTCCCATTGAAATTCGGCCGACTCTCGGCAGTTGGTTGCTTTACGGTCTTGGATCGGAGAACGAAAACCTGCCCGGCTATCTGGATATCACACCTACGGATCCGAACCGCCCCACCGCTTTTCTTCCTTCTGAATTCGGCGGGACGGCGGTGGACAGGCCCGATAAGAAAAATCCGAATCTGATCTGGGAAAACCTGGAGGCTCAGTTCGGAGATCAGGAACGGCATATCGATTTTATCCAGTCGCTGAATGATCACTACCATCCTGTCGAGAAGGAGATCAGCAGGATGGAATTGGCTTTTCGAATGCAGGCGGAAGCGCCCGACTTGATGGATTTCTCCAATGAGTCTACAGCGACACAAAAGATGTATGGAATCGGGGATAGTCACACCGACGAATTCGGACGAGCCCTTCTACTGGCCAGGCGATTCTCCGAAGCTGGTGTCCGTTACATTACAGTAAACCATGCCACTACGCGTTACGGGAATCTCTGGGATCAACATTCAGAGCTTGAGAAAGGACACCGCGGAAACGCCAACGCTGTCGACAAACCCATTGCCGCACTTTTGCACGACTTGAAATTGAGAGGCCTCTTAGATGATACCCTCGTGATCTGCGGCAGCGAGTTCGGTCGAACTCCGACCTTTGAATTCTTCGATGGCATCACCGGACGCCATCAGAACGGGAGGGATCACAATCCGCATGGTTTCACGGTCTGGCTCGCTGGAGCAGGAGTGAAGCCCGGCTTTCATTTTGGAGAAACCGATGACTTTGGATATTACGCAACCAAAGACAAAGTCGACATTCACGACTTCCACGCAACTCTCCTTCATCTGATGGGAGTCGATCATGAAGATCTCACCTATTTCCACGGCGGGCGGGACTTCCGCCTCACTGATGTGTTTGGGAATGTGGTGAAGGAAATTTTGAGTTAGGAACTCTGGCAACCTTTCGAATTTCCACCGTCCTTACAGGATATCGGCGAAAGATCCTCCGTTTTTTTCCCAAGCTCCTCATCCAATTCCCGGGTCAAAAACAAAAAAATAGAGAGCCCCCCGGGGCACTCTATTAATCCCTATACCAGCAAAAGAAGGATTAATTATTCCCGGGTTTCCCCACAGTTTAAAAGTAGCTGACGAATAAAATGATTTTCCGTCAATCAAAACTGTCTTTCAATCGATTCCCCAGTAACACTACTACACTTCGATTCAGATCGATATGGGATTGCACCCCCAATCCAGATATCCCTGCACTTCGGATATTCGACTGGCCCTACTTATGAAATACCTAAATCTGGTAACTTGTTTATTTTTCTCTGCACTTTGCCTTTGCCCTTTCCAACTCCAGGCACAAAGCCCCGATCGGTATCTCAAAATCGCAGATGACCTGCTCAACGCGCACTACAAATCGGCTATCTCAAAAATATCCCGTTCCCCGGAGCAATTGTCCCAATTCCGAAAATCGCAGAGAGCCTGGATTGAATATCGCGACGCCAATGGACAATTCATAGCCGCTTTGACGCAGAACAACAGCAAAGCACTAAAGAATAGCCTTGCCGTTGACACTGCCCAACGAGCTAACTTTATCAAAAAATGGTATATTGTCCCACATGCAATGCCGAACGATATCATTCCCGAAAAAGTGGATCTGGCAAAACAGAACCACGACAAGTCTTATCAAGCACTCAAATCCATTCTCAATGCGGATACTGCAGACAAATTGGCAGTTGCCCAGTCATCATGGGATGCATTCCAACAAGAAGAACTCAAATTTCAAGAGCTTCTCGGTAATATACAATCTCCCCAGTCCCGCCTCTATTCGCAAAAAATTGCCCTTGATGAGCGAGAGTTAATCATGAATCGCCTGGTCAAGGCGATCGTATCAGTCATTGGGAAAAAGCCAGGATCCCCGGCTCTAAACGCGTCATCAAACATCGGCCAACTAAAGCGTCTTCAAGATCCTAAAATCGCGCCCCTTCCGAAAATTTCAGCAGACTCGCAGGGCCCTATCCAGCCACGGATTATCGACCAGTTGAACTACGGCAGTTTGGTTCTGGATATGGAAGAAAATCTACTGGTGGGAAGCAGTAAAGATTTCGTCGATTTCTGGGACATTCAAACAGGAGGCCTGATTCGACGAGTTCCCAATACTGGAATCGACGGAAACTCTTCCTATGACGATTCCCTTCCTCTACACAATTTGGGAGGCGGCAAAGTGGTTGCTATCGGAGGGTTCCGTGGAGGAGATGTTCTCGTATGGCTCCATCGCGATTCCCCGGTGCCCTTGAAAACGGAGGAAGTGAGTAACAATCGCGGCAACCGATACAGCACAGTTACCAGCGGCGACATGGTTGCCCGCAATTCAGGCGACATAGCCTATTTCGGAACCCAAAGCGTAAAGTTACTAATCGGAAACCCTGCAAAATCCTGGCGAATGTTTGAACAGGTCAATGACAACGACTACAGCTGGGGCCTTTCGCAAGATGGATCCAAATTACTGGTGGCCTCGGCCAACCATAGCGAGAATGGCGCACCGTCTACCCTGAGTTGTTTCGACACCATGTCCGGGGAACGTATTAGCGTAACTCCTCTAGCCAAAAGCGAAAAGCTTGTCAGCGCGATCTGCGGTGCGGGATCAGAAGATGAGTTCTTCATGTCTACAGGAGCTGGAAATCTGTTTCGCTATCACGCCGAAAAGGGAATAATTGATCAGGCAGGCAACGATGCCAGTGAACTCATCAATGTGCCGGGCGGGCAATTCCATTGGCTTTGTGGCACTCAGTCTGACTGGTGCTTATTTGGAGACAAGCCAGCAGAACGAAGCAGCACGGGACAGTATATTTCAGGTGATAGATCCCTGGTCCGGGCGAGTGAAGGTGCCCCTCCGCAGGTCCACGAAATGGTTTCCAAATGGACTGACATTCGGGCATTCGCCCTTGATCGGGAAGGGGAGTTCGCTGCAGTCAGCACCCGGGATGGCCATGTGAATATCCTTCAAATCGAAACAGGGCGGGTCGTGCAAACTATCGGAGGTTTTGTCCCGTCCAGCTCTCGAAGATTCCGTACGACCGCACACACCGGGACCCAATTGACAACGATAGATCAATATGGCGATCGGGAACCCGAGATACAGATCATTGACACAGCGACATTTCAAGAGTCGCGGAGCCCACTTCTTCCATTCAAAGCAGATTCAGACAATCTCGAATTGAGCGTTGGAACCAATTCCTCCGGTTCGAGTTTTGCCTTTCAATGCCTTAGGGTGAAAGAGAAGTACCGGGCCGACTTGGTCACACTCCTTCCTCCCGGCGAGGAACATGGATTTCCACCGCTTTCCAGTAAACTAAATCTTTCTCCGCCAGTGGATGGGGTGATTCTTGGAAACCATCTCCGCAAAGAGAAGCCGGTAGCAACTGCCTCCGATGCATTTAGCCGTGAAAAGTTGGCAGACTTCTCTCTGGAAGGCTTCTCTGAAGACGCGGAACTAAGAGGATATCACAAAGGAACTAAGAAAGGTCTCATATGCTCCTATTCAGATTCACGAGTGACACTTGCGGATCCGGGCGCATCTTTCGACAAATCGGCATCGTGGAATATCACCAGCCTGATGGTATCCTTCAACCAAAAAGGAGATCGAGCGCTGAGTGTCAGTCCGGGGCAATATGGCCATCAAACTATATCGATGCTTGACCTCAACAATCCCGGAAAACTCCTTTGGGAAGCCGAAGTATCACCAATCTTCGCGCAGTTCACTTCAGACGATCGCTATTTAATTATCGCATCTCAAATCCAGGCGAAGTGGGGTGTCGAAAGTTTTAATAATCTCTATCTCTATGACGTCTCAACCGGTAATTTAGTAGCCGATCTGAGCTACAAAGGACAATTCTATGGTGTTAACAAAGATGGCTCTCGCGCCTACATTCGGGCTGCGGAAGGAGGCTATCAAATCATCGAAGTCGGGGAAGAGAAATTCACAGAACTAGCGCGGTACATCCCAGGTGAGGATGGAGCTTTTGCCATTATCCTTCCCAATGGATACTATCTCACTCACGGAAACGCCCTCAAGAGGATTTCCTTTGCCGGAAACGGACAAAGCCAACCGGCAGAGTCATATGATATCAAATACAATCGGCCGGACATTGTTGCAAAAGCATTGGGCTCTCCTCCCGAATTGGTTCAGGCATTTGAGTTGGCACAGAAGAAAAGACTAAAGAGACTTGGAATCGTAGCGAATGATCTCGACTCCGAACTTCGCCCTCCGAAAGTACGGATTCTCTTCGATGACACCCCTCTCACAACCAAGGTTGAAACCCTCCGACTCCCCTTGTCAATTGAGGAGGGTAGCGCTCCTTTATCCACCTTGGAAGTAACGATCAATGACGTTCCTCTCTACGGACGCTCCGGTCTGGTTCCCCAGGGACAGTCAGGAGTTGAAGACTTCCCGAAAGAGATTCAATTGAAGCTTAGCCCCGGTAACAATAAGATATCCGTATGGGCCCGCGATGAAATGGGACTGATGTCCAGCCGTTCTTCTATCAATCTTACCTATGAGACAGAGTCTCCTGCCAAGCCAAACCTCTATGTTCTAAGTATCGGAATCGATGACTATGTAGGAGATACGCATGACCTGAACTTGGCTGGGAAAGACGCGACTGATATTGCTTCCGCCTTTTCCGAACACGGGAACACCGGGTATGGCGAAATTAAGACTCTAGTGTTAAAGGACCAGATGGCGACTCGCGCAGGAATCCTGGCAAAAGCAGCCCCCTTTCTTGAGCAAGCCGGAATAAATGACCAGATCGTCGTCTTTCTAGCTGGCCACGGAGTACTCGATCTGGAATATGAGTATCGATTCTGTTGCGCTGACTTAAACATCGACAGAATTCCAGAAACAACCCTAACCTATGATGAAATTGAAGGTTTTTTTGATCAGTGCGCGGCTAGAAAACGAGTAATCCTTCTTGATACCTGCCACGCTGGGGAAGCGGATTCGGATGATGAACGCCTCGCGTCTGTCGGCACCGTTCCTTCAGAGAATGTTCGGAGTGTACCCTTTCAGCCCATCATTGCCTCAGGCGAGAAAATGACGACAACCAGGGTATCGGATTTAATGAAGAGCAATTTCGTAGACCTTCGAATCGGCGCCGGTGCTGCTGTGCTTGCTTCAAGCAGCGCTCATCAGGCCGCTCTCGAAACTGATGAAGTTAATAATGGACTCTTCACAGCTTCCGTTCTTCACGGAATTCGGAATCGAAGGGCTGATCTCAATGGCGACAAGCAAATCCACATTGCTGAACTGCTGGATTTCTGTCAGAAAGAAGTTAGAACCCTCTCAGGGAACCTTCAAGAACCAGTCGCGAGACATGTGAACCTTTCTCAGGACTTTCCGATTGTCTCCTTTCGATAAGCCCCCTACTTGCTCCAGAGGGTGTGGCATCCAAAATCCAGATACCTCTTCCGCTATTGAAATTTCCAAGCGGATTTCCCCCAACCCGTATCCAATCCCTATCATCGCTATTCTTTGATTCACAATGCAGACAACCTTTGATCTGCACTCACCTCACCACTGGTCCTTGATCCGACTCTCGTCTTTCACCGAGTCATCGTAGAGATAGTGAGTGCAGGGAATGAGCGTCTTCTTTTTCACTTCCCGACCTGAAAGGTAGTCCACAAAGGCCTGCACCGTTCCCACTGCCATTTTCCGGGGAAACTGTTGCGGAGTGTCATGAATTTTCTTCTCGAACACTGCCTGTTTCCCGGCCGGTGACGCATCGAAGGCAACAATTGAAATTTGATCGATCTTTCCCGCCTTCACTACAGCAGAATGAGCCCCGAGCGCGGAAGGGTCATTGATCGCAAAAATTCCGCTGATGTCAGGGTGCGCCTGAAGAATGTCAGTGGCGACGGAATAGCCGGCATCTCTGCTCCCTTTTCCAGAAAGCTCTGTGACGATTTCAATAGGACTTCCCGCCTTCACTAGCGCTTCCTTGAATCCGTCGACGCGAAGAATACAGGACGTCACTTCCGGCAATGAGAGAATCGCTACCTTCCCCTTGTTGCCCAGAACTTCGATCATACTCTCACCGGCAAGTATCCCCCCCTGATAATTATCGCTTCCGATGTGCGAAACAATCATCTCCTCGGCACCTGATGCATCCACCTGCACATCGAAAGTAAACACAGGGATCCCGGCTTGGTGAGCCGTCTTCACCCCCTGCCCGGCAGACTTTGAATCCACAGGATTTAGAAAAATGGCATCATATCCCTGAGCTGCAAAATCAGAGAGCTGGCTGTTTTGCTTTGCCGGATCCTGCGCTCCATTCAGAGCGGTCAATTCGTACCCATGCTTAGCAGCTTCCTCTTCCATCACGTTAGCGATGAGCTTGAAAAACGGATTCGTCAGATCCATGCAGGTCATCCCAATGCGCCCTTTGATATCCTGCCTTTTCTCCTCTTTGCCACAAGCGCTCAGAAGGGAGATTGCAATCAGTAGCACTAAGCATTGGTAGAAAAATTTCATCTGACAATCCTAATCAGATTGCCGGAAGAAAATCAACCTTGATGGTCTGAAACTGAAAGATCATTCAATTGCTTTCAACTCTTTTCCCGGAGCCAACGCTGCAGAGGTCTTTACGGATGCCGCGGCCAAAACAAAAGTCAGGTAGTCGATCCCTTTTTTCAGGACCAGTTCAGTTCTCTTTATGGGAAAGGACACACCTGCGACTTGAATAGCCGCAAAATGATTACGTTCACGTTCACGCCATGGCCCCATCGGAATTTCCACGTCAGTTACGACAAAGAGCTCATCCCCATCCAGCCCAAAGGCTTCAACGATCTTCATGGAAATCAGGCGTAAAGGCGAACATTGCCCCGAAACTTGTCGAGGAGCACCGCTGCGAGAATAACGGCACCCAAAACGATATACTGGGTGTAGCTCTCGAACCCCATCAGATTCATACCATTCTGAATTACCGAAATGATAAAGGCCCCGATTAAAGTCCCGAAGATTTTCCCGGATCCACCGGACAGACTCGTTCCACCGACCACCACTGCAGCAATCACATAGAGCTCGAACATCATGCCGAGATTCGGTGCTCCCGAATTCAGCTGCGAGGCCTGAATACAGCCCCCAAATCCAGCACAAAGGCCGGCGACGACATACACGCCGATCAATATGGCTTTAACAGGAACACCTGAAAGCCGGGCAGCCTCTTCGTTCCCGCCCACCGCATAGATATAGCGACCGAAACGGGTATGGCTCATGAAAAGATGCGCCGCAAGGAAGAGAATCACCAGAACTAGAACGGTATTCGGAATTCCAAACGAAGTCCCCTGTCCCAGCCAAAGGAGAGACTCAGGAACCTGATAAATTGAGAATCCACCGGTAAGTTTGAATGCGAGCCCGCGGGCTATCATCATGATCGCCAGAGTCGTAATAAAAGGCGCAACTCGAAACCAGGCAACCAGCGCCCCGCCAAAAGCACCAATCAAGCCGCAGCTGACAATCCCGGCGGCAAACCCAACCCACACCGCGACGGGCCCGGCTTCCAGGCCGCCCATTGCCTTCATAACCAAAGTGCCAATCACCGCAGACAAAGCGAGAAGGCTTCCCACGGACAGATCAATTCCACCGGTCAAAATCACCAGCGTCATTCCGATTGCGATCACGGCGATCACCACAATACGGTCGACGATCGCCAGGAGATTGGAACGCTTCAGAAAATCAGAAACCAAGCGCCCTGACGGAACCATCATTTCCAGATCAGGAAGATCGGCGGGCAGACTTTCAACGACTGTCCAGCCGGCAACATCGCCGCCACTGATCAAAGCAAGCGGCGAAGCTTTGCTCGCAGACATCTCATCGATCGCAACCCGGAGATCCCTCGGTGTTCCCACGACAGTCCTGACCGAAGAATAACCGGCATCCTTCAAGGCCGCGGAAACCTCCTCTGCAAATTCACCGGAGTCTTTCCGGACAGCCCCTGCGACCAAAATCGAATCCCCCTTCGTAAAAGATTTCGACACCTTTTCCACGACCCGGGCAACCGCTGACGCTCCTGACGAGCTCTCACGCTTCAACGTTTTCAGGCTGAAAAACACGCACAGCACGATCAGCACCAGGACCATCCCGTATTCACTAAGTAACTTCTTCATTTCCAAAACCTATTCTTTCACCGCAAGAGCGAGCACATCTTCCTGACTTGAGTTTTTCACATCCGTGATCTCACCTTTCACCTTTCCTTCATGCATCACGATGATCCGGTCACTCATCCCGAGGATTTCGGGCAGTTCACTGCTCACCATGATGATCGCTTTGCCCTCCGCCGCGAGCCGATTGATCAACTGATAAATCTCAAACTTTGCCCCGACGTCAATTCCCCTCGTCGGTTCGTCGATGATAATGATGTCCGCGTTCCGGGCCAACCACTTTGCCAGCACTACCTTTTGCTGATTTCCCCCGGATAGCTCAGCAGCCTTTTGATCCGGTCCGGAGGCACGAATATTGAGATCCTTCGAATACCTCTCAAATTCCTCTCTCTCCAGTTTTTCGGATAAAACAATTCCCTTGCTGAAACGAACCAGATTCGGCAATCCGAAATTATCGACAATCGAATGCTGCAGGACAAGGCCCTCTCCCTTCCGGTCTTCTGACAAAAGACAAATCCGATTCGCCACCGCGTCACCCGGATTCCGGATTTCCACGGGCTCACCGTTCAAAAAAATTACGCCGCCTTCTTTCCTTTCCGCACCAACGATTAATCGCATGGTTTCCGTACGGCCGGCTCCAACAAGCCCGGAGAATCCGAGGACTTCGCCACCCCGAACGGAAAAACTAACATCTTTGACTTTTCGACCGTATCGCAAATTCTCAACCCGAAGCCGTTCTTCTCCGATGGTGGGTTGCCGGTCAGGAAACTCTGATTCAAGCGAGCGTCCAACCATCATCTCGATCAATTGCTCCCGGCTGGTGTCACGAACTTCCGCTTCGCCAACTTTCTTCCCATCCCGCAAGACCACCAATCTGTCGGCGATTTCGTAAATCTCATCGAGTCGGTGACTGATGTATATAATCCCGATCCCGTCCGCCCGAAGGTCACGAATCGTCTCAAAAAGTTTATCGACTTCCTGCAAGGTGAGAACAGCAGATGGCTCATCCATCACCAGAATCCGGGCGTTCGTCGACAGCGCCCGGGCGATCTCCACAACCTGCTGTTGCGCCACTGTCAAATCACGACACTTCGTAGCCGGGTCAATCTCCATCCCGATTCGAGCAAGCCACTGAATCGCCGCGTCGCGCTCAGCCTTGTGATCAACCCACCCGAAGCGAGTTCGTTCGCGACCCAGAAAAATGTTCTCCGTCACGGTGAGCTCAGGTACCAAATTGAATTCCTGATAAATCACCGCCACGCCGGCCGCCCGTGCATCCGTCGCTGATCGAATAACCACCCGCTCTCCATTAATCCTGATCTCTCCACAGTCTGGCAAATGAGCTCCGCCCAGCATTTTGATCAGGGTGCTTTTTCCCGCACCATTCTCGCCTAAGAGAGCAAGAACTTCTCCCTGATTCAAATCCAGCGAGACCTCATCCAGAGCAAGCACCCCCGGAAATCTTTTCCCCACTGCTTCAACCTGCAGCAAAGGCGCCTTCAGAGAAGTCCGCATCAGGTTTCGAGATCCATCAATGCCGGAAAGTCTTTCCTCCATCCCCGCACTTTCTCCAGATCGATTTCAGCAGTCATCGCTCCTTCCTCCGCACCCGCATCGGCGACAATTTCACCCCATGGGTCAATGATCACACTTCGCCCCGGATAGTCGTAATTCGGATCTTTACCGCATCGGTTAACACCAATGACATAAGCAAGGTTCTCAATCGCCCGTGCCCTCAACAAAGTAACCCAAGCGTCCACTCTCACTGCCGGCCAACTGGCGATTACTGTGTAGAGTTCGGCTCCCTTTGCCACTCCCCGTCTAAACAGTTCGGGAAACCGGAGATCATAGCAGATCAGCGGACAAATCTTCCATCCCTGCCATTCAAACACTTCGACTTCAGATCCATTCTCGTAATGATCGTATTCTCCTGTGTAGCGGAAGGTCCTGTTCTTTTGATATCGCACCAACTCTTCTCCATCGGGGGAATAGGCAATCAATTCATTGCGGCCCTTGGGTTCACCACCCCTGACGAGACCACCAATTGCCGCAGCATTCCGGTCGCGGGACAACTCTCTCAAGAAGGCTTCGGATTGCGAAGGCTCCTCTTCGGCCACTGCTGCAACATTCATCGAAAAGCCGGAACTGAACATTTCCGGCAGGACAATCAGGTCCGTGCTCTCCGGAGACAAGTCTCTCGCTTTCTGAAAATTCGCTTCGCGATTCTCCCACGCTAAATCCCACTGAACACCACTGACTTTCATAAAACCATACCCTGTTAAACCGTAGACCTAAGCCTGTTCAATCGAAACGCGATTACCACTGTCCATCGAAGTAAGAGCGGCCTCCAACACGTCTGTGATCCGGACACCGTCATGGAAATTAGGAGTCATTCCGCCGCCATCTTTGATCGCCTGCAAAAAATCGACTACAGCGTGAACGAAGCCGTGCTCATATCCAATGATGTGTCCGGGTGGCCACCAGGCATTGACATACTCGTGCTCCCGCTGAGTTACGAGAATATCCCGGTAACCGGAAGTAGTAGCCGGGTCTTTCCCTGAATAAAAATGGAGACGGTTCATGTCTTCCATGTCCCAGGTCATGGAGCCTTCGCTCCCGTATATTTCAAAAGTGTGACGGTTCCGCCTCCCGGTCGCATATCGTGTTGTCTCAATACTTCCAAGCGCACCGTTGGCAAACTCCGACAACATCAAGGCCGCGCATTCGACTTCCACATTCCCTTTCTTGGTTGGCTCCTCCGCGAGAGGCCGCTCACTGATGAACTGCTTACCCTGACAGGTGATGTTTGAAAAGTCACCCACCAGATGATGGGCCAGATCAACGGCATGTGAGCCCAGATCCCAAAGAGGACCTGCCCCTGCCGTATCTTTTCTCAGCTTCCAATCGATAGGATGATCCGGATTCACCAGCCAGCTTTGCTGATAAGCCCCTCTCCAGTGATAGATCTCGCCGATCTCGCCATCATCGATCAACTTCTTGGCAAGCGCTACGGCCGGGCAACGGCGGTAATTGTGATTCAGGTAGTGCGTGACCCCTGCCTTCTCCGCAGCCGCGAGCATGGCACGAGCCTCTGCCGAAGTATTTGCGAAAGGCTTTTCACAGAAAATATGTTTCCCGGCCTCCGCGGCAGCAATTGCTGTTTCCGCATGCAGATAGGTGGGCAAAGCGATATCGATGATATCAATGTCATCCCGTTCGATCACGGCCCGCCAGTCCGTTTCCACTTCCGCCCATCCCCACCGATCAGCAAAAGTTTGGAGATCCGCCTGATCACGACCGCAGACCACCTGCATGACAGGTTTGAATGGTGGGTCAAAAAACTTCGTCGCCTGCGACCAGGCGTTGGAATGTGCCCGCCCCATGAAACGGTGGCCGAGCAGTGCGATTCTAATTTCTTCCATACCTCAGGAACTAACGCGACTTCGCTTCAGGTTAAAGCTCTAAATGTGAAGGTGACTGCCAGTTCGAGTAGCCCCTAAACCTATCTGCAGGCATTTACCGGAGTCCTCGACAAACTCTACACTATAGATTGCCAAGGCCTTCCCATTCAAGCCCATGAGCCTCGCCGACTTCCTCACAAGTCAGAGCTCCACGATGGCAGTTAATTCCTCCTATCAATTCAGGAGCCCTTTCACACGCCCCCTTTAATCCTGCGCTAGCCAATAGCTGGATGTATGGAAGGGTCACGCTAGTCAGAGCCTGAGTCGAAGTTCTCGCATAGGCTCCCGGCATATTGGCGACGCAGTAATGAATGACGCCTTCCTCCGTATAGACCGGGTCTTCGTGAGTTGTCGCTTTGGTGGTCTCGATGCACCCGCCCTGATCCACTGCGATATCCACGAGAACTGTTCCTTCGCGCATAAACTTCAACATATCACGACTCACCAGCTTCGGTGCCTTCGCCCCCGGAACCAGAACTGCTCCGATTAACAAATCTGTTCGCGGAAGAATCTCCAACAAAGCGGCTTCGCTACTGTAAAGAGTTCGCGCTGCCGGCATCGCCGTATCCAGCCAGGTCATCCGCTCGCTGCTGACTTCCAGAATCGCGGTCTCTGCACCAATTCCCGTAGCCACTTTCGCAGCGTTGGTTCCACAGGTTCCGCCACCGATAATGGTGACACAACCGGGCAAAACTCCAGGCACGCCACCCAACAACGTTCCTCGGCCTCCCGCATGTTTCGCGAGAAAATACGCACCCACCATCACACTCATTCGACCCGCGACTTCGCTCATGGGCTCAAGCAGCGGCAAGCGATGCCCCACCTGAACGGTCTCGTAGGCGACACCCGTCGCTCCCGACTCAACCAGCGAGTTTGTGAGCCCGGCATCAGCGGCCAAGTGGAGATAGGTGAAAAGTATTTGGCCATTCCGGAGCATTTCAATCTCAAGGGGCTGCGGCTCTTTCACTTTCACAATCATATCTGAGCGGGCAAAGAGATCTTCCGCTGTCTCGACGATTTCGGCTCCCGCCTTCGTATACTCCTTGTCAGTGTAGGCAGCACCGAGTCCAGCCCCCGTTTCAATCAAAACCTCGACTCCGTTGCGAACCAACTGGAGCGCCCCTCCCGGCGTCAACGCCACCCGGTTTTCCTGACTCTTGATCTCGCGGGGACAACCGACGGTGGAAACGGACGATGATTCACTCATGGCGAAATCTTGTAGCGGGTCCCCAATCTTTTGGCAATGGACTTCGCTGCTTTTTTACTTACTCTGACCGGCTCCGGCTTCACCGCATCTCCACACGACTATGATTGATCCAGAATACATCTCAGCAGAACAAGTGCTTGCCGAAGCACCGGATGTTCTCATCGATACCCGACTCGAAGAGGATTACCAGTCAAGCCACCTCAATGGTGCCGCTTCAAATTGCGTCCTTGAAATGGCCTTTGCCGAAAGACTTCCTGAACAAGCTCCAGACAAAGATGCTTTCATTGTTGTCTACGGCAGCAAGGACCCAAGTTATGAGGCTCCGATTGCCTCGGAGAAAATGAAGCGGCTCGGTTACACGAATGTTCGCGTTCTCGCCGGTGGCATATCCGGCTGGACGGCGAATGGCCACCCGACGGAAAACGGTAATGAGGAATCCCTCTGCCTCGAAGTGAAAGATGGAAAATATGCCATAGACCTGAAGGAAAGCCGGGTCGAATGGACCGGTCGAAATCTGCTGAACAAACACTGGGGAAATATTCAGCTCAAATCCGGATCCATCACCCTCAAGGGCGGAATCCCCGTTGTCGGCGAGTTTATCATCGATATGAACACGATTTTGTGCAGCGACCTCTCCGGTGACAAAACCCACGACGTGCTGATCGATCACCTCAAGAGCGATGACTTTTTCGATGTGGAACTTTATCCCGAATGTCGAGTCTCCATACTCTCAGCTGAGAAAATTTCGAGGAGCGGACCGGGAATGCCCAATCTATCGCTCGACCTCAATATCAGGCTCAAGGATGTTCGGAGTATGATCAACACTCAGGCCGTTGCCGGTGTGACACCTGAAGGAAAGCTCGCCGCACAGGCCGCTTTCGCGTTTGACCGAACAATGTGGGATGTCATTTATGGATCCGCAATGTCATTTATGGATCCGCAAAATTCTTCAGTAATCCAGGAATGCATCTCGTAAACGATCTCATCGATATGGATCTCAAAATCGTGACGGAAAAGGAATCCCTCTAAAAGGAAGCCGCATCGACGGGAAGAACCAGTTCTTCCGGAGACCGTGCCAGAAACGGAGGGACGTTGAGGAGTCGAACACTTCCTGAGGCACTGGATATTTTCCAGATACGGCCGCTCACTTCTTCCGGCACAGGAATGCTGAGAAATCCGCCGCCTCCGTATTTCAATTCAGAAGCGACATTTCCGTCCGGATCCAGCAACTGACCTGCGCCCGCAGCAGAATAGAGACCTATCATTTTCGTTCCCTTCGGAACATAAAAATAGAGAGTCCATCTCCCGGTTATCTTTGCGGGAAAATCTTCCAGTGACATTTTCCAGCTCATTCGCTGACCTGCAGGCCTGTCTCTTATACACATC
>CAJXQE010000055.1 GCA_913058215.1 uncultured Verrucomicrobiales bacterium
CGAGATCAGCCTCGGTCTCGTGGGCTCGGAGATGTGTATAAGAGACAGATGTCAGGGATCCGGCGAGGACCATGAAACGGGAATTCGCATATCCGCCAAGAATCCGAAGACCGCGGAGGCGTCGGCCATCGCGGTTGGTGTAGCGGGTGAAAACACGCAGCCCACCGAGAAAGAAATCTCTGCCGAATGCTTTTGGCCATCCGCGTGGTCGCAGGTCACGGGTTTGCACAAGAGCGACAGCGATGAATCCGTAGCCATCGTGTGTGTCCAATTCAAGGCCGGGGGTGAGGAATGGTTTCAGGGCTTCCTCGGGGTAGGCGTAAACAAGAGCCAGGGACCAATCGAAGTTCGCCTCGAAAGCAAAAGGATGTCTACGAAATCGATGGAGGGGAAGAGGCATGGTGTAAGTATTATTTACGCTGAATCTTCTCTAAAAGAAAGCCCAGCCGATTTTTGCTGTATAATTTGCTGTTCTTTCAATGGATTGGTTCGGATACTCGACTGTGGAGGTAGACGTATGATGAAGCATAATTTTTTCCGTAATCTGTACTTAGTTCTTTTCCTGCTAAGCTGTCTGGCGAACTCTGGAATCTCTCAAGAGAAACCGCGTCTTGTTATTGATCCGCAGGGGCATTCGAGTTTGGTGAAACGTCTTCTCTTCACTCCGGATGGAGAGCGACTGATCAGTCTGGGATTCGACAAAACTATTCGAATCTGGGATGTGGAGTCCGGTTTGCTCGTCGATTCCATTCGTCTTGAGATTGGCGAAGGGGATGCCGGAAAACACTTCGCCGGTGACATTTCACCCGACGGCCGATACCTCGCCGTGGGAGGTTGGGCGACGCAGGAGGGAAAGTATGCCGGCCGGATTCGGGTGATTGATCTCGTGACGCAGGAAGTTGCAGCAGTGTTGCGCGGCCATCTCAATGTGGTGAGTGATCTGGCGTTTTCTCCGGATGGGTCTGTTCTGGTTTCATCGAGTTCTGATAGCGCGATCCGGGTGTGGGATGCCAAGGGGTTTGGAGAGGGTAAGCCCGGGGAAGCTCTCGATATTACAAAGGCTCAGAGTTTAAAGGGTCATTCAGGAAGTATCTACGAAGTGGAGATCTCCAAAGACGGAAACCGCATCGTGTCGGCTGCCTCTGACAAGACGATTAAAATTTGGGAGAGGAATGGAGCCGGTTCCGCATTTTCCCTCAAGAAAACACTGACTGGACATCCGGATGCGATCACGGCGCTTGGACTGTTGTTAGATGGCAATCGAATCGTTTCGGGAGACGCCGCAGGCAATCTCTACTTTTGGGATTTGGCGAAAGGGGTCCGGATCAAAGAATTGGAACAGAACCTGGAGAATCAGGTGGGGACACTGAGGGTTTCGCCGGATGGGAAATCTCTGCTGGTGTCGTCTCAGAGCGGCAGGGTCGGGAAGACGGTGATCATTGATGGGGTGACGGCGAAAGTGCTCTTCGCTTTCGACAAGCACGACAACTCCGTTTTCGCTTCGGCCTGGCATCCTACTAAAAATCTGGTGGCGACAACCGGAGGGAATAACTACGACACTTATCTCTGGCGACCTTCTGCGGCAGGCGGTTCGCAGCAGGGGGATGTGGTGCATGAAATTCGAGGCGTCGGACTGTCGGTATTCAATGTGGGGTTCTCTCAGAACGCTCCCTTGTTGACAGTCCTGGGGGTCATGCCTCCGAAGGATGACTGGCTTCCCTCGTCGCCGCTCAGCTATGTCTTGAATTTTTCATCGCTGACGTTCAAACCGTTGGAGACAGCGGAGGAAGCCGCCACTTTCCAAACGGTGAACTGGGGAAAGGACGGTGCTGGCCTGTTCTTTGAGAACGGCGGAATCAAGATCCCTACGCGTGGTTTCATTTCCAACTCACGTAATAAGACTGATGCATTGAGGACCGGGACCTTAACTCCTGATGGGAAGGACGTAATTGCCGGGTCCAGTTTTTACCTGCTTCGTTTTTCGAAGAGTGGGAATTCTTTTAAAGAGGTGACGAATTATGTCGGTCACGAAGCGGATATTAATGCCGTTTCGGTTTCACCGGATGGGAAGTATCTGATTTCCGGTTCGATGGATCAGACTGCGAGGTTATGGAACTTGAAGTCAGGCGCATTGCTGGCTTCGTTTTTCCTGGCGCGGGACGGAGAGTGGGTTTGCTGGACTCCCGATGGCTATTTTTCCGCTTCGCCCGGCGGAGGGGAGTTGATTGGTTGGCATTTCAACAGGGGCCTGGATAAGGTTGCTGAGTTCATTTCCGGTGATCAGCTTTATGATCATTTCTTTCGCCCTGACATTGTGAAAAAGACGATCCTGGAGAACCGGCCGTCATCCGAGATCGTAAAAGAGTTGGGGATTGTTTTCGATCTGGAAGATGCGATGAAAGGCTCGCCGGGGATTGCATTTCTTGAGCCTGCCGGGAATATAACGGCGAGTCAGCGCCGGCTGGCCGTAAAAGTTCAGGCAGCAGATGAAGGGGGCGGAATTGGTGAAGTACAGGTTTTTCATGAAGGCAAGCGACTCCAGCCGGACGGGCCGGGATCGTTTCGTGATGGCAAATACGAAGTTCCCTTCACGGTCAGTTTGATATCCGGTAACAACGAAGTGAAAGCGGTGGCGGTGAATCCGGATGGGGTGGAATCTCCACCACAGGTGATCCGTGTGAAATATGAAGGCACCAAAGCGAGTGCGAAGCTGCATTTGTTGGCGGTTGGTCTGAACCAGTACAAGAACAAGAAATTCAATCTGAATTATTGTCGGCCCGACGTGGATGCTTTTGCCGATTCGTTCAGCAAAGGATCCGGAAAGCTTTTCGCGGAGACGGTAGTCCACAAGCTCTATGATGAAGAAGCGACCAGCGAAGGGATTTCAGACAAGCTCAAGGAAATCGCTTCGGTGGCGACAGCTGATGATGTATTCGTTTTTGCCTTCGCTGGACATGGCGTCATGAGTGAAGGGGAGGGGGATAAGGACTCCGAGTTCTATATCATTCCCTACGATGTGACGCAGATGTATGGCAACGATGAGATGTTAGCAGAGAGAGCCCTTTCGGGATCTCAGCTTCAGCAGATGGCCGCGAAAATTCCGGCGCGGAAGCAGTTGATGGTGCTTGATGCGTGTCAGTCGGGGGGAGTTGTCGAGAGTTTCGCAGTGCGGGGCGCGGCCGAGGAAAAGGCTCTCGCGCAGTTGGCGAGGTCATCAGGCATGTATGTTCTGGCGTCGACTCGCAGCGAGCAGTTTGCCACGGAGACGGCTGAGCTGGGGCACGGATTATTTACTTTTGCTCTGCTGGAGGCGCTGGAAGGAAAGGGCGATGGAAATGGTGATGGAAAGATCACTGTGAAAGAAGTCGAGGCCTGGCTAAATGAGCGCGTTCCTGAATTGAGTGAGAAACACACTGGCACGGCGCAGTATCCGAACAGCTTTGCCAGAGGCCAGGATTTCCCGATCGGGGTGACGGGGGATTGATGAGAAAAACTGACTACTTTGTAGTCATGCGGTAGACGCCATCCCAATCTTCTCCGGGAGGGGACGCTTCCATTTTTCTGCATCGTTCGACCATGACGAGAGAAGGATTATCTTCAATTTCAAGATCCCGACCAGGCTGCCATCTCTCGTAAGCTGATGCGTTTTGAAAGATCGTCATGGCGGCCCTGAATTCCTGATTGAAGTAATTGCTAAGTCCTTTTGCGTAAAGGTCGATGCATTCCGACTGTTGTTCACCGGTGTTCATTTTGAAGTCGATGACTTCATAGACTTTGACTGGCAAGGTTCTTCCTTTGACGATGATGCGATCAAGGTATCGGTAAGTAATGTCGTCCTCTATCGCCGTCGCAGCTTCGTAGGTTTCACCGGTGATCATGGTGTGGACTCCGTAGGATTTAGCACCGCTTTCGCAACGTGCAGCGAGATTCACATTGTCACCCATCATGGTGAAATTCATTTGCTTCGTGGAACCCATTTGGCCGATGACAGCTTTACCTGTATTCAATCCGATTCTCGTCTGCATGCGATGCACGATTTCAGGCCAGTCACCTGCGTTCTTCCATTTTTCGCGGAGTTCAGCTTGCCGCTTCTGCATGGCAATGGTCGCAACTACTGCATTGTGAGCATGACCACTGGTAGCAAGTGGGGCACCGAACATTCCAACGATGGCGTCTCCAATGTATTTATCGAGTGTTCCTTGCCCACCCATCAGAATTTCCGTCATTTCAGAAAGATAGTCATTCATCAGCACGACAAGTCTCTCCGGCGTGAGGACTTCTGAGAATGCTGAGAACCCCTGGATATCGCTAAAGAACATGGTGATCTCGGTCTCCTGTCCGCCCAGTGTCGGCATCTCACCAGATTGAATGATTTGATCGACGACGTCTTTGGAAACGAAGGAGCCAAAAACGGCGCGAATGTAATTTTTCTCCCGTAACTCCGTGACGAGTCTTTCCGTTAAAAGAGTCGTATGGATTAGAACGAAGCCCAAAGAAGGAAGGATTATTGGAATCGCAAGGCTTCTGCTTTCGAAAAGATGGAATGCAAGGATGCCAAATCCTGCAACCACCAGAAACGGCGCGGCGACCGCGACAATGACGTGCGCCTTTTTCAAGGCCAGCAGGGTGATCCATGCCACCAATAGCCAGGCAATCGCTACAATCCAGATCGGAAGCCGTTTCAGGTAGTCGCTCAGCAAAATATTGCTGAGGGCGTTTGCCTGTATTTTAAAAAGTGGAACTTCGCCGCTGTGGGGGGTCGGTCCGAAATCGGAAAGACCCACTGCGGCCTGACCAACAATTACGATTTGGTCCTTTATCGGCGGAAGGTTCTCGAGTTCTTCATTCAATGCGATGGATGCGACGACTTTTCCATAGTCGCTGACCCTGAACCCATCTGGATTCCGATAGTTGATCAACATGAATCCTTTTTCATCGATCGGAATGGTCCATGATTCGCCATTTTCTCCAATCACCGTAACCGACCTGGCCAGAACGACTTCAAGGTTTTCAATTTTGGCACCGCTGTACTGGATGAGGCTTTGCAAAGCGAGTGAGGGGTAAACATTTTTGCCAATCCGCCCCACCAAGGGAATCGACCGTCGCATTCCATCGATATTGGAAGAAGGGGAATTCACAATTCCGGTCCATGCGCCGGTGGCGATTCCTGAAATGGGTGTTCGAGCGGATTCTCCTCCGATTATTTTGCTGATGTCTCCCACTACATTCGGAATAGGGGCCGTCTTACCGATGGTCGGCTCGGTGTAGGGATTTCGGGAATCATCATCAAGCTCGTCGACGACTGTGCCGGTGATCGCTCCCGGGACGACTTCCAGTTCGAAAAAGAAGGCTTCGTCGTTTTTCTGATCGCGGCTGGGTTCGGTGAAGAAAAAGTCGAAGGCCAATACCTTCGGTTCGCGAGTGTTGATCACCCTGACGAATTGGCCGTGGATATCCCGTGTCCACTCCTCCCAGCGTCCCCATTTTTGGAGAGAGGGTTCGCCTATCCCGATCAGTGTGATCCGTTCATCCGGCGGTGGATCGGTATCCGCCCGGGCGGTGAAACGCCAGTCCATCGTGACATTTTCCAACTGACGCACTATCCGGGTCTGCCAGAGCGATATCATAATCGCCAGTACGACAAGAGGTGCGAGAATAAGCAGGATCCAACTGCGTTTGTCTTTGTTGGAATTCATGAAAATGAACGATAAATGAAAAAAGACTGCATCTTTGTCGAATTGGCGAGTCTAAATGATAGAAACATGTCCACTTCGGTTACCCAATTGAGGCCCGATTTTGATTGATTTCGGGCTGATTAACAGATACGAATGATTTCCTTTGAAGCAAATTGCACTCGCCATGAAAACTGACTCGCTCAAGTTCTTTCCCGCATCTTTGATAGCCGGGCTGATTTTGTCCTTTTCTGCAATAGTACAGGCGGAACCTGTGAGCGGTACCGTGACAGTATCGGTAGGGGATGTTCAAATTGTTCCTGCTGATGGGGGTGCGCAAAAAGCCGTCAAGGCAGGGGAGAAAATTACGGTGGGAACCACGGTGAAAACAGGGGCCGCTTCGAGAGCCGTGATTGTGATTACTCCGCGTTCGGCGATTCGGGTTTCGGAGAATTCCGAGGTGTTGATCGCACAGGTCGATGAGGCCGCAACTCCTCAGAAAATTTTGATCGATGTGAAGGACGGAAGTCTCGGCGCACTGCTCAAGCCTAATGCCGCCGGAGAAATGGATTTTCGGATAAAGACTCCAAGCGGGGTTGCCGCAGCCAGGGGAACCTTCTATGCAGTAGTGGTCGAGGATGGAAAAGGATACGCCCAGGTAAAAGAAGGTCGTGTCGAGATTATTCCTGACAAGCCCTGAAAGCAGGGATTTTTGACGCCCGTTTCTATTTTGTGAGCAGACCACATCGCTCTATGTTTTTGAACTATTTCAGATCAGATCGAGTCGGAATCGCAGTGGCGGTTTTGATACTCGCTGCTCTCCCTCTTAGCGGATTTTCAAATCCCAACGGCGAGGTGGTTCGTTTTGGGGATGTCAGTTTTGATCGGTCCGGAGGGAATCTTCGTATCATTCAGGGATCTCAGCGAGCCATTATCGACTGGAATGCATTCTCGATTCAGAATGGCGAGATGACTCAGTTTCGCCAGCCCGGAGCAGGGGCTGCAGTATTGAACCGCGTTCAGGGCGGCGTCATTTCCCGTATCGACGGTGCTCTGAAAGCCAACGGGAATGTGTTTCTTTTGAATCCAAACGGAATCGTAGTCGGGCCGACCGGAACGATCGATGTGGGGGGATTTGTTGGTTCTACTCTGGATGTCTCAGATTCGGAGTTTCTAGCGGGAGGTGATTTGCGATTTCGCGGTTCCTCTCAGGCAGCTGTAGTGAATCTGGGTAGCATTTCCGCGACGGATGGTGACATCTTTCTAATGGCGGCGACGGTGGATAACTCGGGTTTTATCAAAGCCCCGCGTGGAACCGTCGGGCTTGCTGCCGGGAATGATGTATTTCTGAAGGAGTCCGGTGAAGAACGAGTCTTCGTTCGCGGTGCCAGCGGTGGCAGGAAAGAGAATGGAGTGATCAACACGGGGGTGGTCGAAGCAAATGTTGCCGAACTGAAATCCTATGGAGGGAATATTTACGGAATGGCGGTCAACAACGAAGGGCGTGTTGCGGCGACAGGAATTACTCGAAGTGGAGGGCAGATTTTTCTCAGTGCCGGAGGAGGCAAAGTTAAATCCAGCGGAACATTGACTGCTAGACGTCCGACGCAGCGAAGTGGTGGCTCGATCAAAGTCGACTCCGGCAGTGGTGGTAGGACGGAAATTTCGGGAAGGGTTGAATCTTCAGGACGAAGAGGTGGAAGCGTGGTGATTCTCGGCGACGACGTAAATATTCTCAATGGCACCCTGATTCTTGCAGATGGCGATATTTCCGGCGGGCAAATTAAAGTAGGTGGTGGCCGGCGCGGTGAGGATGGCAATTTTTTGAACTCCATCAATGTGACGGTGGGGAACGGCGCCCTGCTCGATGCGAGTGCACGTGACCTTGGTAGCGGTGGCGAGATCATCGTCTTTGCTGAGAATTTGCTGACTTTCAATGGCCGGGCAGCAGTTCGTGGCGGATATGCCGGTGGTGACGGGGGATTTGTGGAATTGTCAGGCAAATCGAAGGTGAATTTGCCGAGTATCAGTGGGGCTGTCGATGCGTCTGCGGCGAATGGAGATGCGGGAACTTTGCTCTTTGATCCGGACGACGTTGAAGTTGTGGATATTGACGATTTTGGTGGTGAGGCTTCGATCACCCAGATTCTCGATACAGACCTGAGCATTGCGGCAAATGGAATGAATGTCATCATTGAGACAAATGCTCAGGGAATTGGAGGAAACGGTGACATCTTTATACGGGCGGATGCCAATATCCGTTATACTTCTCCCTTCGATTTGACCTTCAATGCGGCACGGAATTTTGTCATGGAAAGCGGCTCCCGTTTCTTCAACGATGAAACCGGCGATTTCACTGTGACAGCAGGAAACGCGGTCACGATTGGTGATCAGTTGGGAGGCCTCGAGACTTTTGTAGGGACGGGGAGCGGGAGGATCAGTATCACCGGAAACTCGATGAACGGTGGTGGTTTTAATGTGGACAGTGGCACAATTCAGTCTGCGAGTGGAAACATTCGGATGAATACGGGAGGTGATTTTCTTGTCGGCCGGGGAAGCCTTTTTGAGACCCAGGGAAATGGAGATATCAGCGTTCAGGCAGGTGGCTCGATTCAATTGATGGGTGATTCCGGATTTACCGGAGCAGGCGGTTTGATTTCCTTTTCCGCTCAAAGCGGGGAAATTAGTCTTGAGAATATGGTGGGGAATGTTGCCGGAATCGGAATGGCGCACACTCAAATTGAGACCATTGATGGAAATATTTCGGTGATTGGTAGAGGCGGGAACGGATCGGACGAAACCGGGCTGGTGATTGTCGACGGATCAATTTTGAGGACGACGGGACAGGGGCATATTTCGGTCGAAGGGCTTGGCGGAGGAAACTCGGCTTCAGGCCTGGCGAACGGAGTACAATTTGTTTCATCGACGCTGGAAACGGATCAAGGGACGATTTTGATGAAAGGGCAGGGAGGGAACCAATCTGAAGGTATCGAGACTTCCGGGGGTTCAATTACTTCGCTTTCGGGAGATATCACCCTGTCCGGAAAAGCGGGGATGAACGGAGCGAACGGCATTTTGATCCGACAAGGAACAATCATTTCAAGCGGGAATGATGCACTGATTACTCTCGAAGGCGAGGCGTCGCAGGGCGTTTTTGTCGAAGGAACAGATCCCAGAACAGACGGATTGCTGATTGATTCGGTAGCGGAAGTTGCGGCTACAGGTTCGTTCTCCGCAATTCTTCTCGAAGACTATACCGGTGGCGGATCTGCCGGGACGATTATCACCGGTGATGGATCCCAGAATGTATTACTTCGGACTCTGGGCGGGGGTGTGCTCGCAAATTTTGTCGAAGGGAATGAGCTGACACTGGAGGACCATTCTCCCAATATTGAGGACTTCTATATTGATAACAGTGCCGTGGATTTTTTGAACAGCACCCCGGCCGGGGATATCACTTATGTCAGCAATATCAGCGGGATCATTCTTAACGATGTTGGATCCGCAGGCGATCTCTCAGTGACCGCCGTTGGATCGATTGGGATTGACGGAAAAGTGATGGCCGGGAATTCAATTGAATTGCTGGGGACGAGCGGAATTGAAACGTTCTATCAGTTTGACGTAAACGGCTCGCTTCAAGCTCGGGACGTTTTGTTGGATAGTGTCACCCCGGGTGGTTATGTGGAGGTTCTTGGAGACATTGATATCACGAATCATCGTTTTCAAAATATTGACTTCATCGAAGGCCTGGGAGCCAATTCCAAACTGACTACAGATGCCAAGGGGGAAAATATTCGTCTGGAAGACTACTTTGGAGCGGGAAGTCCCGGCGAGGGATCGGCGGAAGTAGCCGCATTGGTAAACAATGTCCCATTCATCGGATTCTCCCAAATCTCTGGCGGGGTTTCGGCAGATGTCATCACGGTTGCATTGAGTGAAGGAGTGAATTTTGAAGGTGTCCTTTCCGGAGGAGGAGGCAATGATCTGATCGAAATCCTTCCGACCGGAGGTGGGATCACGGGCACTCTGCTGGGTGGGGCCGGAAATGATACTCTGAGTTATTCCCGGTTCACTGATGGCGTTACTCTGGATTTGGAGGCCGGGACCGCAACCGGGGTGGCAAACATGGGTGGAATTGAAAATGTCATCGGTTCATCGTCCATAGATACAATTCGTGGAACTTCCGCCGGTGATGTTTTTCAAGTGAACGGTGCGAATCGTGGATTGGTCAATGGCGGATCATTTGATTCTTTTGAGCGTCTCGTCGGAGCTGGAGGGAACGACCGTTTTGAGTTCTTTAATCAAGGCACGGTGTTCGATATCTCCGGTGATAATGGCAATGATATTTTGTTCATCGACGATTCAAACCTCGGCGGGACAAACACCTACTGGATTTCAGAGAATCAGATCTCCCGGAACCCGACTTATCGTTTCAATGGTATCGAGGTGGTTCAACTGAAGCTTGGACCTGGTAACGATACCGTTAATACCGGAGACCGGAGCTTTTTGCAGATTTTTGATGGTGGGCCCGGCAACGACACTTTAAATACTGGCAACGGCGCTGCAGTGAACAGCAATCCGATTGTGTTGGGGGGCAGTACAATCTTCCATTCCAATTTTGAAAACCCGAATAATTCAGAGGTGAAGGATATCGAGCAACCGGATCCGGGGAACGTGCTTACCCAGCAACTGAACAATGACCTGCCGGATAATTTTCCTCCTGATAATTCCGGTGAGGTGACAAATCAATTTAACGATACAGCTGGGCCCAACGGCGGTTTGGAGTTGTTTCAGGGAAATATATTTACTTCACCAGCCGGTGCATTTTCATCAATTCTCGTGGGCCAGGCAGTGGTCCTTACTGTCGATGGAAGCGAATATTCGTTTAACAAGCCAGCTTCCCTGGACGGAGAATTCAATGTTGCTGATTACGCAACAATCCTGCGTCTGCGGAACAATCTGGATCTTGATGCTCTCGTCGAATTGGCTACTGCAATTGGATACGATGGTTCGGTGATTATGATTATGGAAGATGGTGGATACGCTATTGATCTTGGCGGGGTGCCACCTGCCCAGGTGTTGGCGCGGTTGCAGCAGAATCTCGGTCGTGAAGCGGCAGTGGAGTTACTTGCCGCCCTGGAGATGACGATTGCGATTCCGATTACCTCTGAAGACGGGGTAGTTTCTATTCTGGAAATTCCCGTCGCTCCGAACCCTGCTGTTGTTGCTGCCCTGACAGAAATGTTGAATGCTGCAGCAGAAAACGAAATGACTTCGGCCCTGGACGGTGAATAGAGAACCTTTTAAGGAGCTTGGTTCTCCGATTATGAAACTGCATTGCATAAATACATTCACGAATCGCCTCTTGGCCTTGTCGGTGATTGCTATGGTATGCTTTCAGGTCGGGTTCAGTCCGGTCGCAGCGCAGAACCGACCGATTGATCGGGCAGAACGCCAGCGTGCGGAGGTTCTTGGGGGAGATGATATCGACTCCCGGAGCGGAGAGCTTCAAATTGAGGACGAGGGAGCTGATGAAAGTTCCGGAGATGCGACTCCATTAGGGATTCAATTTCGGGCGATTCATCTGATCTCTCATCAATCGAAGGCATCCATGTCGCCTGAGGTAGGTAAAGACAAAGTCAGAATTGATGAATCCCTGCCGGCCCCGATAGGCTTGGAAGAAGTGATATTGCCTTACATCGGCGAAGAGGTTTCTATGGCCAGACTTGGTGAGTTGGGAAAAGACATCGTCAAAGCTTGGCGAGCGAGCGATTACCCTTTGGTTGATGTGTATTTCCCGGAACAGAATGTGACGCTGGGGAAGATCCAGATTGTTGTCCGAGAAGCAGTTTTAGGAAAAAAAACCGAAGAGGGTGCTGTTCATTCAAGGAGCGACTATTTGCTCGATCAGGTCCGCGTCAATTCGGGGGACCGTGTTAACCGACGGGTGGTGCAGGCCGACTTGGACTGGTTGAATGAGAATCCGATCCGACAGGTGAATATTATCTATGAACGTGGTGAATCCGACGGAACCAGCGACATCATTATCGATGTAAACGAGGAGAAACAACTGACTGCTTATACGGGGTTTGCGAATACGGGAGTGAATTTTACCGGCGAAGAAGAGTGGTCTTTCGGCGTCAACCTTGCGAATCCGTGGAATACGGAACAGTCGATCGGGTATCATTACACGACGGATTTGGATTGGGACTCACTGAGCGCGCACTCTGTTTTCTATCAGAATTTTCTTCCGTGGAGGCATACTCTCAGTCTGATAGGAGCCTACGTGAACAGTGAAGCCAATAACGCCGGATTGATTGGAGTGCAGGGCGAGAGTAAGCAGCTTTCCGCAGAATACAAGATTCCACTGGACCGCCCTCACTGGAACAACTCGTGGAAGCATTCGTTCACTGCCGCTTTTGATTATAAGACGACCAATACCGATCTCTTTTTCGGTGGACTGAATGTTTTTGCTTCAGATGTGGCTGTTGGTCAGTTCCGTGCGGAGTATGAAGCCACTTTTCCTGATGAATTCGGTTTCAATCGTTTTGCCATTGGCGTGGTCGGAGCTCCTGGAGATCTTTTCGGGAATAACGACGACACGAGTTTCTTGCTGGCGCGAGCAGGTTCGGAGTCTTCCTACTTTTACAGTTTTGCTGAGGCGGAAAAATTAATTCGATTGCCACAGGACTGGTCCTTGCGACTGAACGGAACTGCTCAGGCGACCGAAGACAGACTTACGTCGACGGAACAATTGCTGGGTGGTGGATATGCCACCGTGCGCGGTTATGATGAGAGTCTAATTCGGGCGGACTCCGGTCTGATTGTAAATGTGGAACTAATTTCCCCGGAGTTCTCATTGCTCAACTGTTTCGATCTGGAGTGCGATGATCAGTGGAATGCATTCGCCTTTTATGACGGAGCAGCCTTTGATATTTCCGACCCGCTTCCGGGTGAGGTTAATCCCTCACTGCAAAGCGTCGGCCTGGGCTTGAATTGTCAATTAGGTGACCACGGTTTCGCTCGTGCCGCCTATGGTTGGGCAGTCGATAGTCACGGAGTGAATCCCGCGTTGATTGAAGACGGAAAATTCCACTTCGGTGTGACTCTGCTCTACTGAGAGGCCTAAGGGATTTCTCCTTCAGCTTCTTCCTCGGTAACCCGGCGAAAATCCCTATCCTTCTAAAACAGAAGAGGAGGGGGAATAATAGAACGTTCCTGCTTCAGGGGACCCTTTACCCGGAGAGGCGGGGCTGTGTATGACGAAGGTCTTGTGGGTGGCTCCTTGAACGGGGACGCTACCTACCAGCTCTCGGAACTATTATTCCGAGTCAGTTGCTGTGGTCGAGGCTGAAGCTGCAATCAACTCATCGAGATTGATGATAGCTTTGTCGAAATCAATGTAGTGACCGTTGAACTCAACAATCCCGTCTTTGTTGATAACAATCCACCATGGCGTGCCGCCGGTTTTGTAATCCATATTCACATTCGGAATATTGGGAAGCTTGACGGAGTGGCCGAAAGGTATTTTCAGGCCGAATTTGTCGGCGGTGGGCTGAAGCTTGGCGGCGGTATTGTCCGCGAGTCCTTCAAAAACGGTCTGGACCGCTATGAACTGAACCTTGTCGTTTCCTTCGTAATGTTCGACCAGTTTCTGAAGTTTAGGAAAACTCCGCTTCTGGCAGGCTTCGCACCAGGATTGGAAAAATTTAAGAACAATCACTTTACCCCGGTATTTCTTAAGGTCGATTCCGGGAGCCCCTTCTTCAACGATCAGGCCGGCTTCCCCTTCAGGAAGGTTGATCCAGTTATCTGCGTGGAGCGGAGGCGCGACTTCACCTTCGATTCCTTTCTGCTGCGCGAAGGTGGCAGAAGCAGGAATCAAAGCCATAGCGGCAAGAAATAGAGGCAGGTGTTTCATTGCGTGTAGGACGTTTCGGAAAGTCAGGTTCTTAGGTCCGGATATACGGCAGGCGGATTCATTCTGCTTGCTGCAAGCGGACTGGCTGACTAGTGTCTAAATATGAAGCAGTTTTTGATTTTTACCACACTTTCAACCATTTTTGCAACGTCTCTCTTTGCTGGACATCCTGAATTCGGAGGAGAGGGGTTCACAGTGCTCTATGATGGGAAGAACCTCGACGGAATTGAGACCGAGGGAAACTGGAAGATCCAGGAGGATGGATCTCTCTTTTTGAAGCCCAGGGAGGGTGAGAAGGGCTGGACCCGTTACAACCATTACATCTGGTTGAAAGAGAAGCATGGTGACTTTGTTTTCGATTTTGAATACAAGCATGCCGAAGGCGGGAATTCCGGTCTTTATTTCCGTTGTGCCGACAAAGTGGATCCAACCAAGAGCGGGTTTGAGGTGCAGATCAAAGACTCGACCGGCCTTGCCGACGACAAGATGGGGCATCACGATCTCGGCGGAGTGATTCAGACGAAAGGTGCGAGTAAGAACATGAGCAAGCCTTCAAATGAGTGGAACCGGATGACGGTGACAATGAAGGGGAATCAGATTCAAGTCGTGCTGAATGGCGAGCTGATTCAGGATTTCGATCTCAAGGCAGAGAAGAAGAAAGATAAAGCTCTCGTGAAAGAAGGATGGATCAGCATCCAGGATCACGGGCTTCCGTTCTGGGTCCGGAATTTGCAGGTGAAGAAGCTCTGACTTGGCGAGTAGCAGGGCTTGCGGATTTGCTGAGCCCTGAACACGCGGAATAATTCACTGAAGTAGAATCGAGCTTCAGTCGATTTCAGGTAGAAGAGATTTCTTTGGTAAGCGGAAGCAGATTCGGGTCGTCTTTTCAGCACCAATGACTGAGAGAACCGGGGAGGATCGGTGGTCCGACACGGTTGAAGCCCTCAGTAAGGTATGGTTCTAAAATCAGCTTCGAGCATGGCGACTTCTTCCTTGTCTTCAATTTCTGCTGTCAATTCACGCGCGCGGTTCAGTGCCACGACTGATACGTTTTTGTCTTCCGCTAGAGAAGCTGCCCGGGCGGCGGCTTCGTAGGCGAAGGCACGATAGAAGGGCGGTAGTTCGCTTCCATCTGAAATATCAACACACTCCTGCGCATAACGTGCAGATGCCTCTGCGTCTCCGAGGACCGCGTAGACGCGTGATACTTGCCAGAGCCCGACGGAAACATTCATTGGCTCGCAGTCTTTTCGTTGCAACCAGTGAAAGAGCGAGGCGTGAGCAGTTTCCCGCATGAGTCGATTCTCTTTCTCAGATCGTTCTTTTTTATCCAGTAGAGTCCAAACCTGGTTGAAGCAGTTGGTGGAAAACATTTTGTGGTGATCTTGAGTGGCTTCCATAAAAGGAGGGTATGAAAAATTTGAATTCGAAGGCCATGAAAAAACCACATCGCTTGCTGAATGATACGGATGGGCTTTGCCATGACGGACCGGCCTATGTCTTGATCCCGTAGGGCGGCGCTTTCAGTCCGTCACTACCCCAATCCTGCCTGGAAATGCGGAAACATCCCGTTCCATCCACGAAAAAGGGCGATCCTTGCGGATCGCCCTTTCGGAATTTTATCTCAACTGAGAAAAGAAATTACTTCTTCTTTTTCGAAGCCGTTTTCTTTTTCGCTACAGTCTTCTTTTTAGGAGCTGCTTTTTTCTTGGCTTTCTTAGGAGCGGGCTTGGAAGCGCCTTTCTCTTCGAGAGCAGCCTGAGCAGCAGCAAGTTTCGCGATTGGAATGCGGAACGGGCTACAGCTGACGTAGTTCAGTCCAGTGCGGTGACAGAATTTCACCGAAGCAGGATCACCACCGTGCTCACCACAGATACCAACCTTGAGACCTGGCTTGGTCTGACGACCGCGCTCAACACCAATTTCGACCAGCTGTCCAACACCTGTCTGATCAAGCTGAGCAAACGGGTTGTTGTTGACCACCTCTGCGTCCTGATAGGCAGGAAGGAAAGAGCTGGAGTCATCACGGCTGAGGCCGAGACAGGTCTGTGTCAGATCGTTGGTGCCGAAGCTGAAGAACTGAGCGTGTTTCGCCACGTCGTTTGCAGTCAGAGCAGCACGAGGAATCTCGATCATGGTTCCGACCTGATACTTCAGTTGGCTTGCTTTGAGACCGTGCTTCTGACGAACTTCTTTAGCAGCTTCGTCGATGACGGCTTTCTGAAGCTCGAGCTCTTTGTCATAGCTGACGAGAGGCACCATGATTTCAGGAAGTACTTTGGTTCCCTTCTTCTGCACTTCAACGGCAGCTTCGAGAATCGCAGTGGCCTGCATTTTAGTGATCTCAGGATAGACGATTCCAAGACGGCAACCACGGTGACCAAGCATCGGGTTTTCTTCGTGGAGTTCGTTGATCCGGCGATTGATGAATGCTGGAGTCACCTTGAGCTTTTTGGCGAGATCTTTGATCTGCGCAGCATTCATGGTGCCGATGAATTCGTGCAATGGTGGATCAAGCAGACGAATTGTAGCTGGACGGCCATCGAGAGCTTCGAAGATTCCGGTGAAATCTTTCTTCTGATAAGGAAGAAGCTTTTTGAGTGCTTTGGCGCGACCTGCGTCGTCTTCAGCAAGAATCATCTGACGAACGGAATCGATTCGGTTGCCTTCGAAGAACATGTGCTCAGTCCGGGTGAGACCAATGCCTTCTGCACCGAATGCGATCGCATTCTTCACTTGGCCTGGAGTATCGGAGTTGGTGCGAACACCGAGTTTGCGATACTTGTCGGCCCAAGTCATGAGCTGAACGAACTTCTTGTAAGTCGGGCTCTTCTTGGCTGCGGCTTTTCCTTCGAGAAGACCTTGAATCACCTGTGAAGGGGATGACTTGATTTCGCCTGCGTAGATGACACCGGCAAATCCGTTGAGGGAGATGAAGTCACCTTCCTTGAGGGTTACTCCACCACCAGTGAGTGTTTTCTTGCCGTAGTCGACAGTCATGTCATGCGCACCGCAGACACAGATTTTACCCATCTGACGAGCAACGAGAGCAGCGTGTGAAGAAGCACCGCCACGAGTCGTGAGGATGCCTTCTGCAGCAATCATTCCGCGAAGATCTTCCGGAGAAGTTTCCTGACGGGTAAGGATCACTTGCTCGCCTTTGGCTGCAGCAGCAACCGCAGCTTCTGCAGTGAAGTAGATTTTACCGGCAGCAGCACCTGGACCTGCAGGAAGTCCGCTTCCGACTTTCTTAGCTTTCTTCTCTTCAGCAGGATCGAAGATCGGTGCGAGGAGGTGGCTCAAATCTTCAGCAGGAATCCGCTGGAGGGCAGTTTCGATGTTGATGAGTTTTTCATTCACCATGTCGACAGCGATGTTGACCGCTGCGAATCCGGTGCGCTTCCCGTTACGGGTTTGCAGCATCCAGAGCTTACCTTTTTCAATGGTGAACTCGATGTCCTGAACATCTTTGAAGTGGGATTCCAGTTTCTTGCGGATCAGGAGAAGTTGCTTGTGTGACTTAGGAAGATCCTTCGCCATTTGAGCTACTTGCTTCGGAGTCCGAACACCGGCAACCACGTCTTCGCCCTGGGCGTCGATGAGGTATTCGCCGTAGAATACGTTTTCGCCGGTGGCGGGGTCACGTGTGAAAGCAACACCCGTTCCTGAAGTTTTCCCGGTGTTACCGAAGACCATGGCCTGAACGTTAACAGCGGTGCCCCACTCAGCGGGGATATCATACTTCTGGCGGTAAACTTTAGCGCGGTCGTTCTGCCATGAGGAGAACACGGCGTTCACGGAACCCTGGAGCTGGGCCATTGGATCCTGCGGGAAATCTTTCCCGGTGCGCTTTTTGATGAGTGCTTTGAATTTGGCAACAATATCCTTGAGCGCTTTGACAGAAAGTTCGGAGTCATCGGCGACTTTTTCTTTCTTTTTAGCGGCTGAGAGAATCGCTTCGAAAGGATCGTGGTGCTCGCTGGCGAGCTGATGCACGCCCATTACGACTTCGCCATACATTTGGAGAAATCGGCGGTAGCTGTCCCAGGCGAAGCTTTCGTCATTCGCTTTGGCAGCGAGAGCAGCAACAACCTCATCATTGATACCGAGATTGAGGATCGTATCCATCATTCCGGGCATCGATTCACGAGCACCGGAGCGGACGGAAAGAAGAAGTGGGTTTTCGAGATCCCCAAACTTGGCTCCCATCACTTTTTCCACCTTAGTGATGTTGGTTTCGATTTGCTTTTGAAGACCAACAGGCCACTTGCGTCCGTTTTCGTAGTAGTGGTTGCAAGTCTCGGTGGTGATCGTCATCCCGGCAGGGACGGGAAGACCGATGAGTGCCATCTCAGCAAGGTTTGCACCTTTGCCTCCAAGGAGAGCTTTTTGCTTTCCGTCACCGTCGGCTTCGGAGCCTCCGAAAAAGTAGACGAGTTTTTGTGATTTCGCTGGCGCCTTCTTAGCGGCCGTCTTTGCGGTTTTCTTCTTAGCCATGGTGTTGGTTGGATTGTTGGTCCGGTTCTTCTTTGATGAATTGGTGGGTGAAATGCTGAGTCGAAAGTTGTGAACGTCGGCGCGGTACACGCCAAACCTTCAAAGAAACAGCCCCGTCTCAGAAAAGGCGCAACTTTAAGCGAGGCTTTCGATCTGTCAAGCAGGGGAGCGGGGTGCTCTGCGACCCTGGATATTGGGAAATGACATGCCGTCAGTATAGTGGCAACCGCATTTGCGAAATATCTAAAATCAAATGTCCAGGATCAGCGCCTCAGGCGTTCAATGCGCTTCGATCCGTTTGCCTTTTGGCTGGCCGATCTCTTCGAGAAGGGTGGTGAACCATTCTTCGTCAATGTTGAATGGTTTGCCGCCTTTGATTCTTGGAAAAGCGATCGTGCTCATTTCGTCGTTGTTGTCTTCATCGTGACCGGCAACTCCGCTGACTCCTTCAAGAGCAGATTTAGCAGCTTGAACGCAACTTGCCTTGATCAGGTCAAGGTCGCGTTCGTTAGGTGCCGCACTTCTTGCGAAGTACCCGCTTTTCTGAATGAGCACTTTCTCGGCATTCAACGGACCTTGAAGATGGGTTGAAAACCATTTTCCAACGTTGATGTCGTCGAGACGGTAGTGACCGAAAGCATCCTTGGTCGGTTCCTGGCCAATAGCGGTCAACTCAGAAATCACGTTGTCCATCCCGGCGCCTTCGCTGACGAAAATGTTAACGCTGTCATGCTCGTCCATCTTCTCGTTAAGACGTTCCATTTCACTCTCGAGATCGACTTCCATTTCAGGGACCCACACGGCATCGACATCCCACCGGAGCTGATGAAGCAATGCGTCGGGAAGCCAGTCATACTTGTGAAGACTCTCGTGATATTCGTAGGCCGCGCGGGCGGTAAGCCAACCGCAGTGACGGCCCATGACTTCATGGATAATCAGCTGCCGGGCTGAGGTTGTGTTTTCATTGGCCACATTCCGGAAGAAACGAGCGCTTTGATCAGCAGCAGTCCAGGCACCGAGTGTCTGGCTGATGGGAAACACATCGTTGTCGATCGTTTTGGGGAGTCCGACCACCGTCAAGGGGTAGTCGTGATCGTGGAGATACTTGGCGAGATCGGCGGCGGTGGTGTTTGTATCGTCCCCGCCAATCGTGTGAAGAATGTCGACGCCGTCGGCCTGGAGTCTTTCTGCAGCAACTTCGAGAGGGATGCGTCCCGGCTCTACGAGACCACGTTTTGTGCAGTCCTCAATATTCGTGAGCTTGACCCGGCTGTTTCCTATCGGGCTTCCCCCGAAGTTGTAGAAGACTTCACAACGCTCACGGATTGCCTTTGGAAAATGATAGGAATTTCCGGTGAGCAGGCCCTGGTAGCCGTTCAGGTAACCCATCAAATCTGCGTCCGGTGCCAGTTTATTGTATTGCTCAATCAGTCCGCCAATAGACGCGGAGAGACAGGGGGCGATTCCGCCGGCAGTGAGGAAAGCAATTCTCATGATAGGTAAGCTGATTGAGGTGGAGACTTTGTACGTTGATTCGCTGTGCATCTTGCGTGGAAAAAAGGAGAAGTCAAGAAAGTGGGAGCTCTGGTTAAGTGAACTTTTCGGAGAGTAGGCTGAAGGGGCAATTCTCTCATTAGAACCATTGAAATCATCTAAGTTTTATTTACTGTTGATAATTATAAATATTTTAGTAAGCTTAAGGGTAAGGAATATTATCGTATGTCTAAAAATCCAGCCATATCCAATGCGCCCCTGCGCAGTCATTCGACTGAAGGCGATCCGGCTCCTTTGAGGGCAGTGAAGCCTGAGGCCGGTAAACTTGATTTTGACAAGCTTTCGCAAATGGAACAACGGCTCAGGATTCTGGAGTCCGCCGTGGTGAAAAATGCGATTGAACTACGGGACCGTGTTTCGGAGCGACTTGAGCGGATTGAAAAGAAGCTCGACTCGGAAGTGATGAACTTAACCGGTGAAGAGCCGCAGATTGCTCCCGATTTTTCCAATTTGGAAATCGACAATAACGTTGTCGTTTTTCCGAGCAATATGCACGTCGAGAGCGATCGACTGGTTCAGCACACGGCGACTGAGTTTCTTAGTGAGTTTTCGGAAACGCTGACTGTGACTCGCGAACACCTCGAAGCATTGACCCAAAGCATTTCAAAAATGCGGGTGGAATTGAGTTCCTGATTCAGAAGGGGATTGATGCCGCTTGGAAGCGGCTTGTCTTCTTCCCGATTTCGTTTCGAGGAATCTTGCTGCTGGTGCAGGTGATGTTCAAAGGTTGGAAAGGCAGGCGATGCGCCCGCCCTACACTTGGAGGGAAAGGCAGGCGATGCGCCCGCCCTACACTTGGAAGGTTTTTGTGTAGGTCGACCGGCGGCCTTGTCCTTGGTTCCTCAGCTTTAGTGAAGCCTTGACTACTTCTTGCTGGCTTCAATTGCTTTTAACAATTGGTTCAGGGCACCTTTAGCTTCGTTGGAAACCGCTTCGGATTTCGCGAGTTTTGCTTTGGCTGCTTCAGCGGCTTTGGTTGCCGCAGCAACTGCAGCTGCTGTCTTCGTCACTTCGGCTTTCGCAGTAGTGACGCTTTTTTGAGCCCCTTCTGTTGCCGTGGTCAGTTCAGCTAGCGCTTTGTCGAAAGGTGTGGCTGCCGGAGCAGGTTTTGCCGGCGCTGGAACTGGTGGCTTCGGAGCAGGCTTCGGAGCTGGAGTTGCTGGTTTCGGAGCGGGCTTCGGAGGTGTTGTGGTTGGGGCAGGCTTCGGTGCCGGGGGAGCCGGTTTCGGAGCGGGTTTAGCTGTAGGTTTTGCCGGAGGGGTCGTCGGCTTAGCTGGTGTCGGGGGCGCAGGTTTAGCAGGTGCAGGTTTCGCGGGCGCAGCTGAAGCAACCAGGACTGGCTTTGCTTCGGCGGCTTTCCATCCGGTGTTGACATCAATCCCGGGAATCGCTGCGGCAAGTTTTTTTGCACCGGCATCAGTCACCTTGCTTTGCCAGACGAAAAGCTTCTTCAAATTCTTCATACCTGCCAGCTTCATGACTCCGGCGTCAGTGACCGCAGTACCGTAAAGGTTGAGGTATTCAAGCTGCTCGAGCCCTTTCAGTTGATCGATTCCAGCATCGGTGATGACGGTATTCTCCAAATGAAGACGGGTCAGATTTTTCATCGTAGCGATTTGAGCAAGACCGGCGTCAGTTACTTTGGAGCGGGCAAGGTCAACCCAGCGGAGTTGATCAGCGACTGGCTTGAGGAGTGCGAGATCTTTATCTGCGTATTCCTTGGCGACGTTGAGAGCGCTGAAGCGGAGCTCCGGTGTATCCTGAGCGATCGTCATGAGTGATGCACCGCTTTTTTCGATGACCACCATGGTATCCTGACCAACTTTGATTTGTGCGGGTGTAAGGGCGAGTTTGTTCTCTTCCTTTTTCGATGCCGCACCTTTCGGGGGATTGGCGAATACTGCGGCGATCGCTTTGTTTACAGCATCGTCCGGTTTGAGGTCGGCAATTTTCACATCGACTTTGGCTCCGGATTTTACCCAGAAAGCAAGAACGGCGGATTCCTCTTTGGTCAACTGACCCTTGCCTTCAGGCGGCATGTGATCGTCATCATCAAGAGGAAGATGAACTCGTAAAAGCAGTGTGCTTTCCTCGATCTTTCCGGCTACCACAGAAGTTCCTTCGGATCCTCCCTTCATGATTGCCTCGAAGCTGTCGATTCGAAGTTTCCCTTTTTGTTTGTCTTCACCATGACAGGAAGCGCACTTGGCATTCAGGATCGGAAGAACAGCTTCATTGAAAAGGTTCCGGTCTTTGTGTTCACCACGGGCAATACCAGTGACTGAAAGAACAGCGATTATGAAAGAGATGTTAAAAAATTGCTTCATTGTAATAATTTTAAAAATTTTACTCCTTAACTATGTTGGGAAATTACGGGGAATGCAAGGAGCAGGGGGGTAGGTGATCGTGTAGCGTCGAGTAGAGTTGCTTTTTTTGTAGAAAATGTCGGACCCGGGGCAGGTGGCCTGTGCTACGATTAGGAAGAATGAGTGAACTTGTCGTATTCGAGCAGTTGGGGGAAGAGGGGATCGCTGCCCTGGCGCACTCCTTTTATCAGGGGATGCGCAAAGACGATCTCGTTGGCGCCATGTATCCCGAAGACGACTGGGAAGGAGCTGAAAAGCGATTCGCGGACTTTTTGATCTTCCGCTTTGGTGGTTCGGATCGCTACATTCAGGAGCGAGGGCATCCGAGATTGCGGATGCGGCATAATCCTTTTTCGATCGGCGAAGCCGAACGCGACCGATGGATGGAAATCATGCGAACGGCGATGAAGGAGCGGGAAGTTCCGTCGCCGAGCATGGAAGTCCTTGAGCAGTTCTTCGCTCAAACAGCCGATTTTATGAGAAATCAGGCCGATTGACTCTTCAGGAAGTCTTTTCTTCGAGTTTTGCCTTGGCTTCCTTGTAGCTCAATTTGCTGCGCTCGATCTTGGTTGCCTCATAGCCGGCATCTTTTACGGCTGCTTCGATTTTTGTATCGTCCATTTTTTTGGATGACTGAATTAATGCCACTTTGTGCTTCAGATTGACCGATACTTTGCTGACGCCTGGCATCTTCTTCAATGAGTCGGTGACGCTGGAGGAACATCCGACGCAAGACATGGATGGAACCAGAACCCGAACGACTTCACCTTTTTCGTCAGCGCTTGAAAACGAGGGGAGGGCGAAAACTGAAAGGAGGGCAATTATTTGAGAAAGCTTTTTCATTGGTAAATTCTAGGATCTCTCTCGTAGCAAATCAAGATCCGGATTGAAAGCATTACCCGGGTTTGAAAATCGGAACTATTTATAAACTTTTCTCAAAAGTTAGAATAAGTTTAGTAATGCAATGCAAAAATGCAAAAGCATGTTTATTGTAGGTGGAAGTCGAAAGTATTCGACACAATGCTTAAGGACGTGTTATAATTTCCATAACACAAACAAACGCTCTCGCACAAACTAAACACGAATGGTCCGAGTACTTTTACTATTCGGTGGGCTCTGTCTCGCCGGACTGATGACATTGACGGTTTTTTTCCGATTTTCGGATGGATCGGATGTTTTCAGTTACTTTAATGAACTACCTGAAGTTGATACGACTTTTCAGCGTGGATTTCGATCCGACACTTTGCTGAAGATCAATCAGCTAAGAAAGCCGCATTCGGTGGAAACGGTGAAAGTGGATGAGGACATTCAGCAGTTTGTTTATAATTATGTGAACGGCCACCCAAAACCGTCGGAAATTGATCTGGAAGACGTATTTGATACGCTACAGAACAAGTTTCCGGGTGCCCAGTATCTGGCGGCAAATCTTGTTACGGGTTCAAGTCGTGAAGAACTGGTCGAGGTATTGAATCAATGGGACGCAGTAGGGAATCCGGATTTCAATTCCATTACGACCGGAGTTTTTGTCACCGGTCGGAAACTCGGCGCTCTCGGAGTGATGGCTCGCAGAATCCCCAAATTTTCCCTGGAGGCTGCGAATACAGTAGGAGGGCGCTTCTTTAATCAATGCCCCCATTGCCGACATGTTCATGCTCTGGCTCTGGATAAGAAGTCGAGAACTTTGATTCTGACCTGTCCGGATTGTGAGAAGCCGTTCGATGTTCTGGCGGCGGACACTTCAGGTTACATTCGCCGTGCGACCGAATTCATGAGCGGATTTTCGCTGCCGGAGACCGATTTGTATCGAGAGGCTCAGTCGGGTGAGGAAAAGGTTTTGTCGCTTTGGCAGCAGGTCGCGGATCGATGCAAATACGAGCTGGATCAGAACGCTAATGACGCCCGCGAAGCATGGAAGCTACCTGAGGAGACTTGGGACCAGAAAGCTGGCGATTGCGAAGACACCGCCATTTTGCTAGCAGATGCCTTGATCAGTAAGGGATTTCCAGCACGGGTTGCGATTGGGTGGAATGGTAATATCGGTCAACACGCCTGGTGCGTTGTGAAGATCGGGTCGGGGCAATACGTGCTCGAGTCGACGCTTCAAGGAACTCTTGATCACAAGGCGCTCGTTTCGATTGTGGATGCTGCGCCTTTTTATCAGCCGGAACAGCTCTTTGATCGTGAGAATCTCTATTTCTCTGCGGGAGCGCCGCAGAACTCCGGGGAGGATTACTTTGCTGATTCCGTCTGGAGTCCTCTTGCTATTAAGCGTCCGGCTCTGGCGGTTCGGAAAGAGGAGTCGGATAAGTCGACGGAATTGGAGTGATCTGAAGAGTGATCACGTTAGTCCCTTACACCGGTTGCCGGTTGACGGGTGCGAGAGCAGTCGCTAGGGTCGCCGTCTATGAAATTGCTTCGATTCGGATCGGCCGGTCTTGAGAAACCCGGCGTTCAACTGGAAAACGGAACCCGCATTGATGTATCGGGTTTTGGTATGGATTGGGATGAGGATTTTTTCTTCGATTCCTCAAATTTGGACAAACTAAAAGCATGGGTGGAAGACAATTCCGACTCTGCTCCTGTCATCGGTGCCGACGAAAGGCTGGGACCTGCGGTGAAACGTCCCGGAAAATTGATTTGTATCGGATTGAATTTTTCGGATCATGCCAAGGAGTCCGGAATGGAACCTCCGAAAGAGCCGATCATTTTCTTTAAGGCTACCAGTGCAATTTGCGGACCGAATGACCCGATGGTGATTCCGAGAGGCAGTGAAAAGTCCGACTGGGAAGTGGAATTGGCTGTTGTGATCGGAAAAAAAGCGAGCTACGTCACCAAAGAGAACGCTTTGGATCACGTTGCGGGATACATGCTTCACAATGACTACAGCGAGCGCGCCTATCAGCTGGAGCGGGGCGGTCAATGGGTGAAAGGCAAGAGCTGCGATACCTTTGCTCCGATTGGGCCGTTCGTTGCCACGAAAGATGAAGTCGCGGACATCAACAACTGCGGAATGTGGTTGAAGGTGAACGGCGAGACCAAGCAAAACGGTAACACCAGTAATCTGATTTTCGATGTGCCTCACCTGGTGAGTTATCTCAGCGAGTTCATGAGCCTCCATCCCGGAGATATCATTTCCACAGGGACACCGGCTGGTGTTGGTCTTGGGTTTGACCCTCCACAGTATCTCAAAGCAGGCGATGTCGTGGAATTGGGTATCGACGGACTCGGTGAATCCCGTCAGGATATTGTGGACATGGAATAGGCCACTTTGCCGCAACATTTCTGACTGGCGCGTGTTCCTAACTCTGACCCTGAACCGTTCATGAACACTCGACTTCCTATTTTTCTCGTCCTCTTAGTCATCCCGCACTTCGTTTCAGCGAGGGTATTTACGGATGACCGGGGCCGGCAGATCGAAGCTGAGTTGATGGGTTTAAACGGTGCAAATGTTGTTCTGAACAAGGGCGGGAAGTCCGCGCAATGGCCTCTTGCGAAGCTTTCGAGAGAGGATCAGTCCTACGTTCAGGCATGGACAAAAGACCCGGCGAGTTCACCTTCGATTGTGGTCAATGTCTGGGAGCGCGAAGGAGTTGGTGAGGCCGGGCGTTTGGAAGAGAAAAGCACCGGTCCCGAAATCCCGAAGAATATCCCTTTTTTGAAGAAAACGGAGGAGAAGGAAAAGTATCGTTACTACGACATCGATCTCTCTAACAATTCCAACATCGACGCGCAGAAGCTCCATCTCGCTTATGTCATTTATGTGATCGATGCCTCCAACAAAGTAGTCGATCTGACCGGATCCGAAGAGGTCGATGCGATCTCGTCGAAAAAGAAAGTGACCGTGCCATCGAAAGCGGCGACGAGCGTTCGCACGAAGACTACCAGCGCGACCTTTGGCGTGAATCCTCTCGGTGGTCTCACTACCGGATCCAGCACTGATCGTGGTAAGGAGCGCTTCGGTGGAATCTGGGCGAGAGTTTATTCCAGCGACGGAAAACTCCTCGGCGAGAGGAAGCAATTACACGACGAGTTGGAGCGCTTGAATTTTGGCTGGACTGGCAGCACCGGGGCGACCTTTTCAAAAATTCCGCTTCTGGAAACTTTTGAAAAGCTGGAAGAGTTACTGGGGAAATTACCCAAACTCCCGGATCTTCCCAAGCCACCCGGAGGTTTTCCGAAACCGCCTTTTTGAATAGTTCATCCATACAGGGTGAACGTCATAAACAGAACCTGGTTTAGACGTCCGCCTTGCCTTTGTTTCCCTCTTGCCTCAGACTTTTTCAGGTGACATGTAAACATCAGGCAATGACAGAGAGACGATCCTTTTTAGAAACCACCCTTTGTTTCAATCAGTGGCGAATCGCCTTTATGGCGGCGTGTCTTCTGTCTGTTCTCACTACTGGCCAGTCTCAGGAACTCCGTCTTGCCGGGATGACGGAAGACACTTTTTCCAAATGGCTGGTGGGCACGAAGTGGAAGCGAAAGAAGGACGGCATTATACTGCATTATGTGACTGAGAATTCCTTTCTGGTTATCCACAAGTTCAAGTCACGGACGAAAGGTTATTGGATTGAAAAGCCGGGTGTGATTGCGCATGCGTTTAACGGCCAAAGGACCGCGCCTCCTACCTTTACGGAGTTTTCAGCGAATTTGAAGTCGGCGACTGTAAAGGCGAAAGCCTTCAAAGACTCGATGGAGTTGATCGGCCGGGGAAAATTAAAAGGTCTCGGCGAGGGCAAATTGACTGCGGGGAATTCTGAACAATTCACGAAATGGCTCGAAGGGAAGCAGTTGGTGTCTGATGACGGTGACACCGTAATCCGGTTCAAGGATGGCAAGATCCGCGGCCTGTACCGAAAATTTTATGGGGATGATCCGGCTACTTTCCGGGTTGTCGAACCGGGCCTCGTCGAATTTTCAAACCTGGGAGACAAAAGACAAACTCACTATCTGACAATTTCTCCGGACCTCAGCAGTTTCTTCATTCCGTGGCGGATTACGGACTTGAAAGGGAAAGTCGAAGACTTCAAGGCGGAGGAAATACAGAAGCCGGAAGTGGTCGCCCGGTGGTTAGGGAAAGGTTTTCCAAACAGCCTGTCACAGATGTCCAAAGAGGAGTTTTCTCAATGGATTGTGGGAACCCGTTGGCATGATGGTACGATTACCCTGGACGTTCTTTCAAGCAAAGCGATTCACGTCGGCGGGACTACAGATACAAACATCGCTTTCGGATACGTGGTAACGGAGCCGGGGAAGATGAGGATGTTTTATCGTGGGGACAAGAAGAGTAAGAATACTTTTACCATCACCGAGGGGCTTCAGTCGGCGAAGTGGGGACATGTTGGTCGACCGACTACGGGCTACGAATTCATTGAGAGAGTGGTTCCTCCTTCATTGGGGCGCGGAAAATTGGCGAAGATGACAAGCGTGGATTTCGAGCGCTGGCTTCGAGAACACCGCTTTAAAGTGCCGGGGAAAAAGGCAATCGATATGACCTTTCTGGAGGATGGAACGGTAGAAAATCTGGAAGGTTCCAAAGACGGAAAAGTCTCCTATCAAGTCCTCAGTCCCGGGTTTGTTCAGATGGTAAGGGGGGCGGAAGGGTTTCTTAGGCCGATCATGATTGTCTCGTCCGATTTGTCAAAATTCTATCTGAGCACCAAGTCGTCAGGTTTTCATGGGAATGTGTTAGACCTTTCCGGGGAAAGCGCGGACCCGGATTCGGATGATCCGGGAACATCGATGATCGCTCCGGGGTTCGATCTTTCACAGCTGAAAAACATTCCGCTCAAAAGGAGGACTTCAGGCGTTCAAAGCCTCCTTCTTTCGCCCTTGGGCAATTCACTATATGCGGCGCAGGCTGCGAAGTTGTCGATTTCTGTGATCGAATTATCAAGCGAGAAACCTGCCACCATCGGCTTTAACCAAGCGGTTGGGAAGTTGATGTCGAGCGCCTTGAAGGAAGTCATCCGGTATCAGGTCATCCGGAATGGTGGGTGGCCCAAAGGGGCGAACATCGAACTCGCCTTTGCCGAACAGTATTCGCAGAAGGACGGTCCTTCCGCTGCTGTTGCCTGCACTCTCCTTCTTGAATCCGTATTTACGGGTGAAGAATTGAGCAAAGATATTGCGGTGACTGGTGATCTGAATTCTGACGGATCTGTGCAGCCGGTTGGTGGTGTTTCGTCGAAGATTCGCGGCGCGGAAAAAGCGGGGATGAAAGTCGTTGGGATACCAGTTCAGAATCGGGACGATGTTTTGGATCTGCTGATATTGGAAGGGCCGTCTATTCTCAAGTCTCCCCAGGTTTTTTCTCTGGAAACATTCGACGATGCAATTCGGATAGCCCGGAAAGAACGGGATCCGGAATTGAAAGGCGCTCTGGCAAAATACAAGCAACTCATCTCATCCGGAGCCAAAGGCGCGGCCTTGCAAAAAGGCCTCCGGGAAATTCTGGAAGTCGCACCCAATCACGTATCGGCCCGGCTGCTTTTGTTGTGGGCGACTAACGGGGTTCCTGACAGGCTGACATTGCGGGGTTCCATTTCCCCTGTCTCTTATACACATCTCCGAGCCCACGAGACCGAGGCTGATCTC
>CAJXQE010000056.1 GCA_913058215.1 uncultured Verrucomicrobiales bacterium
CTACACTATCCTCTTCGTCGGCAGCGTCAGATGTGTATAAGAGACAGGTGCTGATATTGTCCAGCCTTAGCGTTGCGACATTGGTCAGGCCGGCGATCAAGGATGCGGCGATCAGATCGCAGTGAGCTTCCTGTCTGACTTCCGCCACTTCGGAGGTGAATTTATTGGTAAACTCCGGAGCATTGACCTCAACCTGATCTTTCATCGAAACCAGCTTGCTGCGCCGGACCTGGAGTTCTTCAAAGGCATTGAGATAGTGGTTCATCTTTTCCCTCTCAGAACCTGGAAGCTTCTGATTCAGCGTCTTGATGTCATCCACCATGAAATCGAGGAGATTCTCCTCAAGCCCGTAACGTTTCTTTTCCAGTTCGGAGTTGCTAACCGCCGATCCAAAAAGCGATTGATACGCGAGGTCCGGTGACCCTTGAAACGGGAGCTCAGCGTTCGGACCGGAAGCGGAAATACCGGGATAAAGAGTACCGTTCATCTCCGTGCTCATGACTTTTCCTCGAAGGGCCAGTCCAACATGATTGAAGGGAGCCGGGAAAAGCCGTGCCAGCCTGGCATCAGCCGTCGCTCTGAGGATCACACCCGACTCGTGCTCGCCGCCTGTCTTATAGACACCCATGGCACCAAACCATGAGCTGTGGCCTCCTTTGCACATCTTCCCGGACAGACCGTTAACGATAGAAAGCTGGTCGCGATATGGCTCCAGTTCCTTCATACACGGAGTCAGGCTCTGACCTTCCAGCGAGGCACTGGCAAATTTACTCTTATCGGAAACCTCTTGTCTTAACCCGGGCGGGATTATGGCATCAGGAATGATGCCGCTGGACTTCATAATGAAGACGAAACGCTTGGGCAACTGCTCCTGGACGCCGGCCGCATGCAAATCCAGTTGATGGACGAGTGGCGTCAACAGAGCGCCGCCTGCCCCGAAGGACATGCCTCTTAGAAATTTTCTGCGGTCGTAGATCATTGTGATGTTTTTTGGGAAAGCCTTAATCCAGAGCTTTCCGGTATAGAAAGGAGTCGGACGTCAGTAGAGAAATCACCAGGGCTTTGAAGCTGCCGTCATTGTCCGTGTAGGCTTTGTCGGCCTCGATGAGCACTTGTGAGTCGGACAGAAGCTCATTGCGTCCCATCCAGTAGCGGAAGGCGTGACGGACAAAGGTCTGCCGGACTCTTTCAGATGCGGCGAGGCGATGCATCAGGTCGGCATGATCCTTGATCTCACCATCCAGATCATCATTTCCAGTGCCATCAAGCGCCCCCCGGGCGTCGATCGCTTTGACCTGATATTCGCCCTTCACCTTTTCCAATAGTTCAAGAGGCTCACTGTCACGCAGGATCCCGAAATCGTTGAAGGATTCAAAAGTGTAGCCCAGGGGATTCATTCTCTTGTGGCACTTCCAGCATTCCTTCGCCTCGGTCACGTTCAGCCGCTCCCGAAGTGTCAGATGAGGATCCTCCGGAATGGAAGCATCCACCGTGATCGGAACATCCGGAACAGTCCCCCCAAGCAATCGCTCCAGAATCCATTTCCCACGACGGATCGGGTCATTGCTCAGATTCAGCGAATGGGCAATTAACCAGCTCGGGTGGCTGAGTATACCCACTCTTTCTCCAGGTAATTGAAAAGGCTGTTCGACCGGGTAGTCCCACGTCTCTGGATCAAGATTGTAAGCATACGCGGAACCTATCGAATGCTTATCAAAAGCGAAGAGAGGGTCGGGTGTGATCCCCGCTTTGTCGCACTTCTCAAAGTAAGTCATCAGGAACTTCACGGAATTCCCATTTAAAGTTTGAAAGAAAAACGCTTTAAAAAAGTAGGGCTTGCTGATGGATCGGGTGAATTCGACGTGCCCGGGATCAAGCTTATACTCGAAATTCTTCCAATCCTTGTCTTTGAAATATTGATAGAACTTTTCAATGGCTTCAGCCTCTTCTCTGGCGCGCTCGTTGTTGCCCTTATGATGAACAAAGTACCTGTCCGTCGTTAAAAGTTCTTTGAGGACATCCCTGTCTTTTTCGAGAATGTGCATAACCAGCACATCGGTATCGGTCACGAGTCTTTCCGCATACCTCTTAGGTCCGTAGTTGGGCGCCTTTTTGTGAAAACGCTTATCGTCTTTGAAGACGGATGGCGCTTTGTGATAATCAAAATACTCGTGAAAAAAGCGAAGGATTCGCGGCCTCTGAGTCTGTTCATCCTCCAGCAGGCGCACCACCTCACGCCGGACATCTTCTCTTGATTTCAATCGTCCTTCTTTAGCCGATCGGATCAGAGTGTCATCGGGCGCAGCATCGGTCAGGGCCAGCGAAATGGCGAAAGCCAACTCAAGGGGTGACAGCATCTGACGACCGTAGGTATCCTTTTCCCCAAGCCCGAGTTCCATGCGGTAGACTGCCTCGGGACTGATAATGACGGCCATCAAGGTGAGGCGAAGTGCTTCCACATTTCCAGCCTTTGGAACATTCCTCTTAAAGAACTCAACATACTTGCTCAGTTCCTCTGCGGAAGGGGCGCGTTGTACGATGTTATTAAAATGTTGGCTTACTGCCCGGTGGATCAATTCATCCGGGGGAACGCCTTCGCTCATGGCGATAGCCCTGAATTCCTCCAGGGTGTCTTTTACTTTCGGGGCTGTCCAGGATCTTCTTAATTTGGTGTATTCAGTCCGGAGATCCAAAGCCCCGGCGCTTTTGGGATCATTTTTAACCGCCAAATTCTTTCTCCTGGCCAGCTCTCGAAGCTTTTCGGTGAAGACTCTGTTCTGCGCGGAGATTTGCTCGCGCCACTCTTTGAGAGTCAGGCCTTCTTCTTGAAGTTCCAATTCCTTAACGGCGCCCTCCAGGCAAGTATCTGCAATGACTCCTGCATTTCGCATGAGGGTGTCCAGAGTTGACGAATCGGCATAGAGCAACGCGGCATAATCATTGAAACCGTGCTTGTCTTCCAGAGCAAAAGCCTGCTTCACCGCGGGGAGCGAATCCTTTCTCGTCGACTCACGCCCACCGAAGCCAGTCGTTGGCATATGGAACATCGAATAGCGGGGCTCGCCAAAGACATAGTGCTTGGAATAGTCGAACTCGTTCGGGTTCCTTTTCCACAGTCGGGACGGGGAGAATGCCTTTGTTTGCACATCCCCTGAAAACAGCTTTTCGTGGCTGACGTAGTTCCCGAAACCCGGCTCTCTAAACTTGGCCGCGAGATCTGAAACGTTTCCCGATTGGGCCAATTCACTCTCAATCCATTTGATCACTGCAGAAAGCTTCTTAGGATCAGGCCTGTCTCTTTTTTCAGGGGGCATTTCTCCCAGGGTCAATTGTTCGAGAACATTCTGCCATCGTTCCAGATCTCCTGAATTGGCCAGATCCGCACTGATATCGTGAAGACGCAGATCGCCTTTGCTCTTTTCCTCCCCATGACAATCCGTGCAGTTCGCTTTCAGAAAAGGGAGCACGATCGATTCAAAATCTGACTCTCCACTTTCTGCGATAGCCACCACAGGGAGACCCACCCAGAGCGAGAGCGTGAAAAGAAGGGCCGCCCGATGGAAGGCGGGGAAATGTCGAGCGGCTTGATTCAAAATCCTGTACGTTTGGGGATGAAGTTTACCATGCTCGAATGCTTGCTAAGAGAAGGAAACCGTAACACAAGGGATCAACGATTTTGCGAAAAAAACCTGCGAATTCAGGAGGATATAAATCACACTGCGTTGCCCTGAAGCCGAATCCACACTGGCCGTATAAGACACACACTGGAATTCTTTGCCAGCTACCCGCAAGAGTTTCCGATCTCCAATTCGGGCGCAACTTCCGCTGGGATGTGTGGCCCCGGGACTTGAATGCCTGCTTACTCAAAAGCGGGACGTGTCGAAGCCTGATGCGTTTTACAAACTGCAATCGAGATTAGATTATTTGCTTCCTACAATGAGAAAAAAGAGGGACTAGGGATGCCGGGCCGAGTGTCAATCCTTGCCTTCCTCGAGTTCATAGTAGAAATCCATGCAGTCCCTCAATTTTCCAGCAATGGCAGCATTTTCCGTGAGACCACGGGATTCGAGCCCTGCTTTCATCGCCCCGATTCCGGTATCCATCGCCGACACGCAGTGGTGATGAGCCTTAATCTTATTCTGAAGAGTGGATGCCCAATCGAAGAACCCACTTTTATAGCCAAGCGCCACCTTGATATACGGCGGCTTGATTTTCTCACAGCCGCCTTGAAACGGGACTTTTTATTTTTGCCTCTTCGCGGCGCATTCGTGGAATCGAGGTCGTGGAGGGAATATCCAAGTTCATCCATAAACGCCTTTAATTCAGGGCCCATATCTTCAAATCGCTTATAGTTTTCAGGATTCAACTGGTAATATTTTAATACCAGTTGAATCTCGTTGAATATGATTGCCAGAAAAATGAATGTATCATCCTGAATGCGCGCATCAACACAAGCTCCCGGCAATCGTTCAATCAGCGATATGATTATTCACAAAAAAACCCTGAGCTCTTTAGTTGGATATTTAGTGCCCCTATTGAAGAGAATCGGATTCAGACTTAGATCCATCTGTGTTCTTATTTCGCTGCTTCTGGCAGGATCACCCATTCAGTCTGCTGAATCGTCTGAAAAAGAAAATGCGGATGCTGGAGCGCCACGGCTCCCAAAATTGACGGGACTACTGCATAATGAAGATTGCATTGATTTTTTTGACAACCGGGATTTTTCAAAAGGAAAGGCTGGTGAGATGGTGGACCGCTATGTGGACGTGCTGGCCGGTGCGGGAGTGACTGTGCTGGTTTGCAATACCAGCTCGCGGCGAACGAATTACCGTAGCAAAGTGTGGGAAGCTTTCTGGGATGGTTTCGATCCCAACGCCTCGAATGATCAGCCTTTCTTTGCTGCTGTGCCAAAAGAGCAACGCGCAGGTTACCGAAGAGTCGTTGCGAACATGCTGGCAACTTACAGCGAGGGAGTGGACTATCCCGCACGTATAATTTCACGTAGTCGTCATCACAGTATCTCGCCGTGGATTTCGTTGCGCATGAACGACGTTCATGTGAATGGCAATCTTGATCACCCGATCCACAGTGATTTTTGGCGCAAGCCTGAGTTCTTTCGTAAGGGGCATCCCGGTTACTACGCCCGCGCGTTGGACTACGCTCATGCGGAGGTAAGGGCTCATCACAAAGCATTGATCGTCGAGACACTCGAACTTTATGATATTGATGGCCTGGAACTCGACTTCATGCGCGAACCCTATCTATTTAGCAAGGGCAAGGAGCAGGAGGGGCGACTCATTCTGAACGAGTGGCTTCGGGATATCCGTAAGCTAATCGACGATGCCGCTACAGGTCGCGGCCATGCCATCAAGTTGGGTGTGCGCGTTCCTGCTTCCCCGGAGACTGCACTCGGTCTTGGCCTGGATGCTCCAACGTGGTCAAAGGAGGGACTGGTTGATCTTGTGGTCGTCACGCCACGTTGGTCTACGATCGATTTTACTATCCCGATTGCGAAGTGGCGAGACTTACTGGGGGACCGGGTCACACTCGCCGGGGGACTGGAGGTGAACTACCAACCTTATCTCAAAATACCAAACCGGATGGTAACGAAAGAAGAAGCGACCGGTGCCGCCATCGGTGTTTTGTCAGGTGGGGCAGATGTGGTTTACCTTTTCAACTACTTTCAAAATAAACATCCGCATTGGTCGCCCCCCGAGTATCAACGCATGCTCAATGCATTTTCTTCCGTCAAAGAACTTCAGAAGCTGCCGCGTCGGCACGCGGTGACTTTCAGCGATGTTACCATTCCGGGCGAGGAGTATCCCTCTCCCTTACCAGCCAGCGGAACCCAACTCTCCTTTGACATGCAGTTGGGACCTGCGCCCCCGGCTACCTGGCAGGGTAAACTTATGACCGAAGTTGAGGTTCCTCATCTGGAGGACACGGTTGCAAATATTTTTGTTAACGGTGTTGCCGGCAAACTGAAGAGCAACGAAACCCTGAAGAACGGTCGTCATTTCGCAACTTATGAATTCCCTCTGACCGCTCTATCCGGAAAGGACCGCGATACCATCAATAAGCGCGATTCCATCACGATCGAAGCTGTCGGGAAAGACCCAATCACAGTCCATCGAGTAGAGGTGAGCTTGCGGCCCGAAGGTTCGAAAGCAACAACAAAACCATAGATAGCAGTCTCCGTCCGTAGCGTAGAAAAGCGCTCAGAGGAGATTCATACAATTGTGAATGATTGAAACAGGCAAATCGAAGAGTTGGAGCATAGCGAATCAACTCGGAGCCGGTTAAGACCTAGGGCGAAGGATGAAAGAAGTCATTTTGAAAGCTGCGGTCCGCGTCTGCGTAATCGTAATTGGCGATGAATTTAATAAGTAAGATCATTGGATACTTCTGAGGCCCGACCATACGGAGGGGAAAATCAAAAGCTAAGTTTTTACACGCCAGGTAGTAGCGTTGTTCTTCAGAGGGGACATCCTATTTAGGAAACTTTATTGGTAATTACATGAACAAAATATGGAGTGTTGTCTTAGCGTTTTTATTGGTAACGAGCTTACCATTTGTGGTCAATGCGGGCAAAACGGAACGCCCAAATCTGATCATTGTTTTGGCTGATGATTTAGGTTATGGGGATCTGGCTTGTTATGGATCAAAAAATATAATAACGCCTAATCTTGATAAATTTGCTGCCGAGGGTCTGCGCCTTACCCATTGTTACGCAGCGGCAGCGAATTGTTCTCCAGCCAGAACGGGAATGATGACCGGGCGCACACCTTGGCGAGTTGGGGTTCACAACTGGATTCCCTTTATGTCACCTGTGCATGTTCGTGAATCAGAAATCACAGTGGCGACTTTGTTGAAGAACTCTGGTTACGCCACCTCTCTGACAGGTAAGTGGCATTTGAATGGAATGTTTAATCTGCCTGGACAACCTCAGCCCAATGACCACGGTTTCGATCATTGGTTTGCTGTTCAGAACAACGCGCTTCCCAATCACAAAAATCCATACAACTTTGTGCGCAACGGAATCCCAATGGGACCGATAGAGGGTTATTCTGCAGATATTGTAGTCGATGAAACGATCCGTTGGTTGCGTGATGTACGAGACAGGGAGAAGCCATTTTTCACTTACGTTTGTTTCAATGAGCCGCATGCAATAAATATGACCGCAAAAAAGCACACCGACCTTTACAAAAAGATAAAAAATCCGGCCCAACGTGTTTATTACGGAAACATCACGCAACTGGACTCCGCATTCGGACGTTTAATGGATGAGTTGAATCGTCAAAAAATAAGTCATAACACTTTGGTTTTTTTTACCAGCGACAACGGTCCGGCGGGCTACGGATCTTCGGGACCGTTAAGAGGTGGGAAGTCGCGTCTTTATGAAGGAGGAATAAGGGTGCCGGGGATTCTGCGATGGCCAGGGCATATCAAGCCTGGTTCAATCAGCGATGAACCCGTGTCCGGAGTTGATGTGCTACCGACCTTCTGTGAGATCACTGGAACGGTTGTTCCTCTTGATAGAAAAATCGACGGGAGCAGTTTTCTGCCGGTTTTTGAAAATAAAAAAATCGACAGGAAGACTCCATTATATTGGCAGCTCATTCGTGCCTACGGTGAGATCAAGGTAGCAATGCGTGACGGAGACTGGAAACTTGAAGCTAGAGTTAGAATTCCTGCCGAGCTTGCTGATAAAGTGATCGGAAAGAAAAAGGGTGAGAAGGGCAGGCCTAGTGATGGATTAATCTCAGATAAAAAAGGGTGGGTTACCATTTCCAAGCTTCCAAAAATAGACGACGTCAGAAAAGTCGATATGGAAATGTATAAGGTGGCTGAGTTAACCGGATTTGAATTGTACAATCTGAAAGAAGATGTGGGAGAGACCAAGGATTTAAAGGAAATTGAGACTGCACGATTTGCCGGAATGAAGGATGATTTGATCAACCTTTATCGTGAAGTACGAGAGGAAAGTCCTACCTGGCCTGATTGGACGTGGTCGCGTGATGAAGTCAAAAGAATGGAGTGGCCTATATACAAATAGAGCGGCCTGAATACAACGTGCTAATACGAGCGCCAAAATAAACATCCTATTGGTGCTGCTCTTTGGATACCGACAAGGCAGCCGAGGTTTTGACCCTTCAGGATACTTATCTAATTTTCGGAAACGGCTTCAAGTAATCCTCTCATATAACCGATCGCATGTAGTCGACCCAGCATGGTGTAACCAAAACCGTATGTTGATTGGTCCTCTTCATCACCCTCAAGCATGGGCACGTGATCGGTACGTATAGGCCCATCGAAGTCGATTTCTTTATATGCACGCATGGCTGCTAACATATCCGTCTGACCATTGTCGTGAAAACTCTCGTGAAAATTTGTGCTAACCCCACGAATATCCCGAAAATGGACTTGCCTGATATGCTTTCCAAGACGCCGTATGGTGGCTGGGATATCAGCGCCCATTTCAGCAAAGGTCCCCTGGCAAAAACAGATTGCGTTACTGGGGCTGGTTACTATTTCAACCAATCGCTCGAAAGCTTCTATGTCTCTCATAATCCGGGCCAAGCCAAATAATGGGGAAACCGGGGGGTCGTCAGGATGCATGGTTAGCGTTACGTTATTTTCTTCAGCAACAGGTACCACCTGCCTGAGAAAATAATCCAGATTGCCCCACATTTGATCATCTGTCGTAATGGTAATTGGCTCGTGTTGTTCCGGTTTTAACATTTCGATATTAAATCCGCTAACCCGTGCCCCGCCGCGCTCTTCCACTTCAAAAGATGTTCGGACAACCCCATCCTTTGGCATCCAGTTATAGCACAAAATAGGTATTTTTGCTTTACCCATGTTTTGTAAAAGTTTTTTTATCAACTCAATTTGTTGATCGCGACCGGAGTTGCCTAATTTGATGTCATCCATAGGCAAGCCTCCTTCTATCACGCTCAGTTTAAGGTCAAAACTTTCTATTTGATTTTGAATCCGGGTCAGATCTTCAAGGGTTTGACCTGGATAACGTGAATGGATATCAGTAACACCAATTTGACTGGCTAACTTAAGATTTTCCTCGTTGAAGGGTGTAATAACTAATTCAAAGCGCATATGGTTCTCCTTTTATTCTAATATTGTCATTTCTCTTTGTTTTGCACACCGACCACCTTGCCTGTCTTGCTCGATTCCAATGCAGCGAGAACCGTCGCGCAGATATCCCGCGCAGCATGAGCATCTAAGGTTAGATCCTCGTCACCATCGATAGAACGTGCGAAATTTTCCGCCAGAAGATAGCCATTCTCTTCCGCAATCCTCTGGTGTTTGAATTCGTTCGGCGGCTGATCACGGTAGTAGAAACCCACTTCCGGCCGTGACTCCGAAATCACCATTGAACCCTCATCTCCGACGATGTGTAATTTAATCTCGCCTAGATCCGGATGCGCCGCCGCACAGATCCTGCCGATACAAAGAGATGCGACGATCCCGTTCTCCATTTCCAAGGTCACCGTCGCAATGTCATCGACCCCGTTGTCCGCATGTGCCTGGTGAAAGTGGGTCGCTGTTCTCGCGAATACCCTTTTTACCCGCGCCCCACCTGTAAGCAGCCGTATATAGGCCAGTGGATAAATCCCCTCTACTTGTAACTCGCCCATCGGTTTGTTACCTACACCACCATCTGACCCATCCACGTGAGCTTCGAGTTGGCGCTCCATCCAATCGATAGGCGGGTCGCCCGGTTTACGGCTACCTAATGGTGGGCCGGCGTCCTTCGAGAAATAGAAGTCGCAATGAATCGCCGAAATCTTGCCTAGCTTCCCACTCTCCTCCACCTCCCGTGCCTGGATGAGTGCCGGTAAATAATTTCGGTTCCAGACCAAACAGCTAACACCGTTGGCGTCGATTGCGTCGGTCAATCGGTCGCACTCCTCAATCCGGGTCGATAGCGGTTTGTCCACAAAGAGGTGCAGGCCCGCCTCTGCGGCACGCACTGCCAGATCGCAGTGCCTCTCCGCTTCCGTGCTCACAACCACAGCATCTAAATCATACTTATTAAAGGCTTCACTCACATCCTGCAGATAGGGAATTTCAAATTCGTCAGCGAAGAGTTGATTGCGCTGGTGTGTCCAATCCGGCCGGTCATTATCGTCCGCAACACAGACCAGTTGGAAACGCGGATTTGATGCGACCCCCTTTGCCATATAATCATGTTTCACCACGCTCAGGATACCTGTTCGAAAAGGGGTTTTTATGCGATCCGTTGTCTTCATGGCCTTGCACTCCGTATAATTTTCTCCGCCTTCCGGTATTCCTCACATGCCTTATTCGAAGACCGTCCCTCAGTCACTGCTCTGACAAAATCTTCTAACATCGGCTGGATATAGGCCCCTTGAAATGCCGGCGCCGTAGCTGCAGGTGACCCTCCGTCGAAAAGCAAATTCCGATTCCGGTGGTCGTCTGCGTAAGCCGCACCCCGCGAACCGATCAAATTGAGCGAGTGGTAACCGTCACCTTCGGGTAGCGCGCTCGTAAAATCCAACATCGCCATCGCTCCACTTGCAAAACCCAAATGGACGCATTCCGCATTCGAATTCCCGCTTAGGAAAACGGCATCCGCCTCCTCTCCAACCAACCACAACGCCAGATCCACGGCTCCAATCTTGGCGGATTCATTTACTGGATCCGACACTGTCCCCCACACATGCATCCGTAACAATGCCGGCTTCCCGAGGTTCCCCGTGTCTACACTTTCCCGTATCGCCATGGCCTGCGGCGAGAATCGTCCAGGGAATGCTGGAAATATTTTGCCTGAGGGGATATTCTGCATCTTTGGAGAGCTGCCTACCAACAAGACGGGCTTCCCACCAAACGTTTCTTCGTTGTCATCGCTCACAACCACGTCTGGTGAACTATCGATATCGACTACCTCCACTTCTCGAATCCGGCTTGCCGCAGCGCGGAAGTCGTCACCGTAGTCTTTGAGTTGAAAGGCGAGAGTTTTCATCCACTTACTAGTCATCCATATTCCGCTTTGTCGTATCCGGTGCAAAAAGGATCGCTATCATGCCGAATATGAAGATCAGGCTCGTTACACGACCTATCTGGGCGTAGTTTCCGCCGAATAGATTCATAATATAGGGGGTAATAAAGACCAGCGATGCGGTGAGGATTCGGCCAAAATTGTAACTGACTCCCGCACCCGTAGCGCGGATCTTTATCTCGAATAACTCCGGCAAAAAGAATGGGAGCCAGCCAAAGAATATCCCACTGAAGAATCCCCAAAGCGCAACCCAAAAAAGGAATCCGTCGTCAATAGGTGTGGTGAACCAGAAAGTGTATTGTGCGGCGCCCAAAGCTCCTACACAAGCGAGGAAGTAACATGTGCGGCGCCCGATCGCCAATGCGATGAACGCCGTGAGAGCACTGCCGATGATGCTCGTGATGGATCGTATTTGGCCAATTTCTGCGCCGAGCGTAGCTGGCCCGACTTCATCCGCCCACGGTATCGTCCAATTCAACCCGCCCCATCCACCGAAGAGCGGAATCGTAGCGAGGGCGATTCCGACCAACGTGACACCCAGGTAGGGCTTGCGGAATACCGACGGGGCGATGGGCGTGTCAGGCACATTTGCTGCTTCATTAGATAGCTTTCGTGCCGCCAGCCAGGCTGGAGATTCTTTAACCGTAACTAGCATGATTACGCCGAAGATAACCGGGATTCCTCCGATCTGGAAAATCGTCCGCCACGATTCGGGCGTCACCGAGTATTTTGGATTTGTTAGGATGGTCGCGACCACTAAGATTCCAACGTTGCCCATCATGCCGATCATGCTCGCCATCACCGGGCGTGCCATGTTTGACCACGCCTCGGACACCAGGGAGACGCCATTTGGCCAACAACCTCCGACACCCATGCAGGCGATGAATCGCATAAGGAGCAATTGTGTCGGATTGCTCGCCAAATACGATAGCCAGGTTAGCAAGGAGAACCAAATGATCGAAATAGCCAAGGCATGCGTTCGCCCGATCCGATCTCCGAGGCGTCCAAAGATCCACCCGCCCGCTGCCGCGCCGAAAAGGAACGCGCATTGCAAATAGGCGTACCAGTCTCCCGCCATTTTTTCCCATTCCGCCAGCTGCTCAGTTTCAGTTTCGCCGAGCGGTTCCCCAATTCCTTTGAGCGCGTCCTTCTTGGTTTTCGAGAGGATGGCAAATTGTTCGCCGTCCAGCTGGTCCGCCTCGTCCATCAGCGCCACCGCCGCCGGTCGCATGACGAGGTTGGTAATGCCAATTTGGATACCGCCCAGAAACCAGCCGAGTAAGGCCACGACCAAAATTGCGATCCGTGCCTTTGCGTTGAGCTGTTCGTAGGCATGTGTCATTTTTTATGTAACGGAGACTAGGCTGAAACGCACTGTATGGCGAGCCTTACTACTGTTAGGAATTTGCTTTTTTTCATATAATAATCAGGTCAAATATAATGCCGCCTTACTGGCCTCAATTAAGTTGCAAAGAAAGATTACAAATTGATGCCGTTTCTGCGAAACGCCTATCGCATCGACTGAATCCAATCGTTCAGAAGTTTGACTGCTTTCACATCGACCAGATTGCTGCCCAAAATTGGCATCCGACCTTCGCTGAGCGATTCGATTCGATGTAAAATCAATGATCGCTCCGGGTGCCCTGGCGCAATCAATTTGGCGTCGACAATTCCCAGATCACCCTGCGCCGGTCGAACGTCTATCATTCTTGTCCCTTCCAGTGTTGTCGTGTAACGCAAATCAATCTGTGCGTTTCCAAGCCCCTCGGGTTGATGGCACATCGCACAGTTCACATCCAGCCAAACACGAGCACGTGCTTCCAGTTCAGCACTCTCATCATAGGGTGAACAAAACCTGTCCGCGGTTTCAAGGCTCACGTCTGCTGGAAAATTCACGAACCCTTTCCGAACCCAATCCTGAATTTGGTTCAATTTCCCGTCAGCCGAATCACGATTGAGCTGAGCCGTGCTGAGCCCCAGCACATAACCTGCGGCGTCAACATGGCAGCTGGCACATTCCGAGGATGAAGGGGCATGCCATGATTGCCTTGTTCGAAGCCCCCCAATCTCAACTTGTTTTCCATTGGGAAGAAGTTCTGCATCCTTGCCATTTCTGTCCCACACGTAGGTAGCCGCCTCCCACCCATCGTCGGTTCGCTTGATCAAGCGAGTTTCAAGCATTCGATTTTTATTCTCTATCGTAATGTTGAAATTCTTCACGATGGTCGCACCCACAGGAATTTCCCAACTGCCCTTCGACCGGAATCCCAGCGATTTCCCTTCGGGCAACACGAAGAATCGACTCTTCTCAGCGTTGTCCGACCATAGCGGTGCGTTGACTTCATAAGCGATTAAGTGCTCCGCTGGAGTTCGTTTCGTGAGCGAAGTGAATAGTCCCGTTTCCGACAATTTCTCTGGCCAGTCTTTGAACGAATCTTCCGGTTTATCAGTGGATACGATCCGGTAAATTCCGCCGTCAAAACTCAAGAGGAAAACCTCTCCCTCGTCGTCTTCGCCGAACGATGCGATGCTTCGGCCGGTTCTTCGCACCAGTTGTGTTTGATATTTCCCCGTCGAGTCTTTGCGGGTTCGCCAGAGATTACCGGACATGTAATCTCCAAAGAAATAGGATCCATCCAGCATTGGGAATTTTTTGCCTCGATAGACGTTACCACCGGTGATCGAGCCACCCCACTCATGGCCATACCAGGCGACCGGTTTGTCGTGTCGGTCGATTGCCAGCTTCGTCTGTTTCGCGAAATCATCCTTGGCCTCGTACCGATTCCAACCGTAGTTCCCGCCCTTTTGCACGATATCAACTTCTTCGGTCCTTTGTTGTCCAACGTCCGCCGCCCAAAGTTCACCCGTTTCCCGATCAAATGAAAACCGCCAGACGTTTCTGAATCCAATCGCGAATAGCTCAGGCCTGGCTTGAGGATCAGTAAGGAATGGATTGTCAGGCGGTACACCGTAGGGTTTTCCATCAGCCTCCGAATCAACGTCGATGCGATTGATGGCTCCGTGCATCGATGAAAGATTCTGACCGTTACCCATAAGGTCGTTCGCGTTTCCTCCATCTCCGAGAGAGAAATAGAGATACCCATCCTGACCAAATGCCATTGCCCCGCCGTTGTGGTTTTCAAATGGTTGTGGGATCGTCAGCAAGACTTTCTCGCTTGTCGGATCAACGACATTCGGGTCATCAGAAAGTTTGAACCGGGAAATAATACTCGAGGCGACGTCTTTCTCGCCGGTTCGCTGGCGATCCGAAGAGTAATGGCAAAACACAAAACCGTTATCTTTGAACTTCGGATGAAACGCGAATCCGCTCAGGCCTTCCTCGTTGCCCCGGCGGCTGACACGGTCGCTGATATCCAGAAATATACGACTGGCCGGGCTTTCCCCGGTTTGGGAAAACCAGCGGACGATTCCGGCATGCTCAACCACGAACAAGCGACCGCTGTCATCACCGGCACCAGTCAAATAAACCGGCCGATTGAATCGCAGACGAGGATAGGCTCGTTCGATCCCCACGTGTTGAACTTCGTCGACATCAGCAACACGGTCAGTTTGAGACTGATTCGTCTGGGTCCGGGGTTTGGCCGATTGGGTTTGGGCTAGGGTGCAACAGCTCCAAAACAGGATCACGGTAAACAAACAGACGAATGCCGTTCGAATCTTGGAAGCGGAATGGGGTGCTGTTTGTGAGTTCATAGAATGTTCTGAACACTAATCAAGAATTTGATCCTTTCCGAATTCAGTTTCAGTATAGAAAGGTAGAGGATGAGAAAAAGCAAATCCCACGCATTTTCGTCAACACCCCTGGGCATCAATATTACCACCCTCTCCTGACACGGGTGAATTAGAGCTGACGTTTAGAGGCGATTCAGCCCCAGGCTGGCTGGTTCAGATTTCCTCAACATGGTCGGTACCAAACCCAGGGTCGCGACAAGTAGGAGCGTCATCAAACCGTAGCCGAGCAGAATCGAATCGAACGCACTGAGATGGCTCCCAGCAAACTCCCAGGTATCCGTGAGCACATTCAGTTTCAAAATCCAGGCGGGAATCAATCCTGAAAGCGCAACGCCCGAAGTTTGAAAAATGATAAACAACGAAGCGGCCACCGATTTGTTTTCTTTCGGGAGGACACCCAACAGTTCTGTGGTCATAGCAATTCCAATCGCCCCGAATGCCCCTCCGAGGAGGAAATGCAGGGCACCCAGATAGAACACCAGAGAAGAAGCCCCGACAAATATCCTAAGCGGGAAAGCAATTAGAGCCAAAGCGAGCATGATGTGGCAAGCGGCAAACACAAATCGCGTTCCATGGCGATCGACGACGCGACCGCCAAAAAACATACCGAACATACTACCGATCAAAGTGACGTTGGAGAGCAGGATCACCTGAGTATCAGAAAACTCGAGGACTCGCTTTTCAATCATTGCGCACAAAGCAACGGCTCCGGCAGTAAAGAGCCCCAACAGAAATATATAGGAACAAAACCCGGTAAGGCTCTCAACGCGAACAACCTTTAAAAGGACCTGATGGAAGGGTACATTTCTGGCTTTATCCGACGGCAGTTCAAGCTCGGGAATACGCCGGTAGGTAAACCAACGAATGACAAAAGCGATGGTAGCCACAGCGTATATTCCCTGGTAGACAACAAGGCTTGATTGAATCGAAAGAACCCAGGCATAGAAGATTGCCAGAACAAGTGACACAAGACTGAAAGACAGGCGCAAGCGTCCGAAAAATCGCCCCCGGATTTCCTTTGGAATGATTGGGCTGAGCAGGGAAAACCAACCCGCACCAATCAGCGAAGAGCAAACCGCCGCCAGGACAATTCCGACAACAATCAGCAACTCCGGCAAGGCCCCTTCAATCGGACCAAATGAGACGAATCCCCATCCGACGATGCCGATAGTTACGCCGGTCTGTCCGATCCGCTTTTTGCCATACTTGTCAGCAAGGTAGGCGGCAGGCAGGAGGAGCAGTGCATTGGTGAGAGGCGGAATCGCCAGGTAAATCATCGTTCGAGCCGCACTGACGCCGAGAGCGGTCAAATAGAGCAGCAGCGTCCCGTTCACTACCGTACCAAGCGCCACAATGGCCAGACACTGGGTCCATATGATGCTGCGCATCGCTGCCTTCTCATCGTTTTGGTTTAAGGTCATCGTTGGCAATTTCTTTGAGGCGGAAGAAGGGCTGACTCGGTAGAATCACTGAATGATCAGGCAATTCGTTTTCCCATATAGATATGCCCGCACTCGGTTCCATCAAAGTCTGCGATTTTGGGCATATGGCCCCATTTTTCAAATCCAAATTTCTCGAGAAGTCCGACACTCCCTTCATTCTTATCCATTAAAATCCCGAACAGGGTTCGATACCCCAATGCCTGACAAGCCTCTATTGTATGATCGAGAAGTTGAGAAGCGATCCCCTGCCTAAGGTGCGACTTTGAAACGTAGTAGCTGATCTCTGCCGTATACCGCAGCGCCATCCGCCCTGACCGATAAGGACTGACACTAGCCCATCCTCTGACTTCATTTTCAGCCTCAAACACATAGATTGGAAACTCTTTACAATCATGTGAATTCAACCAATCGCCCCTGGACTCAACCGTAACCGGTGACAGGTCAGCGGTTGAAAATCCCTTTTCTATTGCCTCATTGTAGATCTGAATAATTTCAGGCCAGTCACTGCGGGTTGAATTTCTAATAGTCATTTTACGATTGAAACAGAAGCGTGCGGTCATCCTTAGTAGTGGAGAAAGCGGTTTGTTCAACCGTCATTGTTTTGGACACGGGGAAGCACGGCATGGACGACTTGCCTCGACCATCAGGTGAATTAGCAGGCAATGCATATTAGGTGATCTGCGGGGCGAAGTGATCACTCCGGCGCGAGCGTCACTGGATCGGTGACAGCAAGAAGAGTTCCGTCTGCGAAGTGCTGATCAGCTACTTGGAAATCCGGGCCTCCAGTTCTTTTGCCAGTGCATCGTTCTTGAGCCGGAGCGCGCAGGTAAGCGCGTTTTTCAGCGCCACATTTTTTTGGAGCGGCGTGACACTTTCATCGTCGGCGAGGGCGGTGTAAATGGAGAGAGCGTCTTCGAATTTCCTCCCCCGCATGAGCTTCGTCGCCCTGTCTTTCTCGATGAGAAAATCGGTCACGGTGGGGTCCGCCTCAAACTGGTGGGACTTGCCTTTGTGAAAGTAACCGAACTTCATAGGCACATGAAAACCCTTCGTTCCCGTGGGAGCAAAAGCAGAATGCTCGGTCTCGCCATCTCTCACACGTTGGCGGCAAAGATTAATATGCCAGGGCAAGTCGATCGAGGGCTTGTTCCCGATGACCTGATGATAGGGATCGTTTTCATCCGTCGTCACCGGAATGCCGATCTCAACGATCCAATGATCATCAGCCACATGGGTCGCGACTTCCGCCTGGGAGGACCAGCGCAGACGGCTGGCCTTGCCCTCACTCCGATTCATATCGATGATCGCTCCTGCCGGGTTCACCGCGATCTGATAATAGCTGTTTAGATCGGTTTCGAGGAGAATCTCAACGGCGTCCCCGTACCAGAGCGCGGGATCTTCATCTTTTTCCGTGGCAATTCGGAGGGGTTCCCCCGGCTTCTCTTCGCATCGAATCGCGAAGTAGAGCATGTGATTGCGCCACTCCACCATGAAAGTCGTCGGAAGGCCGGGCGCCTCGCCAGTCTGGTTTTCTCTGAACTTGCCCGTAGAAGCGTTGGGGATCTTCTGCCAGGGAAGATCATCGAGTCGGCCATCCACCACAATGGGTGTCACCGAATCGCCACCCACTTTGCGCACGCTGGGAACGGGACCGCGCTTCTGAGAAAGCACCGTGAGCCTCAATCGCAAGCGCTCGAGAAAATCCCCCACCATCGCGAGTCTTCGACCGTAGATCGATTCTTGATCCGCCTTCTCTTTCGCAAGGTCAAAAAGCTCCAAGGCCCGCCCGGCCTTCGTCGCATCCTGGTCCATCGCCATCCAGTGTTCTTCGCAATAGGCAAAGAACTCCCTCATTGGTTCCGCGGCGGGACCATAGAAGAGCTCCAGGTATTCGTCCAGAAGCACGCCGACGTCTTGATCCTTGCCGCCCCAGTACATTCTCGCGGTGAAATACACCATGAAGTGATTCAACCCGCCGCCCTTTTCGCTGTAGTCCGGCGACAACCAGACATCTTCTCCTCGCGAGATTCCTTTCGTCGCATTGATGCCTTCACCCAGCACGGTGGGATTGAAGACGGGCAGGTAAAAATTTCGAGCCGTGAAGGGGTAGTTCTCAAAGATCTCGATCGGGTTATCGGTCTTCTTCGTCCAGGCCTCCCGAATGCGACGGATATTTTCTGGGTCGGGATCCTTGGGCCGTCGTCCCCCGACGATGATGACCTGCACATTGGGTTCCAGCTTGTCGATATTCCCCGGCGGCTCGGTGTAGGTCCCGTAGGCGCAGTTCGAAATCCTCTTGCCCGGATGCGTCACTGCGATCTCCTTGGCAACCCGATTCACAAAATCCCAAACATAGTTGGAGAGCGCGCCTCGCGGCCCCAACTCAGGCGAGTCCTTGCCCTCGCAAAGCTGACACTGGCAGATCGCGCCGTACCCGTCCGGCGGCATGATGGACACGACATCCATATCGTAATGATCAAACTGAACCTGAGCAAAGCGAACCGCTTCGGCAAAGAGCTCCTCGTTGGAATAGCAGAGCTGATTGTTACCGACGTCGGGCTGGTTGTGACGTTGACCACCGTAGAGCGCAAACCAATCAGGATGATGCTTCATCGTGTGCTCGTTGTCGGTCATGTCCCGAAAGCCATGCGCCGCCTGGCGGCCGTAGGGTCGGCGCACTCCGAGCCGACATCCCCACATCATCGCGTCGGGACCACCCCCGCCGGGACGGAACTGGAAATTGCGCATGGGGAAATCCGGATGCACCGTTTCGTCGATCTCCGGCAGGGCAATGGAATCCATTTCAGGAAGGATCTCCCCAAGCTCTCCCGGCATGTACCAGCGCACCCCGAGGTTCCGAAGGTATCCACAGACGGCATTGAAAGACCCGCGTTCATCAAAAGTCCAGATGTTGATATTGCCGTCTTTATCTGTCTTCTGTTCGTCGGGCGTTCCGAAAACCCGATTCGGACCCGAATAATGTTTGTGGAGCTGCCGATGCGGGTAGCCCCAGTTTTCGCCCGTTATCACATTCCAGGCCTCCTGCATTTTGCCACTGGCGACGTCAGTATTGCTCCGGGGCCAGGGCTCGATGGGCACAAAATCCGTATCGTCCCCAATGAACACCATCCAGTCCTCACCCGAGACAATGCGGTAGGCGCCGTACTTCAGTTCGTCGGCCGAGATTCCCAGCTCGCCGACCTTCGAACTCATCCCCACGTAAAGTTTGACCGGAAAGTCACCGGAAGGCTCCGAGGCGATGCGCACATCCGCGCCCGAGATTTTCCTGAGGTATATCTGCAATTCTCTCGCCGCGAGCCGCTGCGTCCGGGTCGGGGTTTCCGAGACAATAATCTCGGCCCGGGCTTCTCCGTTTTCGACGAGGAACGAATCAGCGCCGGCGATAGCTGGAAAGAGTAGTGTCAGGAAAAGAAGGAGTCTCATAGTAGTGAACATACAGTGGAAGAATAAGGCCCGGAAATGGTGCCTGCAAAGTGAATCGTGACGACGACCGAGTTCGTTTCCCACGTCCTTACGCAAGGCGCGAACACGACATCGAAAAACGCCTTCCCGGCAATAACTCAGGGGGCCGGCGACTGCACCACTTTGGTTCGTGGCAGTTGCCAGGCGAAGAACGCCTGCTCGCTGACCTCACCTTCTCCGGTTCCGACCCGGACGCCATTGCACCACCGGATGACACCGCCGCGAAAGCACCATTGGGAACTCACCAATCGGCCACGGATCCGGGCGCCGTCATTCAAATCAAGTGTCACCTCCCGACCGATCGCCGCCTTCAGTTCCGCCACGCGATCCGAGCTCACGAGCACAGCGAAGTGGGCGACGTTCAGGAAAACCCAGACCAATGCGATCATGATGGCCAGGGCCAACAGGGGATTCTTCGTATCCCAACTCCAGAGGATTTTTCTTATCATGTGGCAGGCAACCGTTGGCGGGGGAAGCGAAAAGAACGAATAACTGACCGGTCTCTTTATTGAATTTTGCTTTTCTTCATCATTGAAGATGAATCGTTTCTCCACAATTTATGACATGCAGAGGGAATGGGATCGACCGTCCCGGATCAATCGTGCGGTTCTCAAAAAGCGTTGTCTATTCTGAATGAGAATCAGACCAATTATCAAAATAATTGCAAGCCTCTTTTCAACGAGTGAGCTGTCCCGAATGGCGCTAAGAAAACGGCTCGTTCGGGATCGTCAGAATAGCCTCACCTCGGGAGTTGATCGGTAAGGGTATCTATATTTCAATCAACCCAGAGTGGTGGCCAAATGATTGGAGAAAAAAGCGTTAGTGGTATTCAAACTCTTTGACTGTTTCCCTGTCGTCGCAAATTTCGACGCGTCCACGAACCGGCTCGGAGAGCACTACCCAACAACACCGGCAATCACGACGGGGCGATATACTTAAGAACGGAGTCGAACCTGTCGCTGTGGCGATTGACTTGGTCAGGCCTGGCACATCTCACCGCTGGGGAAGGGCCAATTCTCTCCCCTTTCGAACGTCTTCTTCGGAAACCTCGAGCGTTCCCAAAAAGTTCTCTCCGACAGAAACTCGATAGGGTCCCGTTGAGTGAACGGTAGATGAGTCGTCCCATTGGCCCGTAGGATAGGGAAGAAGAAAGGACACCTTGCCTTCCTGATCTGGCGTTTCCGATTGGGCATAGGTGAAGGTCCGGTTCGTGATGCTACAGCGGAGAGTGATTTGGACTTTGACAGGCTCTGTTCCGCTGATACGCCCAAGGGCACGAGCTCCCCTCACGATCTCAAATACCTTCACCGTGGGAAGAATTTCGCCAGAGTAACATAGATACTCCCCCTCCCTCCAGACGGATCCGAGCTTTGCCATAGGTTCGAAGAGCTCCCTCTTAACCTCGTCATCGAGTGCCGTGGAACGTAGCTCCACGATACCGCTTTCTGATAAGGATCGGTATCGCAGGAAGCTCGTATCGGAGCTTTCGTAGACCAGGCGATACCGGCTGAGATCATAGCCGTCCCCCAGAAAAAGACGTGCCCCCACGGAGCGACGGAAATCATTGCCGAAAGAGACGATTGGTACTTCAATACCATCCACCGTCCGAATCGATTCGACGACTTGAAAATTTCGGATATCACCTCCGTTCCGCAGGATCTCCCCGGGCAGGCACTCGCACACCGAAGTCGCGTCGACGACGACATAGCGCACATCACCAAGGTCCTTCAACGCTCGATGAGAGGCGGTGTCAGATTTCGAGAGAAACCATCGAATGAATTTCCCTTTGGACCCTCTCGCCGAGATGACGAACCGCCTCGCGAAAACGTTTACGAGATTTCCGTTCTGCCAATGGCAGAGAACTCCATAAGATCCGGGTGGATAATCAAAGCCTTCTTTTCGAATCCAAGGTTCCACAAGCGCCGTCGGTGTAAGGGGGAGTTCCGGACTGTGTTCGCGGAGCCAGGTAAGAGAGTCTCTCCACGGCTTGGTGGCCTTGATTATTCCGGTATAGTCTCCTTTGCGCATCCAAGGTCGGTTTCCCCATCCGTCAGGGATCATCAATGCGCAGGCCACAAGAAGAGAAACGGCCCCTCCCCATATCACAGCAGGCATGAATGATCGTCGTTTTTCGCGGGCAAGGTCGAAAATGAGCTTGAACCCGCATACCGTGAGGATTGGAATCAAGGAGGACGCTGTGTATCCCAGATCTTTCGTGACACCCCAAAGAAGGATCCAGACGAAGCAGTAGAAAATCGCGAATCGGAAGAGAGGGGCGGTAGATCTCCGAAATGCGAAGATGAGAGCAAGAGGAATCCAGAAGAGCAATGGCCCAAAGTCTTTCCAAAGCACGACGAAACCGACAGATGTGTGTTCTGCCACGAAAGGGTTTCTCGCAAGAAGGAATTCTTCCGCAAAACGACGAAGCGGTGGCGACACCATCCAGATAGTGCCGGCGACGAGCAGCAGCAAGGTGAGCAATGCGATCAAGGCTCGGGATTGAAGCGAACGGCTTTGCTTTTCTGGAAGCAGCGCCAGAGCGAAGCATATGCCCATCTGTGCAAATAGGGCTCCGCAGGTGAAGGGAAACGCTTTCTGCTTCATGATCCAATCGGGAAACAGGATGGAGAAGGAACCGTAGAGAAGAAGGATAGACCCAAAGTAGGGCCAATGAAGCCCAGTCTGCTTAAGATCCGTTCGCCCCTGTCTCATTGAGACGAAAGCGTTGATCCAAAACGTGGCAATGATAATTGCCACGTAAAGAGGAGCACCAGCCCAGGTGAAGAGGAGCAAGGTCAGGGGGATGGAACAGAGGAGCCCGTAGAGCATCGACACCTTCACTGAAGGGCGGGATTCCATGCGCCTGGCGTAAAGAATAAAAGTCCAGAGAATGAGAATCGAGAACAGGATCTCCGCAGCATGATAGTCTCCGAAACCGAGCAGGGTTCGGCCTAATTCCTGTGAGGGGAATAACACGCGTAGAGTGCAGGCGAGGATCGCGAAATTCGATCCCAGGAACCCTTTCACGACGAAATATAGAGCAATCAGCGAGAGCGCGCCAAACACGATCGGTGACCATGCCAGCAAGCGAATCAGAATATCCGCACTCGGGGGACTTCCGCTGATGAGACGCCCTAAGCCACCTATCCCCAGATTAAAAAAGCCCGCGGCGCCCGCCCGACTTCCCTCAGGGTAGAAGGCACCGATGTCCCAACGAAGCATGGAGGGGAAGTGTTCCGCTGCTCCGATACACTGGTGAAGGTGAAACCAGGGATCGTTTCCGAGCAGAACACCGGTCTCTCCCTCGGGGAAAACGTGATCGTAGAGAGGGAGGACACGAAGAAGGACCCAGACGGCAACCAGAAGCGTCATCAGCCCGAACCGCAGAAATCGGTCACTCATTCTTTCTGCAATTTCCGGCAGGGGGCGGGGTGTGACCTTGCGTCTTGATATCTGGTTGACATGTGGACCAAGAACTCAAAAAAGAAGGGGAGTGATAACTCACATCCCCTTCCACGCGAAAGACTGGAATTCCAAGCTTCTTCAAGTCTCTGTCAAAGAAGACGAAATCGGTTACTTTTTCTTCTTTTTCTTCTTTTTCTTCTTCTTGGGAATAGCCTTGTTTGAGATCGAGGTCGCTGCGGTATCAGTCAAGTAGGGATAAATTTCCAAAATACTTTCATCTACGGATGCATTCAAGGTGTCGAGCGATCTAACATTTTTCTTACGGATCGACCGGCCTGGAACCGATCTCTTCTTGATCAACTTGTCGCTGTCTACAGATACGTTCAGGAGGTACGTTCCCAGGATCACTTCGGCTGTGATGTTCTCGGAAGTTTGAACGTTCGTGTAAGTGTTTCTGAATCCTCTCGCCCCGGCCGAACCCCTAATGGAGTAATTGGTATAGGGAACGTATTCAATTGCTGAATTTCCGAATCCCCGCCCTTCGTTTTGCACTTTAAAGTAGGAATCAATCAGCCTACCCTTGGTAGTGGAGCGAGGCAGAGTCTGACTAGGGACGGGAGCCTTCGCATAAATCGCATCCCCCCGAAATCCGGAAAGACTGTTCGTAGCGACGAGAACATCCGGCAAGGTAGTGTTGCTCTCAAAATATATCGTTACCGGATCATCCATGTCCTCCGCCATCTCCGGACCGATTATCGGCGCGCTGAGAAGTGAGGAGTTTTCGTCGGCCGATGAAATAATTGGAAACGCCGCCAAAGCAATTGCAGCAAGTATTGTTAGGATTTTTCTCATGATCTTTAGGTAGTATCTGAAATTTCAGCTAACAATTGCATATTTCACATAGCCGTCAAACGCATTTCCAAAGATGGTTGATTTTTATTGCGGACCGGTCTTTTGAACACCCCCCCTGCTCTCATGCGGAATCTACAGGTATTTCATGAAATACGAGTCACCACCTACTGCTCCATGACCAACTATTATCACCTGCTTATCGAGGAACCTCATCCGAAAGCAGTCGGCCCCCTTGATGAAGAAACCTTCACAAAACGAAAAGGCCTCCTCTACAACAGTATGGGAATTCGATTACTCATTGCAGGGGCTGATTGTAACGCTTCGATTCATATAGAAAGCCTATCAGAACTTGTTTTTACGGGGATTTTTATCGAGGCGGCAGGATTGAGATGGTGCAATCTCAATTAATCTAAGTGCCACAGAGAGAACGATATCCGACAAGCGGCTCAAACGCACCTTTTCGAAGGCGCTTAGCACCTACACTTGGGAAACTTTACTTTTCACTTTCAGGCACACAAATCGCCGAGTTCGCGCAACGACGCACTAAAGCCGGAAGGAACAGGATTCAATCGACTGCCCGACAGGGTTGAATCGATTAATATCGCTGTGACCACCTTGCGCGGTAACTGCCCCGGGGGAAATACACGCAGAGCTCTGACTTAGAGAGACGGAGCTCGGGAAGAAATTAATCCGGAGCTCCTCCTCAACACATTTTTACCGCTTCTTCTTTGTCGGAGTCCCTTTCAGCTTCGCTTTGCCAAGATCCGCGCCGCGGGTGTCAGCTGAAGACTTTACGTCCAACTTCAAAGTCTGAGAGGCTTTCTTCTTACCTTTTGCCTTGGCCAGGATCTGATAGGAAACAATCGAACCGGGGATGACATCTCCATGCAGAAATCCAGCTCTGATCGCCGCACCGGTAACGTTGGCCCGACCTCCGCTGAGCCGGTAGTAGTTAACCGTTTTGAAAGACCTTCTGTTTGCTTTGGATCCCCGAAAGCGGTGACCATCATCAGTGTCTCCGTCATTTTCGACTGAAAAATAGAGTTTCCCCGGACGGGTCCCCTTCAGCTTCATTGTCGCTACCTGACCTCCACCTGAGCCATTGTAGACATTATTACCGCGGTGAGTAGCAGGGTTGCCCTTGTTCCCCACCCGCATGTCAGGCTTGAAAATGCTGGTCGTGAAACTAACCGGATCCGTTCCGTTTCCGCCAGGTGTGACATCGGCAGCAGACATATCCAGAACGCGCCAGTAGTAGGTTGTCCCCATTTCCAGTTGGCCGGGATCATAAATGGACGTCGGCAGGCCGGCAATCTCAGTCAAGGCATTCGTATCAGTCCCGAAAAAGACGGTGTAGGGACCATCGCCTCCCTCCCAGGTTAAGGAATTCGGCTGGTAGGCCAGATTCAGAATCGAGAGGTCAATGGTCCCGGAAGCGGAACCCATTGCTCCTTCAACATTTGCTGAGGTAGTCGCATTGACCGTTCCAGCAAGTACAAACCCCGTCGCGCTAATACTCGTGATCGGGCCAGAGTTCACGGTCCAGGCCGCTTCGCCGGTGTTCAGGGTAGTGCCGTCGTCGAGCGTGGCGTTGGCAGTAAGCTGCACAGCGCCCCCTTCGTTGACCGTCGTTCCCGGATCTGCAGATACCGTCAAAGCCGTGGCATCGTAGAGTTGCCCGGTAAATCCACCGGTCTCACTGACCACGCCGCCAAGGGAAACTCCCCCGGCAATGGCACTGCCAGTGGTGACCTCTGCGGTGACCAGCCCGGCAGCAACCTGTCCGCCGCCTTCTCCGGGAGAGGCGTGGGTGAGTTTCACGCCTCCGCCGCTCGCGGTCGAGTCCGCCAGAGCAGGACTGACACTCAACATCAAAGTCGCGGCCAGACCACTTAATCCTTGGAATAATAGGGATCTACTCATTGGTTTTCCTTTCGATTTGATTAATAAACTGCGGGTATTACAGCGAACTATTGTTTGGCAGTTTCCTCAGCAAGCCGTTTCACCATCTCTTCCAGGGCTTTCAGCCTTTTCTTCAAGTCGGCGTTTTCATCTTCCAGCGTCTGATTGACTTTGGTGAGAGATCCAAGTGTCTTCTCAATTTTCTCGAGGCCGGTCGCCTGTTTCTTTATCGACTCGTCGAGATTCCCAACCTGACCTGCGACTTCCTCAGCCGACTCAGCGTTCCCCTCCACTTCCGTGTCGAGTTCCTTCATCGCCTCGACGAGCAGGGCGGTGATGGAATTGTAGTTCACGTAAAGCGTGTCCTGCGGCATGCCGGCACCCCCTGCTGCAAACCCACCTCCGCCGGGTACGCTCCCCGCCATTGTCAGACTCGCATCTCCGGGATCAGCTTCCCTGGACTCTGCTCCCCCACCAACATCGTTACCGATCCCGGCTTCGACGGGACTCTCCCCACTCAGAGCTTCGGCGTCCGGGGCAACATCCGCCGGAGTATCTATCAGCGTCACCGCTTTGACTTCGGACCCGGAAAGGTCCCGGCCGATTTCGTCTACCGGATTCTCTGATGTATCCCCGGGCTCACTAGCCCCCATTGTGGCTACCGCATCCGGTAGAACAGCCTGGATTTCCTGGGCGATAACTCCCACTTCCCGTTGCTCTTCTGGACTCCCGATCCGCTGATAACTCACCCCGTTGATTTTTCTCACTTTATCAAGAGCCCCGGAGAGAGATTCAAAGTTTTTCTTCAAACGCCGATCCGAACTGATGTTGTTTACATCGCCGAACACCACACCGGCCCCATCGTCCCGGATATACATTCCGGCGCGGCTGCTGCCCCCTGGATCCCCCACACCTAGAAATCCATTTGACGGATAACCGCTCAGAAACCCTAAAAGTATATTAGTATTACCGTTTGATCCACTAACTGTTAAGAAAGCCTCATCCGTTGAATTAACACCCATTCGCAATTGCTCTCCTCCGTCATCGTCGTAGAGGCCAAAGTAGCCCGAATTAACACTTCCTCCGGACACAATCCTTGCATTGAGAATACCATTGGTGCCATACATATAAATTTGACCACGATCGCTGCTCCCAGCCTCACCGTACATTAGAATCTTGCTTGCCCCTGCGCTACTGTTGACCCGAACTTCGCTGTTCACAAAGAGATCATCATTGACGTAAACATCATTTGTCGCCCGAATCGTTCCAGCAACATCAAGATTATAGGAAGGGGTGCTGTCCCCGATCCCGACGTTACCACTGAAATATCCAGTACCGGAAAATGTAGTGGTGCTTCCGCGAATCGCGGTAGCGAAACCGGGATGCCCGACTTCAATTCCTCCGCCCGTCCATCCAACCAGAGTTTGGATTGGAGCATTATTATTGTAAGCGCCGATGGCATTGTAAGTGATCGCCATGTGATTTCCCGTGTGGCTTCCTACCGAAAGTTGCCCGAGCCCATCTGAACTGCCCAAACCGGATGAGCCACCGCTTACATAAGCAGTTCCGCTCGACCTGTCCATCAACTGATAGCTACCACTGACGTCGCTGGAAGTAATGGTGCCATTGATGATTTCGGCGGTGCCCACTGAATCGGTTGCGAGGTCGTTTGCGGTCAGGGAATTATCTGCAACGCTCGCAGAAACGACAACGTTGGCGCCGACCATCCCGGCAGTGCCGGAGCTCAATGAATAACCGGCTGATGCGATACGGCGGTCAGGATCAAGGGCTTGAAAAGTGCTATTGTCAGAACTGAACCAGATACGAAGCCTCACGTCGACGTTGTTAGCAAAGACCGTCTTGGCAATCGCATTGGTCATATTGGCGTGATAGGTGGTGTCTCCGAGCGGCACGCTGTAATGACCACTGGCAACCGGACTCTCTATCGCTGTCTCTTATACACATCTGACGCTGCCGACGAAGAGGATAGTG
>CAJXQE010000057.1 GCA_913058215.1 uncultured Verrucomicrobiales bacterium
AGGCCACAGACCGGGTGATGGAACGGGCGGAAAATCTCGTTCTCCCGAAGTCCGTTTTTTCGATGCTTGAGAACGTTTTTTCACCGCGCCGGTTCAAGGCTGCCATTGCGCTCCTCGGATCAAAGCCGATTGGATTCGGCCGGGAAGATAAGCTTGAATCAATTCTCTATCCGGAAAGGGAAAATGGCGATGCCGGTCGATCCCTTCTTGGTGATCCTGAAGACTATCGTCCGTTCCGCATGTCCTTCGATGAATTGATCAGTGAGTTTGATGAACGGAGAGAGGGTGCCAGAGAGAAGATTGACCGATTGGAAAATGGAATCGATGGGCTTCCACTCCTTCAGGAGAGGGTGAATAAAAACCTGGCGGAGCTGACTGCACAAACCGAGCAACAAGGCCATGCCGCAGCAGAGGATGGCTGGTTTCCGCTGCTGGCCCTTCGAAACCGACTTATTCCTGCAGCCGAGTCGAATCTCAACGAAGCAGCTGCCATTGGACAGGAAGATCCAGTCACTGCCCTGGAGACTTCGGGCCTTACTGCAGAGCGTCAGGTGAATGAAGGTCTCGCTATTGCCAGTCGCATCGAATCGGTACGGAAGATTGACTTCCCTGTTGTCGAAAATGCCGTAAAAAGACTGGAAAGCCTCGGACGCAACGCTGCCTGGGTCGACGCCGGATACGACGAATACACCGGATACATAGAACAGCTCGCCATCGTCGCCATATCGAGGTCTGTCGAAGAGGATTGGAAGGAGTTTGAAGATGAAGTCTTCGCCTTTAAAGGAAGAGTTCTCAGCTGTTCTCAACTTGCCGAAAAGGTCGGTAAAGAAATTAAGCCTTCGATTCAATCCCGGGTCAACAGCATCGAAAAAGTGAAAACTGAAATCAGCAATGAGCTGGACCTTCCTGAAGAGAAGATACTCGTAGAGGAAAATCTCTCACCTTCTGATCGGGTTCTCCTGGCCCGGGAGGAACTTTCCGCAGCCTGTGCTTCTCTGGACCACGGGAATATCACAGCCGCTCAAGGAAACTTTCACGAGATTGAATTGACCCTGAAAGAAGCGGACGACTTATTGAGAATCAGTCAGGAAACCTTGAAAGCCCATTCCAAAGATTCCACCGCATTGAAGACGAGACACGGTGAGCTATCCGTCGATGGCACCGAAGTAGCAGAGACCTTTTCCGAACTCGAATCCAACTACGATCCATCCGTGCTCCTGTTTTCCACCCGCTTCGGTGAATCCGTTCGAGGTCAGCAGTCCATTCGGGAAAGTCTAAAGCGAGCCTACAATCGCCTGTCGACAGCCCGCGATGCGATCGATGAATCGCAGTCCGCCTTCAAGGCTGCGTCCCTCATCCTTTCGGCCAGTTTGATTGAGAAAGCATCCAATGACCTTGGTTTCGTAGAGCACCAACTCGGAATGATTCGGGACCAACACAAGGCCTTGAAAAAAGCGGAGGAAGAAAACCAGACATCAATACTTTCTCTGGTCGACCAACACGGAGCTCTTGCAAGTGAGGTCAACGATCAACGAACGATTCACGGGACGATAACGAAGCATCGGCTGCTCGGGGAATCATTGGCAGCATTCAATGAGACCGTCAATCAGGGCCAGAAAGATCCTTTCACTCTCTTTCATGCTCTGGCCGACTCGGCCGCAGAGCTCAATCTCATCGTGGACGGGGTGAAGGCAGATTGGGAACAATACGACGAGGCCAGTGCCGCCTTATCAAGAGCAGCAGCTTCAATTCGGTCCGCTGACACTTTTATTCATGAGGCGAGAACCGATCGAATCGCGGATAGCGAAACATTGACCCGGGCGATTAGGAATCATTCAGCGTATCGCAATGAACACTCTCAACTGGAAGTCGAATTGGGAAAGGCTCATCACACATGGAACGAGGTATTTACTGCGGCCAATCATCTCAGTACAGAAGCGTTAAAGACCCGCAGTCTGATTCGAGACGAATTGCGAGCTGCCAAAGCTGCCGCTAAAAAAATCGACGCCGCCTCCTCCGCGATCGCCGCCTTGCAGAACTGGCGTAGTAGTTACTCTGTCAAAGTTCAAAGGAACTCCGGTAATCCGGACCTCATTCAGGCGCAGCATTTGCTCGAAACCGGAGACTATGCAGCAGCACGACAAGCCGCAATATCATCCCTCGGCTCCGCTCTTCGGGAGAAGAAGCGTGCCGACAGTCGGGAAGCAGATGCCAGGCGCACTGCTCAGGCAGCGAAACGGCGCAGTATGAGCAGTAGTTTCTCCTCCGGATCCAGTTTGTCATCCAGCTCAAGCAGTGGGTTTTCCAGTTCCAGCTTTTCCTCCAGTTCGGGGTTTTCACGCTCCGGTTGGTGATGCCACAAGCGGATTTCGACTCATCAGGAAATATCAGACTTCAACATGCGTTCCGTAATTACCAGACAAATCAAGCGGGCCGAAATGGTACCGATTACTACATCTTGTGGTCTATTTTGAATTGACACCACAACATATTGGGGCGACTCTCAGAAAAGAGTCGCAAATATGCGTTGTGTAAAGTGTAACAGCCTTCTCGATAAGGTAATTGATTCCCGAACTTCCAAAGATGGATTTTCGATTCGCCGTCGCCGCGAATGTGTGGATTGTGGCTTTCGCTTCACGACCTATGAGCAGGTTGAGCGCAGTGATCTTCTCGTGGTGAAACGGGATCAAACCCGCGAGCCGTTCAAGCGGGAGAAACTACTTGGCGGATTGATTCGAGCCTGCGAAAAACGTCCAGTCCCTCTCGAGGTGCTGGAAACTGCCGTCGATGAGATTATTAACGAAATTTCTGCCGAAGGAATCAAAGAGATTCCCAGCAAAATCATCGGGCCGAAAGTTATGGCTCGCCTCAAAGACATAGACCCCGTCGCCTTCGTCCGCTACGCCTCGGTTTACCGACAATTTCAGGAGGTTGGTGAATTTAATGAAGTCATTGAATCGCTCGAGCAGACTCCCGGCATCGATCCAATTCTTCAGCCCGACCTTTTCGAGAGATCCTGACCTGCGAAATCCCACGAAAATTCCGCAGTAGCCTCCTATTTTCCAAACACACGACACGACACCCGCCCCATTCAGACGAAACCATGATCGCACTACCAAACGAACTGCCATTCATTAGGATTGGACGTGCCAGCCTCGCTCTATGTCAATCAGACTGGATCACAAAAACGATTACTGACGCCGTTGACGGAACCGACGTTCCCCGTTGGCTCGCCGAAGATATTTCCCGGGGAGTGGAGCATTTCCTGATGAATCACTACAAGGGCACTGTAATTGATTCAGATGAATTCTTCAAAAAAATCGACGCAACCCTTTCCAATCTCGGTCTCCAGGAAGTGGCGGAGAACATCGACAAAACTCCCCCGCCCGTGCGGATCTCTCTCAGTGAACTGGCCCGTCGTGCAGGGACCGGTTATGAGTTGGCATTTTTCCGTCTGCTGGAAAGACAATTCAGATCAGCTGCAGACGGTGGAGCCAACCGGGTGGAATGCCACGGTCTCAAGAAGTGCGTCCGCCAGCTTTCGTCCGCTAAGAAATGGTCCAACCGTTGTGAGCAACTCCAAAGCGAGATCACTCTTTTTCTGAATCAGGAAAAATCGCAGGCTTCTGCCCGCTGTCCTGATCTCAACCTACAGATCTGCTATTGAAAACTTTTATCTCAATCCCCCGATAGTGATAAACTCCCAGGATGCCCGCTGGAGTCCCTTGCCGGTGGGCATCCACCTTTTTAGCTCTCAACTCCCATGACGATCTTCGAAAAAATCATCGCCCGCGAAATCCCCGGGGATATTTTACACGAAGATAATGACTGCATTGCCTTTCGGGATATCGATCCTCAGGCTCCCATCCATGTTCTTATCGTCCCGAAGAAAGTGATTCCCCGTGTAGGAGAGGCCGAAATATCTGATCAACAGACTCTGGGCCATCTGCTTCTCGTTGCCGGAAAAGTCGCTTCCGAACTCGGTGTGAATTCAAGCGACGAAGGTTTTAGGATCGTCATTAACAACGGCAAAAACGGTTGCGAATCTGTACCCCATTTGCACATCCATCTTCTGGCTGGGAAGCAATTGAAGTGGCCTCCAGGCTAGATTGCCTCAGTCCGGCCACGAGGGGCTTTCTTCCACTCCACTGAATTCTGCATTTTTCCTCAGCCTATTGAGAATGTTCCCCTCATCGTGAGAGAGGTAGAATCCAGGATCAGAGCAGGCGTCTGGCGGGAATGGATGGCAATTTCAGATCTCGGAATTGAACGCATCAAGGCGAAGGTCGATACCAGGGCGCGGAGCTCTGAGCTCCACACTTTTTGGCTCGAAATCACTGAACCTTAAACGGGCGAGCAACCCATAAAGCTTCAGGGACCGGATACCGGCGATTTGAAACAGTCTTCTTAATCTCTATTCCACAAAGAGGAATCTGGATGTATTCAGCAGCGCCCAGACGACATTCTCAATGCCTTCCTGAGGGTCACCTTTATTCACTTCAGAGCTCAGCCATTCTTTCTCCTGATCTGTAGGTCGACGTGAAAACAGGGCCGTGAAAGCCGCCTCCACTTTTTCGGCGGAGCTTTCTTTTGTATCTATCTCTCTGGCGAACACGGAATTGCTTCCTAACATCATCTCCATGATCGGACCATTCATCAGCGCCAGCGCCTGAGGCACTGAAGCAGCATCATTTGAGTTCTCAATGATCTCCCGATCCGACTGTCCGAATTCACGCAGGAAATGGCCACGCCTAGCTGGTGTCTCCATTTCTGAAGCTCTGACGACATCTCTTCCCAAAGACACATCCCCTTTCCTGCCCTTCCCTTTGACTTTCCGTTTTTCGAGACGCTTCTTGGTTTCCTCGCGCAATGTGCGCCTCTCCTCTTTGGTCATTGAAGTCTTCATTTCAGAGCGGTCGGGGCGTCTCCGTTCCTGCTTAGGTAAATCGGTGATCACCTCATCCATGAAGCCGTCATTCACTCCAAAGTTGTTCATCACAACTTCAATATCCTTGCCTTCTTTGACTTCGGTATAGGCAAGGGCAGCAAGCTCACGACGGGTTTCGTTTCGGATTTTCCCCAGCTTCGAAGCGATTTCTTTCGATTTTTGAAACTCTTCCGCATTCCTTGCTTCCAAAACTTTAGCGCGAAGATCTGTCTGCTCATCGAGGGAACTGCGAGTCACCTTTGCTGCAGCGCGAGCCATAGCCAGGAACTCTTCAGGAGCTTTCCCCTCCAGGCTTTCGAATATTTGCTTCTGCTCTTCCAAATTGGCAAGATCCTTTTCCAGATTCGGCATGTAGTGATCCGGATTGTCAATCATCAGCGCGACCAGCGAATCCCAAACTTGCTCGGCAGACATCCGTCTCAGCACCGGACCTGAAAAGTGATACGGCACTCCGGCAACCAGTTCCTCACGATAAGATTCACGCTGGAAGGTCGAGGTGTTGTAGAGAACCTTCAAATACGCCTGCATGTCGTAGTCGAGTTCTTTCATCAACTCTTCCAGGTAAGTCATCAGTTCAGGATGGGAAGGCTTGGAGAGATCAGTCAGTTCATCGACCGGTTCGATGAGCGCAGCACCGAAAACTTTCTTCCAGAGGCGATTGGCCACCACTTTAGTAAATGTAGGATTCTCGGAACTCGTCATCCACTCTGCGTACGAATCGGCCAGACTGCCGTTGGACGGTGAAAGGACTTCCCCGCCGAACATCGTTGCCGGCAAAACGGAACTCTCTGGTTCCGCATCTGAATACTGATAATCGTGAGGCAGTTTGACCGATTTTTCGCTCTCGAAAGAAGCGATGTATTGGATGGGATCGTAGAGTTCCCCGACCGCATTGCGGATGTCCTCGCTATTGGTTTCCAGCCCGGAGATCGCAGCTATCCCTTTCTTCGCTGTCTCAGCAAACTCCTGCTTGTTCATTCCATACTTGGATCCAACACGGCTGAACTTGCGGCTATCCATCAGCTTTTTGAGTTTTGCCTCGGACGTAATCGCCGGAAAACCTTTAACCCCGACTGCTTCTTCGAACATGGACTGACGTTCATCTTTCATCATGGTCGCCACCAGCTTCCGGTTCGAGTTGCCGTAACGATTCGCCGTCATTCCATAGCTGAAGGCGGCCATTTTGAAGTAATCCATCTGGGTCCACTTATCGAAAGGATGATTGTGACACTGCGCGCATTCGAGGCGGGTCCCCAGAAAAATCCGCACGGTATTCGACATGTTGTCGAGGGGCATCCCCCGATCGCGCTGATAGTAGCCGATCGCTCCATTCTCCCAGATATACCCTTTCGCTGAAACCAACTCACGAACGAACTGATCGTAAGGCATATTCTGACGAAGCGCGGCTTTCACCCAAAGTTTGTAGGCCGCGATTGCTGTTCTCGAACTTCCGTTTTGCGAGTCATTGATCCGTAAAATATCGGCCCAGAAGTTGAAGTGATTACTCACATAACCTTCCGACTGTATCAGGTCGGAAATTAAATCAGCGCGGCGGGTCTCCCCATCTTCAGCCATGAACATCTTGAACTCTGACGGCGTCGGAATTCGACCGGCAATTTGCAGATAGACTCTGCGAACAAAAGTCTCATCCGAAATTTCCGGATTCGGCTCCACCTTGAAGTCCGGGTAGGCTTTGGAGATGAAATCGTCAATTTTCGCTGCAGCTTTTTGATAATCAAAGGAAGCGGATTCTGATTTTGCCCCGGGAATTTTGTTGGCGGAGACACTTCCACACAGACAGAGCATCAAACCTAAAATTGAAAACGTTGTTTTGTTCATAGAGAAGTTGGTAAAAGCTACAAAATTGTAACCCCGTCAAACTCGAAAGTAGCGGTGAATTTGAGAAATTCTCTCAATAATTGGATTAGATTCCTGTGTCTTGCTCTTTCCAGTTGGCATTCATCTTCGTCTGCTGTTGAATGAACGGAATGTGGTCACGCTTCATCCCGGCCTTTTTCTGCACTCTATGCTTCGGATTCCTCTCCTCCGGAATTTCCGGCGATTCCTTTCCGGACCGACCGGTCAAAGTGATCGTCCCCTTCTCTCCCGGTGGGGGCAGCGATACATTCGCCCGGATCATGCAACGGTCGATTCAGCAACACGATTTACTGGGCGAGAAACTGGTGATCGTCAACATTCCCGGCGCCGGAGGCACGATCGGCAGCCGAACGGCGATGAATGCCTATCCGGACGGCCACACGATTCTGTTTCTTCATGATGGAATCCTTACAGCGCAGAAGTCGGGATTGGTTCCTTTTGGCAGGGAAGCGTTTGAACCCATTGCCATCACTGGCGAAGTGGGGGCAGTGATTGCTGTTGGCGAGTCCTCAGAATACCGAAAGCTTGAGACACTCCTCCAAGCCGCATCGACGAAAACACAGACGATCACCTTTGCGGCCAACATCGGAGCGCCCAGTCACTATATGGCCCTGATCCTGCAACAAGCGCACGGTTCCGCTTCTTTTCGATTTGTGCAGTCCGGGGGCGGAGCAAAACGATTCGGCGAGCTGAAAGGCGGGCATATCGGAGTTTCCGCTTTCTCCGTTGCCGAGTATCTCAGCTTCAAGGACGGCGGACTCCTGGCAATTGCCTACCTCGGGGAAAAACGCCACCCTGCCCTTCCCGACGTTCCCACGGCCCGCGAAAACGGAGTCGATGCGGTTTACGGAAATTTACAAGGATGGTGGGCACCGAAGGGAACACCCAAAGAAGCCACTGAAAAAATCGCCAGAGTGCTTGGCGAGGCAATGGAAACGCCTGAGATTCAGAAGAAGCTCGACGAGCTGCAGATTGATCCCGTTTTTCTCACTGCTCAGGATTTGGAGGACGCGTTGGAGAAGCGGGAAAATCAGCTCGCAGAAGTCGCGCCGGTTTCAAATCCTTTTCAGCCGCCGAATGTCCCCCTCTTTTTTCTCATTGCCGGAGCTATCGGGCTGGCAGGAATCCTGATTCACCGGCTTCGACAAAGGGCGACGACTCAAGAGGGTCAGGTCTTCGATTCATCCCTCTCAATACGGATTGCCCTCGCATTTCTAGCAGTCTCACTTTTTCCTTTAGTCCTCTCCTTTACCCCCTTTCCTTTTGAGGCCGTGACCGTTCTGCTTTTTGTAGCCGTGGCGTTTTTTAAATGGAAAGGAACTGCAGCGCGACGATTGATTTCCGGACTCAGCTTCGGAATCATCATGGCGCTGGTCTGCCGCTTGTTTTTCACCTCTCTCCTCGGAATCGAACTGCCATGAATGCTCTCGACTTCATTCCTCTCCTTCCCTGGATCGTCATTGGTGTCTGCGTCGGAATATCGATCGGAGCGATTCCCGGGCTCACTGGAGCAATGGTGATAGCCTTGACCCTTCCTCTTACTTTCTCGATGGCAGAAGACGCGGCTCTTGCCCTACTCGTTTCACTCTACACAGGCTCGGTCAGTGGAGGTCTCATCTCCGCGACACTATTGAAAATCCCCGGCACACCGGCTGCGGTTATCACAACACTGGATGGCTATCCAATGGCCTCAGGTGGAAAACCGGGCAAGGCTCTCGGACTCGGGATCGGCGCTTCTTTTGTCGGTGGAATCTTTTCGGGAATCGCCCTCTGGATTCTGGCCCGTCCCGTTGCAGAGTGGTCTACAAAACTGAGCACCTTCGACTTGTTCGCCCTCGTTCTCGCCGCCATGGTCTTCATCGTTTTCGTTTCGGATCCGGGTTGGAAAGGATTTTGGAAAAGTCTATTCTCGGGAATGGCAGGATGCCTGCTCGCTCTTCCGGGGATGCATCCCGCCACCGGGCAACTTCGATTTACCTTCGGATTTGAAGCGATGAACGACGGATTCAAATTGCTACCTGTCCTGATCGGTCTATTCGCTTTCAGCCAGGCAGTAATTGATCTGAGTGCGCGGAATAAGACAGGACTTCAAAATGGATCTTCAGATAACGCGGTCGGCGACAGAATTCTCCAGCCATTTGGGCTTTGGTGGAAGCAGGCGATCAATCTGATACGGTCATCGTTCATCGGTACCTTCATCGGCATCCTTCCCGGAATTGGCGCTAATATCGGATCAACCGTCGCCTACGGTGCCGCCAGGAATCTGTCCAAGACTCCCGAAGAGTTTGGAAAAGGAAGCGAGGAAGGAATTGTCGCCTCTGAATCGGCCAACAATGCCACCGTCGGCGGTGCGTTGATCCCTCTCGTCTCCCTTGGTATTCCCGGAAGCGTGATCGACGCGATATTGCTCGGTGCCTTTGTCATCCACGGGCTGCAACCCGGCCCCCTGCTTTTCAAAAACCATCCCGGCACCGTGACCGCGATCATCGGATCCTATTTAATCGCAAATGTTGTCATGCTCGTGGCTATGTTGACCACAGCAAAAAAGGTCACCCTGCTGAGCCGGGTCTCCAAAACAAAACTCGCGCCAATCATCATCGTCTTCTGCGTGATCGGCTGCTACGCCCTCGCGAATCGTCCTTTCGACATTTGGGTGATGGTGGCTTTCGGATTCCTTGGCATTGTCTTTCAGTCTCTGAAAATCCCATTGGCACCCTTCGTGATTGGATTTGTCCTCGCCCCGATTGCCGAGGAAAACCTCAATGCCGGGCTGATGGCATCCGGTGGAAGCTATGCCCCGCTCTTTAGCCGCCCTTTCCCTCTCATTTGCCTCGCAATCACCGTGGTCTTGCTGATCCTCTCGATACGTCAAAACAAAAAGGCCCCTCTCACATCCGCGTGAGAAGGGCCTATTCGGAAAAATTAAGGCTTGAGTCAGTCTCCTTAGTTAATCGCAGATGAATGGGGACAAATATCCCTACCAATTGCGAAGGACGAAAAGTCGCGGCAATCCGTGGGACGGTAGGGACGAATATTCCTATTCGTCCGCTTCCTTCTCCACGGTTCCCAATCTAACTAACTCTGCTTGCTCTTGTCGAACTGCTCGTCAAAAACGATGTTCGAAGCCGGGAAGTCGACCTGTTTCACAAAGGCAGCGGATTCTGCACCGCCGGCTTCGCGATCCATCGCTCCATCTTCCCATTCGACAGAAAGTGGACCGGTGTACTCGATATCGTTGAGAGCACGAATGATGCGCTCGAAATTGATATTTCCACGTCCTACAGATTTGAAATCCCAGTAGCGATTGCGTTTGTGGAAATCGACGTGCCCACCGAACACACCTGCCTCAGTAGGAAATTCAGACCAGCTCACATCCTTCATGTGAACGTGATTGATTCGATCCGCGAACTTGTAGATGAACTCCACGTAATCAACGCCCTGATAACCGAAGTGGCTTGGGTCATAGTTGAAACCGAAAGCAGGATGGTGATCGATCGCTTCCAGAGCGCGTTCAGCCGAAGCAATATCAAAGGCGATTTCTGTTGGGTGGACTTCAAGACCAAACTTGATTCCGTTCTCCTGAAACACATCCATGATTGGGCCGAAACGATCGGCGAAATCTTTATATCCGTCATCGATCTGACCTGGAAGGTTTGGCGGAAAGGAATAGAGCAAGTGCCAGATAGACGATCCGGTAAATCCGTTAACAACGCTCACGCCAAATTCCTTGGCAGCGACGGCCGTCTTTTTAAGCTCTTCAGCTGCGCGCTGTCGAACTCCCTCTGGATCTCCGTCACCCCAGATGTAGTCGGGAAGAATCTGCTGATGCCGACCATCGATCCGGTCACAGACAGCCTGTCCTACCAAGTGCGAAGAAATGGCGTAACACTTCATATCGTGTTTCGCAAGCAGGTCTCTTTTAGCTTCGCAGTAGGCTGCATCCGCTTTATCGATTTCAAAGTGATCACCCCAGCATCCAAATTCAACCCCGTCGTAGCCCATCTCTTTGGCTTTCGTGATGATGGTTTCGCAAGGCAAATCGGCCCACTGACCGGTGAAAAGTGTGACTGGTCGTCCCATAGCTATCTGTAGTTCTGAATAAGGTTGGTAGTTGGTTTGAAAAATTTCGAGAATCTATTAAGCCATTTTCCCCGAACGGTTCAAGCACGAATCGTATCGAGCGAGCTAGAAAAACAAAAACGCTCCGAATTTCTCCGGAGCGTTCTTAAAAATCTTGATGGCCAATTAGCCAACCCGCTTGATGCAGGGCTTTATGATTAACTGATCAAAATGTTGCGGTAGCACCAATGTGGAAACGACCTGACTCGTCAGTGAACACATTCTCGGTCACAACCGGGTAACCGTAATCGATACGGAATTTAAACCAGTCGCTGTAATTCCAGCGGAGACCAACACCAACAGAGGCGATCTGAATGCTGCTAGGCTCACCCGGAAGAAGATCTTCGTTACCAAGATTCGCTGCATCGAAGAAACCGAGGGCTCTCAGGCTGTCAGTTTCATTCTGCCAATCGAAGATACGACCGAAGGAAAGCTCCGGAGTGTAAATCTCAGCTGTTCCCCAGAAGCCGTGGTCACCACGAGCGATCCGCTGATTGAAACCACGAACGGTGTCATAACCACCCGCACCGAGTTGCTCGGAAGCCTGAAGGTTGGCAGTTGAATCCTGTGCCTGAACCTTGAACCGTGCAGACCAATCTTCACGAAGTCGGCGCTGATGCTCAATTCCGGCAATCGCATAGAAGTAATCAGCAGAAGAACCCGCCCGTGCATTCTGGAAGTTGAAATCCGAGTTGTGATCATTGAAATCACCGGGAGACCAGATACCGCGAATATCAAACTGGGTTACACCACGCTTGTGCTGGATGGTTTCTTTGTAACCGAGGCTGAACTGAAAGATCTCAACCCGAGTTCCGAAGAGCTGAAGATTGTTGGCATTGGCAACATCAATGAACTCGAGGTTATTGGCGTTAGATTTCCAATCGAAACCTAAGTCCATTTCACGCTGGCGATTGGACTTGCTCTCAAGCGGGATACCGTAGCGACCACTGAGCTGGACGTTGTCCCCATCCGAATTAAGGGAGTTGCCACCACCGATTGGGATCGGATCAGACTCGATATCCACATAGGAAGCGAGGATAGTTACGAAGTGGCGCCATGGGAGCCCCTGTGTGTAGACCAGAGAGTGGCCACGCACGTGCTCAAAATCGAGATCGGATGTGAACTGATAGCTCAAGCTCTTGTCGATCCCGAGAACATCACCGAAGTTGAAACCGGTAATCAGGCGATCTTCCCCGAGGAAATCCGTTCCGGAATCTTCGTAGCCAACGTAGAACCAGTTGGTCTTCGTTTCGTAAGTCTTGAGGATCACGTCTGAAGTTCCGAATTCGAAACCGGGGGCGTAAACCATGTCAACCTTGCGGTATGGGCTGCGGTTGATCCAGGCGAGGTCACGAAGGACATCTGAAGAACGAATCACTTCACCTTTCTTCACGCGCATTTGGCTGCGGATGAATTCCTCGGTATCAACGTCAACTCCTTCAACCCGGATGCGGGCAAGTTCTGACTCGATGACCACAAGCTGAACAACACCGGAAGTAATGTCCTGCTCAGGAAGGAGAACATCAACCACAGGGCGATCACCTTCACGATAAGCGATGATCACTTCTTTCACCATTTGGTCAAGAGAAGCGAGTGACACTGGGCGACCGATATAGGACTGGAGAACCAAACCTACTTCACGTGGGAAATCTTCGAAGTCATGCCAGATGCCTTCAACACCGGGCCAGCCATCAGGCCGAACATCACCGGGACGTGGAACGAGAACCACACCGAGCATCTGATTCACGAGATAATCGCTCTGGCTGCCACCACCGGTTGCACCGCCACGACCTTCGTTCATATAAAAACGACCGAGCTTATCGACCTTCAAAGGTCCTTCACCACCGCCAGTGTCAAGAACCGCCTGAGTTTGTTGAACACTCTGCTGAGTATTCGCAGGCAAAATGTCCACGAGTATCTCTGTTCCATATTGATCAGTGACTGTCTGCTGCGCAATTGCAGGAGAAAATGACACGGCGATCAGGGTAATCCCGAAAGCAGAGAGTAAGTTTTTGATTCTCATCATTTAAAAATTGAAGGTCCTGAGCAATAATGCACGGGATACAAGCCTAATCGATTAACACAGGTTAAAGGGGTTGAAAATGGTTTTTTCGGAAAAATTCAATCTTTTCTCACCTTTGCGCATGATATGAACGTTTTTAGACGGAATGGAAGGAAAAAATACACATAAATTAATCGATACTCATGCTCACCTCGCATCCTCCAGATTCGAGGGAGAGCTTGATGACATTCTCAAAAGGGCATTTGAAAACGATATCGGCCGAATTATTTCCATTGCTTGCGACACGGAAGATTCGATTTCTATCCTGAAAATGGCCTCAGAAAGGGAAATGGTGTCTCCCACGGTGGGAATTCATCCGCTCTATGTTCACGAGGAAGACTCGAAAACAGCCATCGAAACGATCAGAGAGCTTTCGAAAAATCCATCCGTCGCGGCGATTGGGGAAATCGGTCTGGATTACTTTCACGATACTCCGGTTGGATTTACCGATGAATCCTGGAAAAAACTGCAACACGAAGTCTTCGAGGCACTCCTTCAAGTTTCGATCGATCGGGACCTCCCCACTGTCATTCATCAAAGAAGCAGCGCTGAGGACACACTCGCAGTATTAAAGAACTTCCCTGAAGCCAAAGCGGTCCTGCACTGTTTTGGGGGAACCGTGGAAGAAGCTTCGGCCTTTCTGGAACTGGGCCATTTCATTTCCTTCACCGGGATTCTGACTTTTCCGAATGCGGAGTCGGTCCGTGAAACCGCGAAAACAGTACCTCTGGACCGTGTCATGGTGGAAACCGACGGCCCCTACCTGGCTCCTGTTCCCTTTCGCGGAAAACGTTGCGAGCCCTACATGGTCAAACACACCGCTGAAAAGCTCGGTGAGGTCCACGGATTGTCGCTTGAGGAAATCACAGAGATCACGACCCGAAACGCTTGTGGCTTCTTTAAAGGGCTGGATTGAGTTCCGAAGGAACTCTAAAGAGTCCTTTCGCAAAGGGCTAAAACCCCACTTTCCGGGGATACGGGATCTTTTCCCGCGGATACCAACAGAACAATTTGGCTGCCAAAAGCGAAGCGGAACGAGGATTGGTCACACAGAAAGGAGCGACCTGGTGCCAGTTTTCAACGCTGGCCTGACGCGCGAGCGGCTCTGATGAAAGGGGCGGAACAGGTGCATGCTTCCCGTGTTCTCTCCAGGCCTCGCATGCTCCTTCCACATCGAAACTCTCTAATAAGGCTCTCGCCAATTGAGCCCACTCGCTGCTGGCACGGTATGGATCCATCTCAAGCTCGTCGGAACGCATCACCGGAATTTCGGCTCTCAAAGCCGCACTCAAGGATGACTGATCAATGTACTGGTCTCCCCAGTGTCGATTCACGAAACGACACTTGTCGGGCAAATCCCGAAGAATTCTCCAACGATCCTCCCGATCACTGATTCCTGCCGCTTCCTCCAGCTTCAATGCCAGTTTCTGTTCCAGATCCCTGACCTTTCGCTGATCCCGCTCCTTCCGGCTTTCTTTCACTGTTGATTCCGCTCTTCCTTCGATTGACTTGACGACTCGAACCATTCCGCCAATAACCAGCCGGAAAAGGCGAAAACCCAAACCTGTTGCCGGCGCGCCGCCAGTTCCTTTTCTTTCTAGCGCGATTCTATCTTTCGCCTCGTCCATCGCCCATTCGCAAAGCGGCAGATACTCCCTGGGATAATCCGGCTTATCTGAATAGTATTCCCTGTGGAGCCATTCAGCCGTCCTTGTTTTGACAATTGCGCTGAGCAAATGTTGAACCGCCTCACGGGGGTGCCCCTTCAGCGCGAAATGCGTCAGGATTTCAGGATCACGTTCCCATCCACGAACTGCCCTCAAATAGTCCACACTTCGATCACCATAGCTCGCTCCGTAGCTGAAAGGTTTTCCGCCACCGAATTCAGAAGCCTTCTCGTAGTCTCCGCGTTCTAAAAAGGCGGTAGCGAGACTTTCTCTCCCTGAAGAATCCTCGAACTCCGTGAGCAAGTGATCCGCCACCGTTTCGGCCAAAGTATCCGAGTCTGAATTTCCTTCGCCGCCAAGCTGCTGAACCATGCGATCCAGGAACACTCTCACCTCGTAATCCTCAACACCACCATCCTCGTCTTTCGCCAAGCGTTCTTTCCGGGTCAGCTCCAGGAGTATTGGAACATCCTTACCGGAATCCCAATGCCGAAAGAGACGCCCAACCACCTCCAGCAGACTGTCTTTGGGACCTAGCCCCTGCAGATGCGGAATCACCTTTTCATACTGACCTGATGCGACCAGAAACTCGCAGAGAGCCCCGAGCACTCCCTCCCGTTCATAGTAATCGACATTCTGAGCCAAGGCCTCTTCATACTGTTTGAGTAAATGGAGTTCGTAGCCTCTGGAAGCATCGTCCCCGCCATGGTGACCATACGCTTCGATTCGATAGATTTTCTCCAAATAGCCACGGCCCTCAACGAACTCATCATAAGAGCGTGCACTGGGCTCGATTTCGTCCAGCAAGGTCTCCACCTGTTCCAACCAGCCGCCAATCCGTTTGGCATTTCTCTCCGACAAACGCGAACCGCGAATGAGATTCAGGAGAAGCAGGCATTTATTAATGGGATTTGTCGCACGGGAAGCAATCCGGTCGGCATCTTCCATCCTGTCTTCAACCATCGCGGTCATCAATTCAGTGACGAGCTTTCCGGCTTCGCCTGATTCGTAGCCTTCCAGTGGTTCCAGTTTCGCGATTTCACTGGCTGGAAAAGAGAGAGATGGTTTGTGTAATTTGAGGAGAGGGGCTTTTAAATCATCAGCTATATCAGGAAATCGCACCCGAATTTCGCAGATCAAATCCTCATTCCCCAAGGAATAGCAAAACCTGAACAAGGGCAGTATTTCACTTTCTTTCAGATTCCCCCGATTTTCGACCCATTCGAAAAGAGAGGAATCGGTGGCAAGCCCGATCGCAATCAGCGCATGAAAATACGTTTCATTTTGCCGAAGAACGCCATCAGTCAGATCGACAGATTTGGAAAGACAAGCACGAACCGAATCATAGTCGCCCTCAGACAGCTCGTGTTTCGCGACAGCGACCAATCCGAAATGCAGAGGGAAACCCAGGCCCTCCCCCACAAAATCCATGTGCTCCAGGAATTCTGAAACGGATGCGATGGTAAGGTCGGCAGGCAATGGAACCTGCTCTCTGAATGCCAGCCCGTCCCAGGCCCATTTCAAGAGTTTCTCCGCACCTTTCTCAGGGTTTTGAGGATCAAATATCATTACGGTTCAAACACCGATTGGCCCGGAAACTGCTGTGCAAGTGAGTAACAGGTGTTTCCGCTTTCGGTTGCAAAGCAGTCCATCCGGCGTAGGATTTTTCATTCCCTTTAACTCTATCTTATGTATTCCATAACGAAAAGCTTCGTTCGTGAGAAGCGGTTTCGCACAGTGCATGAGTCGCCCCGTAAGCGCGGCTCTCAGCACGATGCATCGACCATTACGGACGACCACACCCTTTTCCTGCTCCATCAGGATCGGGAAAAGCGATCAAAAGTACCTCGTAGCAGATTTGCTTTTCTGAAATTCTGGCGCTGATTCGATTCAGCTCCCACGATTTTCAGAAAACAGCATTCAGCTCAGGTTTGCAGGATGGATTCGTTCCATCCGATGGGTTACTCGCCTCTCGAGAGATCTGATCCTCTGGACGGGCACCTGTTGGAGCTTGGAACGAATGTCCTTACTCGTCCAATTTTACCCGATCAAATCCTCAAGCCCGGCTTCATCAATTACGGCAACGCCAAGCGATTCGGCTTTTGTCAGCTTTGATCCACCGCCCTCGCCTGCGAGCAGGTAATCTGTATTCTTACTGACGGATCCAGCAACTTTGCCTCCAAGATCCTGGATCCTGGCTTTAATATCGTTTCGGGGCTGCGAGAGCGTTCCGGTCACTACGAAGGTTTTCCCCGCCAGTGGAAACTCTCCTCCACCACTTCCATCAGCCGCTTGTTCCATGAGCGCCGCCATGTCCGGCATGTAGTTGTCTGATTGCGGATTGATCTCCAACTCTTCGAGCCTTTTGAGAAAAGCCTGGCCTGCTTCACTGGCGGCATAGTCGAGTATACTTCCAGCAACCGTCGGTCCGACCTCGGAGGCGATCTGATATTTCGCGAGTTCTTCGTGATCCTCTTTTCGCTGACCGGTCTTGAAAGTTCTCAGATCCTTCAGGATAGGCGACGAAAACGTTTCTTTAAAATCGCGATGCAGTCGTGCCAGTTCTCTTCCGGCGGACTCACCAACTTGAGGTATTCCCAAAGCGTAGATCCAGCGGGAAAGCGGAGCCGTTTCCGCCCGCTTCGCCGTCGACACAATCTTCGCGGCATTTTTCGGTCCCAGCATACGGGGCGACTCGATCGTACCGAGGTTCAGGATCCCCAGTGATTCTTCCTCAAGGGCAAAAAGATCCAGAACGGTCTCAACGACGCCGCGTTCCACCAGTTTTTCCGCAACAATGGTCCCGACGCCATCGATGTCGAGAGCCTTGCGACTCACGAAAAGCTTGATCTGATTCGCCGCCTTGGCCGGGCAGACAAAATTGACACACTTCCAGGCAACAAACCCTTCCGCTCGCTCAATCCCTGAATCACAAACCGGGCATTTCCCTCCGACTTCATCATAGAGTTTGTAAGGCTCAGCATTCAGGGGCCTCTTTTCCGGTAATACCCGAACAACGGCTGGAATGATCTCCCCTGCTTTTTCAATCAGAACAGTGTCACCAATCCGGATGTCTTTACGATCAATTTCGTCCTGATTGTGAAGCGTAGCCCGTCGAACCGTTGTGCCTGAAACAAACACAGGATCCAGCTCCGCCACCGGGGTCAGAGTTCCAGTGCGGCCGACCTGAACAGTGATCTCACGGAGAACCGTCTCCTTTTGCTCGGGAGGATACTTGAAAGCCGACGCCCATTTTGGAGCACGCGAAGTGAAACCAAGTTGCTGCTGGTCTTCAAAAAGATTCACCTTCACCACCGCGCCATCCGTCCCGTAAGCAAGACTGTGCCGGAGAACATCCAGCTCGCGGACCGCATCGACGACCCCTTCGAGAGAGTCCTTTTCCCAGATGGGTTCATTCGCCGGCAATCCCATCTCTTTTAAGAGAGCGTGAAATTCTTTCACCGAAGCGAGTTCAATACCTTCGATCTGCCCGATACCATGAGCCAGAAAATCGAGAGGCCGTTTTGCGACTTCGCGTGAATCGAGCAGTTTAAGCGCTCCGGCGGCAGCATTCCGGGGGTTCACAAAAGCCTGCAACCCCTGCTCATCGCGCTCCCGATTCATCTCTGCGAAACCTTCGTTCGGCATAAAAATCTCACCTCGAACTTCGAAGACTGGCGGAGCGCCTTCGGGAAGTCGCAAGGGTACCCGGCCAATTGTCCGGACATTTTCGGTAATGTCGTCCCCGCGGGATCCATCACCGCGGGTCACTGCATATTCGAGTTCACCATTCCTATAGACTATTGAAACAGCGACCCCGTCGATCTTGGGCTCTATGGTGACATCAATGGTATCCCGGCCGAGATTTTTCTGAAGCCGGGCAAAAAAGTCACCCATCTCTTCTTCCGAGAAAACATCGTCGATACTCAACATCGGGATGACATGAGCGCGCTGCTCGAATCCGTCGATAGGCTCACCGCCGACCCGCTTTGTCGGAGAGTTTGGCGAAGCCAGATCAGGATGGACGTCCTCCAGAAGCTCCAGGTCGCGGAAGAGCTGATCGTAATCTTTATCCGAAACCTCCGGAGTGGCGTCGGTGTAGTAGAGCCGATTGTGTTTCTCCAACTCCGCCGCCAGACGCGACATTTCGAGACGTGCTTCCTCAGCATTCATTCACGAACAAAAGCAAAAAGACTAGGACTTCGAGTTGGAATCGAACTTCGAAATTTCCTCTTCAAGACGCTCACTCAACCACTGTTTGATCATGCTCTGATAATTCAGATAACGATGACGTGCGAGACGCTTGATTCGGCTGAGCATCTGCGGATCAAACCGAAGAGTGATGGTGGTCGACTCCCTCACGTTAGGACGATGCAGGGAAGCATTCATTAAGCGGGGATCAAGCGAATGAGCCGCCCAGAAATCAGCCTCCTCCTTGTCGTCGTCAAACTCAGGGATTTCGTTCCAGCTTTCGATCGTCTTCACGGTTCAATAGGGTTGGGTGATCGATTCAAAAGGGTTGGTTCACAATTACGCAAACTCATACCCATTCCGCATTTTTGCGCTCATAAAAGGTTTGTTCGTCCTCCGCCATATCGCGGCAAAGGATGACACGATACTTTTTCCCATCAGTCCAGAAGACGGAAAACAGAAAGCGATTACTGACTGTTTTTCCGAGAGCAAAGAATCGGGTCTCGGCATCGGAGTCGCCAAACTCTGGCAGAAGGCGAATAGAAAAAGGGTCCTCAAAAGACTCTTCCACCTCCACAGGGGTCACCTTCTTCAAGTCGAAGTGGCAATCAATCCAGTCAAATTCCATACGTGAAATAGCGAAACAGTCGGTACAGCGTGCAAGCCGTCAGTATTTTCCGGTCATCCACGCGTCTCGAGACTACCGGAGGATACAAATTAAATCAATCCTCTATCCTTCGAAATTGGGCTACCGATTCCCGTTGATCAAATTTTCCATAAATTTCACTTTTATTTACTATTTAAAGGGATTAGATAAAAACGTGAAGCCTGCATTCCTCAGCTGGGCACTGTTACCCTTTCTGCTCCTGACATCCTGTCAGGTGATTAAACCTTATGCTCCTCCACCGATCAAAGCGATGGTCGAGGAGGTCGAAATCGTGACCGAATATTTTGAAGGTCGAGTCGATTACTTTGTGGTAGTCAAAGGAAGACTCACCAGCAGTGTCGCGCTTCTTGTAGATGCCAAGCAGTCGCGTGACGGGCAAATGCTTTACATTGAAGTCATGGAACAAACCCCTCGCGGAGCGGTAGCCATTACCAGTCCCGACATCACCGGCCCCCCGCCATTTGAATCCCGGCTTCCCCTGGAAACTTTGGGCCTTTTGCCAGGCAGCTACATTGTTGATGCCAACGGAATTCAAGTCCCGTTGGTAATTGAGGAAGTTTCAGAAGAAGCTCCGGCACCTGAAACCGCGACCGGCAATGATTTTGCGATGTTGCAGGATCCATCAGTGGAGGGCTGATAAATTCCCCGCCAAACTCATCTGGATATTTTCCACAAATCAGGGTCATATTCTACTTGAGAGGATCCGCTTTGTCTGGATCCTGACTTATCATTCAGCGGACTCCTGTCCCTAATTTCTCATTTTATGAAAACAACAATTGCGGTCGCTCTGACAGTGGCCTTTTCCACACTCTCCGCCTTTGCAGAGACTGCCCTCGAAATCGCGAGCACCTTCGAGACACAGAAAATCGAAGCGATCGAAAAATACATGGCCGCGAATCCTGAAGCGAAGGATATTGATGGGGCGCTTTCGATTTTGATCGGAGCCCATCTCACGATCGGAAAAATGGAACCCATCCCGGCATTTCTGGAGAAGCGCTACGAGCTTCAGCCAAAAGGCGAAAAAGCCGATGTCGAAACGGTCATGAATGAGATTCTTCGCCCTTATATCGAAACGGCGACGATCACCAATCAGCGGGACAAGGCAAAAGCCTTCATCACTCGTTTTAAAGAAGATCTAAATACGCATCCGCAGTCGGCGCAAATTAATCAGTATGTCGACCAGATGGCCGGCAGCCTTTATCTCCCCGGTGTGGGTGACAAGATGGAACTCGCTTTCACCGATACGAAAGGCAAGGACGTCGACATGTCGAAAATGAAAGACAAAGTCGTCCTCGTAGATTTCTGGGCTACCTGGTGCGGGCCCTGCATCGCTGAAATGCCAAACGTAATCGCCGCCTACGAGAAATATCACGACAAAGGTTTTGAGGTGATCGGTATTTCTCTCGACGAAACAAAACAGCCGCTCGTGGAATTCACCGAAGGCCGCGGGATGACCTGGCCTCAGTATTTCGATGGCAAAGGCTGGGAAAACGAAATCGCTCAGCGCTACGGTATCAAAAGCATTCCCGCGACTTTCCTGGTCGGCAAAGATGGAAAAATCATTGCCTCCAATTTGCGTGGCACTCAGTTGGAAGAAGCCGTGGAGAAAGAATTGGCAGCCGAGTAAAAATCCGGCGCCGTGGCTTATTGTCCGCGCCGCTGCTTTAGAATCCACTCGTAAAGCGCCTCCTTGTCGTAAGTGGGAACAATCACATCTCCGTGTGTTCCCCCGGGAATGACGGTGAGGCGCGCATTTCCCCCCGCTGCATTCACTGCATCGATCAGCTTCCGATGCGGCGTGATGGAAACGATCAGGTCCGCGTCGCCGTGAAATCCCCATATTGGCAGTTCCTTGAGCTTCCTGGCAAGGCTGACGTCGCCATATCCGCAAACAGGGACGAGTGAGGCAAATTTCCCGGGAGCCGACGCCGCGAAATTCCAGGCACCTCCCCCGCCGAGGCTCGTCCCGGTCAAACAAACCTGATCGGGGTCCACACGATACTCTGACAGCACTTCGTCGAGCAGCTTCTTCAGAGAATCCGCCGGCCAGCCTCCTGCAGGAAGCTGAGGCGATACGACGATGAAAGGGAAGTCGGGCTTTTTATCCAGAAACTGAGGAGGCCCATACCTCTTCAGCGCTTCGAGATCATCACCTCTCAAACTGCTTCCATGGAGGAAGAAGAGAAGCGGCCATTTCTTTTCCCCCCCAGCCTCGTAGCTGTCTGGAAGATGAAGAAGGTAGCGCCATGCCTGATCTTTCTCCCCAACTCTTACGGTTGCCTGAGCCTCAACCCCCTGCTGCTCAGCCTCGACAGCCGGGGAGCCTGCAAACAAGAGCATCCATTGAAGCAGAACGCCGATCGGAAAAGATGGATAAAATTTCATTCCTATTGAGTTCAACGCCCTCATTCCAATTTTGTGTCAATCTGAAGGGAACATTTCGCGATACCTTTGACCCGATAGATGATTTTCGCTATGACTCCTATCTCATCGCCATAACTCATTCAGGTGATCAAACTCTTTTCCCTCGAAGATTCTGTGCAAGGACCGCGACTGGAAGCGAAGCTGCCGATCTCAAAAACACTTTAGTTCATAGGCCGTCCCGCCAGTTGACGCGCTGGAAATCGCTCCTTATCGTAGCATAATTTCTATAATCCGCTGAAACCTACTCCGCGTTTTCCTTAAAGAATCGAAATGAAATTGTATCGTTCTCTTCTCCCCAAATTGTCACTCTCATTCTATTCCTGCCTACTTCTCTTGGCGTTTGGAGGAATGCAGCTTTCCGCTCAGGACGACGCGGCTCTAATTCAAAGCATTCCCCTTACGGAGACAAGCTCGGATGAATCTTCGAAAACGCTCTTCGAACTGCTTAGCCCGGAAAAGACAGGAATTACTCTGACTTCGCCGATTCAAGCGGACCACCCGATCGCCCGCGCTTACCATTCGAGCTCGGCGTGTCCGGCTGTCGCCATTGGCGATCTTGATCTCGATGGACGACCTGATGTCTACGCCGGAGATGGACCGGGAGAGAACGGGCTCTATCTTCAGAAAGAGCCGATGAAGTTTACCGACGTCACACTGGAAACGGAGACCGGTGGAGGGGCAGATGCCTGGGCCGTGGGGATTTCCCTCGCCGACATTGATAACGACGGTGATCTCGACATCTATGTCTGCAATTATGATTACGAAAATGATCTTTTTATCAATCTGACGATCGATGAAGGAAAGCGAACGGAGGGCCCACTTCGTTTTCGTGAGAGCGCCGCCGAATATGGATTGAACATCAAAGACGGATCAGTAGTCGCCGCCTTCGCCGACTACGACTGCGATGGCGATCTCGATGTCTACATATTGACCCACCAGATTTACCGCGCAGACGGTCGGCCTACCGAACCGATCCGAATCATGGACGAAAATGGAAAGCTGGATGTCGCAGATCAGTGGAAGCGCTGGTACGAAGTGGACCAATTTAAACGCGGGGACAATGGGGAAATTCTTTACAGCGAAGCCGGTCGGCCTGATATGTTTTTTCGGAACGACGGCGAAAAGGGGTTCACAGATATCACTGCGGAAGCGGGAATCACGACGATTCGACATTGGGGAAATTCGGCGACCTGGTGGGATTACAATCAGGACGGGTGGCCCGATCTCTACGTAGGAAATGATTTCCGTTCTCCTGACTTCCTCTACCGGAACAACGGGGACGGCACCTTCACTGAATCCGCCCAGGATCACGTTCGCCACACTACCTGGTTCTCCATGGGGGCGGTCCAGAGCGATTTTAATAACGACGGTTATATCGATTTCCTGCTCGCCGACATGATGCCCCGGACGCACTACATGCAAAAAGCATCCATGGCTTCGATGGCGGACCGTCAGGACAATTTGGAACACGTCGGCGGTGCTCAGCAAATCATGCACAACACCATGCATATTAACACCGGCACCGACCAATTCATGGAAGCCGCCTGGATGGCCAGTGTTGCGCAGACCGAATGGACCTGGGCGATACGCAGTGCTGACTTCGACAACGACGGACTGCCCGATCTCTTTTTCTGCAACGGAATCCCCCGCCAGTTTAACCACTCGGATCTTCCGAGCATTTCTCATGCAACTCTCGTCGGAAAGACTCACTGGGAACACTATCGGAAAACACCGATGCGGAAGGAACAGAATCTCGCCTTCCGAAACAAAGGGGAATTTCAGTTTGATGATGTTTCCAAAGACTGGGGCCTCGATCATCTCGGAATTTCCTACGGCGCCTCTCTAGGGGATCTCGACGGCGATGGCAGACTCGAATTGTTGACTTCGAACCTGGAGGATCCGCTCAGCGTTTATCGAAACACGGAAAGAGAAAACAAGCGCATCGTCGTCGACCTGAAAGGCACCCGAAGCAACAAGTTCGGAATCGGAACGGTGGTCACGATTGAAACCAAAGACGGCGTCAAACAGAGCCGCCAACTGTTTCCCTATGGTGGCTTCCTCGACGCAGACGAACCCATCATCCATTTCGGAGTCGCCGGGAACGACAAAATTCTACTGATGAAAGTCGACTGGCCCAGCGGCGAACAACAGGTCTTTCGCAACCTCGATGTGAACCATCGCTATTCCATTACCGAGCCCGACACTGGCGCGAAAAAAGGTCCGGCGATCCAGTCCCGGAAACCTGACAAAACATGGTTCCGCGAGTCCCCTTCTCTCAAAGGCTTCAGCCATCAGGAAATCGAGTTCGACGACTTTGACCGCCAACCGCTTCTGCCATTAAAGCTCTCCCAACTCGGACCGGGCCAGGCATGGGGAGACTTTGACGGGGACGGAGACCCGGACTTTTATCTCGCTGGTGCCATGGGGCAAGCCGGACAACTTTTCCGCAATTCGACCACTCCGGGATCCGGCGACATTATTCTTAGTCCGGAATCATCGCCGGCGTTTCAAAGCGATGCCCGCTTCGAAGACATGGGAGCATTGTTCTTTGATGCAGACTCTGACGGCGATCTCGATTTGTATGTAGTTAGTGGTGGAGTGGAAACCACCCCGGCAACACCAGTGCTGCAAGATCGGCTCTACTTGAATGGAGGCAATGGTGATTTTTCCAAAGCCCCTGACGGTACCCTTCCCGTTCACCAGGAAAGCGGAAGTGTCGTAGCCGCAGCCGACTATGATCGCGACGGCGACCTGGATCTATTTATAGGTTCGCGTTCCATCCCCGGTCTCTACCCTGAAATCCCGGCCAGCACTTTGCTTCGCAACGACGGCGGGAAGTTCGTAGCAGCGACTCAGGAAGTTGCTCCGTCCCTGATCGAGGCAGGGCTCGTCACGAGCGCTCTCTGGACCGATACGAACAATGACGGTTGGATTGATCTTATCGTGACCACCGACTGGGGCCCCATTCGCCTTTTCAGAAACTACGAAGGAAAGTTCAACGACGAGACTGAAGCTGCCGGATTGTCTGGTCAGGGAATGGCCTCCTATGGATGGTGGAATGGCATTGCCGGAGGTGACATCGATAACGACGGTGACATGGATTATGTCGTTACCAATATGGGCCGAAACAGTCAGTATGACGCAACTCTGGATTCCCCTGAGCTGATCTTTTATGGGGACTTCGACAAGTCAGGCAAGAAGCACATCGTTGAAGCACGTTTCCTTGTCGAAAATGGAAAGCAGATCTGCTACCCGCGCAGAGGGTTCATGTCCTCCGGAGGGGCAATGCCCTACATCCTCGACAAAATGCAGACCTTCCATAACTACGCCAGCGTTTCCATCACCGGAATCTACGATATCGAGGCGATCAAGAATTCGACTCAGCTTCGGGTCAACAACATGGACAGTTCGGTTCTCCTGAACGATGGCACCGGAAAATTCGCGATGACTCCCCTGCCTCACCTTGCCCAGATATCCCCGGGCTACGGTGTCATTTTAAAGGACATCAACCTCGATGGATTTTTGGACTGCTACCTGGTCCACAACCTGTTCACCATTCCCGAAGAACAGGGAATCCTGGCGAGCGGACTCAGCCTCCTCCTAAGGGGAACGGGTGATCCGGCCAACCCTTTCGAACCGGTTTGGCCAAAAGAGAGCGGTCTCGAGGTGCCGGGCGATGCCAAGAGCCTTTCTGCAGTGGATATTAACATGGATGGTCGTGAGGATTTTATTATCGGTGTTAACAACGCCGATCCTCAAATTTTCGTGAATGAAACTGCAGGTCAGGGAAAGACACATCCATTCCGACTTCGACTGAAGAGTAAAACCGGCAACCCCGGTTCGATTGGAGCCCGGGTCGAATTGATTGCAGGCAAGCTCAAGCCCCAGATGCAGGAAATCAGCGCAGGTGGCAGTTACCTTTCTCAGGGTAGCACGGATCTAATCTTCGCGGTTCCCGACGACGTCACGGAAAAGATGACCGTCACGATCCACTGGCCTGACGGCAAGAAAAGTAAATCCGAGGTCGAACCAGACGCGAAGTTTCTTAGCCTTGATCGCTCGAAGTAATACCCGTATCGTAAGAGTTCCGCGAAACACGAAAGAAACGACACTTCGGAGCGGCCCATGCTCCGTCTCTATTAATGAAGCCATTTGAAAGCCCGCTGCGTTCAGCACTGATTCCAGTGCTGGGGATTCTCCTCGTTTTGTCGTCTTCAACTTTTGCAGAAGAAGGTTCCGCTGGAAAACTTCGCACTCTGCTGGAGACACACAAGGTCACTCCCCTGGAAAAAGCTCCGGAAGTCTCTGAAGCAAAATTGAAACTTGGTCAGGCTCTCTTTTTTGACCCGCTCATTGGGGGAAACCGCGACGTTTCCTGCGCAACCTGTCATCACCCGCTAACCTTCACGGCAGACGGTCGGTCGCGGGCAGTAGGAACCCGCGCCTACATCGACAAAGGTCGCCGCATGCCGGAAGGCCTCCGCCTCGTCGACATAGAGGGCCGCGATCCGGTCCTCATGGGGTTCGACATGAACAGCGCCGCTCACCCTTTCACGCCTAGAAACTCGCCCGATGTCTTCAATCGGGGCGATTCCGAATGGACCACCATGTTTTGGGACAACCGGGTTTTCAAAGGCGAGGACGGTCGATTCTATGTCAATCAGGGACGCCTCTCAAAAACCCCTGAATACTATCAGGTCATCATGCCCGATTTTGTGGAAAACGTTTTGGCCGCACAAGCGATGATGCCGGTTCTTTCCGATGCAGAAATGCGCGGGACCAAAGGCGAGACTGACATCAAAGGTGCTCACAATGAAGTCGGAGAAGTCCTTGGGCAGAACGAAGAGGAAATCTGGGCAGCCCTCATGAAACGACTTCTCGCATTTGAGGAATACGTCGAACTTTTCAAGGCCGCGTATCCTGACAAAGACCCGACAAAACTCCATTTCGGTCATGCCGCCAATGCCATCGCGGCATTTGAAATCGATTCATTCACCTTTCTCGATGCCCCCTGGGATCAATTTCTCGCTGGCGACGACTCCGCCCTCAATGAACAAGAGCTGCGCGGCGCTCATCTTTTCTACGGGAAAGCAGACTGCGTCAAATGTCACACCGGCCGCCTCATGACAGATCAGCTTCCCCACAACATAGGAGTGATCCCGATCGGCCCGGGCCCAAGCGCAGCAGAAGATCTCGATTTTGGAGTCGCTCACCGAAGTGATTTCGGATTCGAAGACATGTATGCCTTCCGAACCCCACCCCTTCGCAATGTGGAACTAACGGGTCCCTACATGCACAATGGCGCTTACTCCACTCTGGAAGCAGTCGTCAGGCATCAACTGAACCCGGTCCAGGCAATGCGTGAGTATGATGAGAAACAGCTCGAGCCCGAATTTCGCGGAGCGGTCCACAAGGATGAGAAGACCATCAAAGACGTCATGAAAACCATGCCGCCCGAACTGAAACTACCCACCTTTCTCGAAGAAGGCGAAATCGCTGATCTGCTTGCCTTTCTCAAATCACTCACCAGTCCGAAAGCCCGTGATCTCAGTAGCACCATTCCCGATTCCGTTCCCAGCGGCCTGGATATGGTTCTTCCTTTTCCTCCGGACAATGAACCCACCGCCACCACTAACAACTAGCTCTGCACGAGCGCTGCTATCGCAGCCCCCCGTTCAACGACCTGAATGACATCACTTCTTTCATCGCCTCTGCTGGCTCAAGCAGAAAGCGGTTTTCTCAACACCTGGTCGGAACCTGTCTCTTATACACATCTGACGCTGCCGACGAAGAGGATAGTGTAGAT
>CAJXQE010000058.1 GCA_913058215.1 uncultured Verrucomicrobiales bacterium
GAGATCAGCCTCGGTCTCGTGGGCTCGGAGATGTGTATAAGAGACAGACCCGCAATAGCAACGGTAGATACACGGTGACGATTTTCGCTCCCGGAGCATTTACCGGAAAAACAGAAGCCGACTATCTTGCCCACGCCAATATCGTGATGTCAATTTCCGGCGATGAATCTGCTAACATTCGTCCTGAAATAGTCGATGCCAACACCCTGGAAATTGATGTCTCCATTTATGATGTCGAGGAACCCGGCTCCAATTTCGGCACTCCGACAAATCGAGGATTTCATCTGACCATTCTTGAAGCCAATAGCAATTTCCAGCCCGATCTCCGAATAGGGAAAGGTAAAAATCATTCATCGATGAAGGGAAACAATCGATACAATGGTAGCGGCGGCGGACAACAGGCCCGAATAAGATTGCCTCAACTGAAAACAAAGAAGTTTCACTTTGCGCTCGAAAACGACGGGAACCTCACAGAACAATATCGTCTTCGAGAGTCAGGTTCCGGAAACAAACTGAAGGTGAAATTCTATCGTCTCACCGGTGGCCGCAAAAATGTAACCGCACAAATAACCCGGACTGGCCTTCTGGAGAATGGCTTGTCCCCGGGAAGCATGATCAAATATCAGGGATTGGTTAAATATCGGAAGATCAACCGGCGCCCTACCCGAAAAGTAAAAGTCAAAGCATCCTCTCTTTCACAAGCAAGCAGTCGGGATACGAACCGGGTAAAAATCAAAGCAAGGTGAGCCATTCCTTCGTATTCCGCTAACGCGTATGCTCTAAAAGATCGCGGGTATCAGAAAATCTGACCACACTCCATGCGGTATGAAACTGATCCCGCGATTTCTCCTTGCAGCTACACTAGCCTCTATCACTGCGACTTTCTCTTTGGACTCGCAGGCACAAGAGGAAGTTCCAGTCCTTCATGAAAAAGTAACTCCTCTGCCAACTGACAAACTCGGGCCATTTGCCCACACCGGGGATGGAAAAATCCTGGCAATCGACAGTGAAGAAACCTTCATCAGTTCAGATGGTGGAAAGTCCTGGTCGGATCCCCGGCCGATGAAGGAACCAGCCGAAAAAGGAATCAAAGTCAGCCGGGAGAGAGCCATGCTTCGAACGAAAGATGGCACGATCATTGCCGCTTTCATGAACCTCAATGAGCGCAAGTGGACATGGGAGGATAAACTTCACGATGCCCCCGGTGCCGTGCTTCCGACCTGGGTAATGCGGAGTGAAGATGACGGGCTTACCTGGACCCACATTCAAAAAATGCACGATGAATGGTCCGGAGCCGTGCGGGACATGATCCAGACAAAAGATGGCCGCATTATTTTCACAGCCATGAAAATGCAGAATGATCCGGGAAGGCATGCTGTCCTCACCTACTCATCGACCGACGATGGAAAGACCTGGAAGGCCAGTAACCTGATCGATCTTGGGGGAAAGGGCCATCACGGTGGAGTCACGGAACCAACCCTGACCGAGCTAGAGGATGGTCGGCTCTGGATGTTGATTCGGACCAACTGGGGCGAATTCTGGTCCGCATATTCCCACGACGGCGGAGCATTCTGGAGAATCCTTCAGCCATCAGGAATTGCAGCCAGTAGCGCGCCGGGTCTGTTGAGGCGGACCGAAAGTGGGCGCCTTTTGCTAGTCTGGAACAGACTCTACCCAGCAGGGAAAAACGCATGGAAACTCAGTGGTGGTGATGGCCTTTGGTCGGAAACTCCTGTCAGTAATTTTCGCGAGGAACTTTCCCTGATGTGGTCGGATGACGATGGGAACTCCTGGACAGATCCAGTGGTAGTCGCCAGCAATATAAACTCGAGCGCAAAAACATCTGCCCGTTGGCTATCCTATCCCTACCTGTTTGAAAATAAGCCGGGCGAGTTCTGGCTTACGACCATGCAAGGCGGGCTACGCGTTCAATTCAGCGAATCAGACTTCCCTTCCAGATAATGTTTCGCAAAGTCCTGATCACTGCGCTCACTCTCGGAACTGCGTGGGCAGTGCGGGGTCAATTTGGACATGAACAGGGCGCTGCCTGGGCCGGTGGCATTGCCTGCCTTGTCATTCTTGTAATGGCGCGGCGAGAGGACTGGTATTCCAATTTATTTGGGATCACTTTAGCCGGTTCTATAGGCTGGGGGCTCGGTGGTATGATGAGTTACGGCTTGCTTGTAGGCAACGGCCACAAACCTGACACGTCTCTTGCGATCTACAGCAACGCCATGCTCGGCGTTGTCGGCGCACTCTACGGATTTCTTGGAGGCGGACTTTTCGGCCTGGCTCTTTCTCATTCGAAGAAATCACCCGTTCGCTGGATTCTCTTATCGCTGTCAATGCTGATCGGAGGCATTCTATGCTACGCACTACTGATATCCTTCCTGGGTTGGAGAATGACGCCACCTCGATCGGAAGCCTGGGCTGCGTCCCTGGGGATTGCCCTTGTTCTGGCGGGATATATTTTGCGCTCAAATAACAAAGCAGCATTCCGGGTCGCCTGCTTCACTGCCCTCGGAGCTGGATTCGGTTTTGCCTTTGGGAATATCCTTCATCGATACGGAATTCAATCCGGATTTCCATTCAACTTCTGGAACGTCATGGAATACAGCCTTGGATTCTTCGGCGGGATCGGACTTGCCTATGGAACGTTCACCTCGCGGTGGGACGATTCTTCGACGGTCAAATCCAATCCGAATTCTAAAAGGCAATTCGCTGCGTTTCTTTTCCTGTCTTTTCTGATTCCACTGAAAGTATGGACTTCCTCTTTCGGAATCGAGAAAATGAAAGCCAGCCTGAAAATTTCCGATATCGATTTCTATGCGCCCTTGTTCCACTACCTGACCATTGCCGTGGTTCTCCTTTTCTCCTTCTCATGGGGCCGCCATCTTTTCTTCAAAAGGAAAACTGAACCCCTGAATTTTACCCACCGAAATGCTTACCCGTTTTTCTCCGCCTACTTCCTTTTCTACATCTTTCTGAGTCTCATCGTGACCGGATCTTTCTTTTCAACTGAGCGGATTGAGCAGTATCTTTATCCGTTAAATTTCGTTGTGATTCTGATTCTCCTGGGAAGAAAGAAATCGACTAGCTCTTGAAATAGTGCCCGCAATATGATGTCTTTTCTGTGCAAGCTCCTCATAAGAACTGAAGACTCAAAAGGTCCATTTCGAAGCGTTCAATCTTACTCCTTCATCTTCCAACTTTCATGAAGCTCCCACTGCCAATCACCGCACTAATTGTCATTACTTCCCTGCCCGCCTTCAGTGAAGAGCCCACCTTCTCAGATGACATCGCGCCCATCATTTTTAACAACTGCACATCCTGTCATCGCCCGGGCGAAGCAGCTCCCTTCTCCCTGACTGATTACCAATCGGTAAAGCGCAAAGCCGGAACAATCGCCCGGGTTACCGGCGAGGGGTTCATGCCTCCATGGCATCCAGAACCGGGTTGGGGGGAATTCCGCGGCAAGATGAGTCTCAATCAGGAGCAAATCGACCTCATCAGTAAATGGGTAGACAGTGGCGCGCCGGAAGGCGATCCCGAAAAGACTCCGGAACTTCCGAATTTCCCTGAAGGCTGGAGCCTCGGCAAGGAACCTGATGTCATTCTCGAAATGGATGAGAGTTTCGAGATTCATGCCGAAGGGAACGATATCTATCGCTATTTCGTTCTCCCTCTCGACCTGCCCGAAGACAAATGGGTCCGGGCTGTCGATGTTCGCCCTTCGGCGCGGACTGTCGTACACCACGTTCTCTTCTTTCTAGACAACAAAAAAGGTGCCCGAAAACTCGCCGCAGCAGACGACAAGCCCGGATTTAAAGGAAAGGGATTCAAAGCCACCGGTTCCCTGGGAGGTTGGGCAGTCGGCGGAACACCGCTCGACCTGAGCGAAGACTTCGCGATGCCAATGGCGAAGGGTTCTGATCTGGTTCTGCAAACTCACTTTCATCCAACCGGAAAGACCGAAAAAGAGAAAACCAAAGTGGGCATCTACTTTGCCGACATGGCTCCGGAGAAACGACTCATTGAGTTTCAAGTCCCACCCGATTTTGGAGGGAAGACCGGTTTGAATGTTGCTCCGGGAGAAAGTGCTTACAAACTTCATGATCACCTGATTGTGCCGGAAGACATGGACCTCGTCACCTGCTGGGGGCATGCCCATCAAATCTGTTCTTCAGTTCAGGCGGAAGCAACTATGCCGGATGGATCAAAACAAAAACTGTTCCGCATCTCAAAATGGCAATTCAATTGGCAGGGACAATTCGCCTACGAAAAACCCATGCATCTCCCGAAGGGAACGCGAATCGACACACTGATCACCTACGACAATTCATCAGCTAACCCTACAAACCCATTCTCCCCTCCCCATCGAATCTACTGGGGTGAGCAATCCAATGACGAAATGGGAAGTATCATCTTCAAGTGTGTCGCCTCTGACAAATCGAAACACGCAGCCCTCGCTGGAGGGCTCAAGAAAGAACGCGACGCTTCCAGAAAACGCTTCAAGGGAAATTTAGACACCGCAATCCGCAGACTCATTGTGATGAAGGGCGACAAGAACTTCGATGATAGACTGGAGATTAAAGAAGTGGAAAAGGAGCACCATCCGATTTTCCACATTCTCGACGCGAACAAAGACGGATATGTCACCGTCACCGAAGTCGATGCGAAAGCAAAGCTGCTCGACAAGGTGTTGAAGAAGTAGAATCCCCTCACTTCCCGGCCTTAACTGCGCCTTAACTACTTTGCTGACTGACATGCGCATATTGAACAGTGGCTGTTCAATGGATCCGTGTGGGTCTATGCCTGTTCGCATTCTTTTCTGCCTTGGAATCCTCTGTTCGCTTTTGAGTGACGCCATCTCTACCGAACCACCAACGCCGCGAAACGGGGAAAAGATTGTCATCATTAACGATGACGGATTCAGCAAATTTTACGGTGGCCACTACAAAACCGAAGATGACCTTCGACGTCACGTTCTGAGCTACGCCGACACTCAACTCGCAGTTTTCGAATGGTGCATCGTAGGAGGAAGCCGCGTGAACTTCCCCTCACCAAATCACAAGCTGCTCGGAGAAGGTCTCAAGGAGTATCCCCGCAGGGGCGACAAGTTGGCAGCGGAAACCTTGCAAGGCCTCAAAGACAAGGGAGTTGACACTCTCGCCGTCGTTGCCTCCGCATGCAACGACGCCGAAATCGCCTGCTATGCATCTATCAGGATGAACGGCGACTACTCAGCCAGTGCCTGGGAGGGAGGGCTGGCGAAGATGTTCAACAGCGACTTCTGGCGCGACCATCTGGAATTTCGTCAGCACGACACCGGAGGAAAACCGCTCACCCGGCTGTCTTATGCCTTTCCGGAAGTTCGTGAATTCAAACTGGGCTTCGTTCGGGAGGCAGTGAAGCGCGACATTGATGGCATCAACCTTGATTTCCAAAGGCACCCCACTTTTTTCAGTCACGAGAAGCCGATGGTGGAAGCGTTCAAAAAACAGTACGACGACAATCCCCTCAAAACCCCAATGGATGATTCCCGCTGGGATTCGATCAAAGCCGAATTTATGACGGCTTACCTCAGGGAAACCCGGGCAATCCTCGACGAAGCAGGAAAACAAAAAGGTCGCCGAATCGGTCTTTCCCTCAGAATCGACTGGCAGAAATACAAAACCTGGGGATGTGATATCGAGACATGGATTGGCAATGGATGGATCGACTACCTCGTCGTTGGACAATATGGCCTCGGAGGATATAGCTTCGATATCAGTCCTTTTGTGGAAATGGCTGAGGGCAGCGGATGCGCAGTGCTATTCGGCGAAGAATGCATACTCGACGGTCACGACACTACGGCAAAAGAGGACAAGCTGATTGCTGAGGGAAAAATGAAGCCGAAACGCCGCGCGAACCTGACTTCCAAACAACATCACCAACGGGCTTCCCAATGGTACAAAGCTGGAGCTGATGGAGTTCATCTTTTCAACCTCAGCAATCGCACCGTCTTGAAAACTATCGGCAGTTTTGCGACCGCGCCCTCTTTTGAAGAAGCCGCAAGTATACGGGACGCAATTGCAGTTCGTTGCGACTGGGGATCCGCTTCCGCCCAAATCGGAATGGGAATTTTCACCGACGACTGGGAGAAACTTGAGGAAATTCTCGACGCCGACGAACATGCCGTGATGTGCCAGGGGGCCGCCTACGCCTTGCATATGAAATACAAAAGCCTCGGCTTTCGATCCTACCTGTTCGGGCTAAAGAATTCCGAATACTCTCATGCGATGTGCCTCATCGAGATCCAAACAGCGACGGGTGAAAGCAAACTGGTGGTGATGGACCCGAGTTTTAATATTTCCTTCACCGACAAAGAGAACACTCCCCTTTCTGTATATGAACTCATCAAATATGCTCACCGTGGAGATGCCGACGAAGTGATTGTCGTAGAAGGAAAACCGGTAAAGACCCACTATCTACAGTCTAAGATAGATCCTACTCCGAAGAGCCAAGCCTATCGCGATGAGTTGCAGTACAGCACTGACAATCAGGATGTTTATTCCGCGACCGTTTCTCTGGAACGTTTTGCGAATGCTCATTCCGCACACATCACCCGGTGTTGCGAAAAACAGAATCTCCCGGTGTCTGCCGTGAGCGCCACTTTCGGTGGATCCCCCACTTATGTCTATTGCACTTACCCAATGTCGCCGCTTGAGAAAAGAGATGCCGACGGAGTCTTTCAAGAAATCAGCAAATGCTATTCCTCCGCTCTGAAATCGCGATAAGGGGTAGCCCCAAATCCGGGCGCAGATCACAACCCAAGCTTTTCGACCAGAGCATCTTTGACAACTGTCGAAACGAAACCGTCGATATCCCCGCCGAGTTTGGCGACCTCTTTGACGATACGGGAACTGAGATAAATAGTCTCCTGACTTGGAACCATAAATATCGTTTCCAGTTCTTCTTCAAGGCTACGATTCATCAAAGCCATCTGAAATTCGTATTCAAAATCTGACACCGCCCTCAGTCCCCTGATTACTGCATCGGCACCGGTTTTTCTGAAAAAATCCACCAACAGCCCTTCAAAAGAAACCACTTCGACGCCGTTCATTTTAGAGGTCGACTCTTCAATCAAACTCACTCGTTCCTCAGAACTGAACAATTCTGACTTCGATTCGTTATGAGCGACCGCAACAATTACGCGGTCACAAATCTTCGTTGCCCTCTCGATTACATCGAGATGGCCATTGTGAACGGGGTCGAAACTGCCTGGATAAATTGCCGTCTTCATAGCTGAAAGAACCTTTTTAGCGTATTTTCCGCGGAAAATCCCGCTTTTTACCCTCAAAACGTGTTTTTTTAAAAAGACACTCGAAAAATTTGGGGTATTATTGATGACATGAATTTCAGGGTATCTTTGCTTTCGACCGTTTTTGTGGTGCTCACCTTGGGCTTGATCTCCTGTGATTCCACTGGAGGCAAAAAGGCTGGCAAGAAAATCGAGCCTACTCCAACTGGCAACAGCGGTTCAGAAGTAGGTGGTGGATTCCTGAAAACCGATTACGAACCTCTCCTCAAGTGGCTCGATGAACGGTTCGAAGTGAAATATGTGGCAATGACACCACAGGCAGTTTTTGATCAGGTGCCCCTTCGTGATATTCGGTACGAAACTACCAACCTTCCTCAAAACGGTGCACCTCTGAATTTTGAAGCACCGGATATTTCCCGGCGTGACCTTCTTAAGAAAATCGCAAACCACTGGAAGCTGAAAATGTCGCTTATCGAAAGTGCCGAAGGCAAACCTTCTGCAGTGCGCGTCGAAGGGTAAGCGGATCCCCGGTCCCGGATTTTCGACTGGTGGAGGAAAAGCGTTCTTGAAGTGACGGTCTTTGACTGCCCCCCGTTCACTTCCATTCCCAGACAGAGATCTTTTTCAACGACCTGACAAGGATTTTGTCGCCCTGCAGACCGACATGCGACCAGGTCGACTCTGCTTTGTCACTGACTCTTCTACGATCTGTGATCTTGAAAGCTCCGGGGTCTGCCTCAAAAAGAATCAACTCCCCTCTCTGGTCCAGAGCAATGATTTCACTCCCCTTGGAAATCATCGACCAGTATTCACCAAATTCCTCCTCGCTTGACCAGAGGACCTTTCCTGAGGAAATCTCAAGACAGTGAAACTTTTTGTCCCGACCGTGAAGGTAAACATGATCGCCAACAATTGACGGCGACCCCATGTAACCTTCCGCCGCTTCGTTGTTCCACTCCTGAGCCACTGAAAATTTCTCATCTGCCCCGCTGCTCACCTTGAAGAGGAAAGCACCTCCGCCGTAACTGGCTGTGAAAATCTGGTCCTCGCCAACCACAGTCGGAGTGAGAATATTCATTCCACGAAATGCTTTCACAGGAATCGTCCAGAGTTCCTTTCCGGTTTCAGGATCCAGTCCGGCAAGAGCCAACCTCGCCTGAACCAGCAATTGCCGCTTCCCTGCTATCGTTGCGAGAATCGGCGATGAAAAGGCACTTCCAAACATGGCTCGTTCATCAATCATCGAACGCCAAATAGACTCACCGGTCGATGCGTTTAATTTCGTGACTGCGAGTCCTGCCTGCACGTAGACGAAACCACCGTCTACCAATGGAGAACACACCTGGCCGAATGATGGAACCTCCGTTCCTTCTCTCTCAGTAAAGTCCACTCTCCAAATTTCATCACCTGTTTTTGCGTCCATCTTCACAAGGACATCGCGCATCCCTCCAACATAGAGGGCACCCTCTTTGACCACCGGAGTGCTTCGAACCCAGCTGCCATTTTTTGCTGCGAAGAAAGGCACCTTGATAGACCCCTCCCAGGTCTTCTCCCAAACCAGTGCGCCGCTTTTCAAATCAAAGGCTTTCACCACTTCGTATGCCTTATCTTTGGTGGCGACGGTAAAGACAAACTCACCGTCACTAACAGGGCTTGCATATCCTTCTTCCAAATCTGCTTTCCATGATTCATTGAGGTGTTCTGACTTCAGCGATTTCGGCCAGACCGCATCCGAGTGAATTTCACCGGTCCGATCCGGTCCCCGCCACTGATTCCATTCCGCACTCGAGAAGTATGGTATCGAAATTAATGAGCATATAATGGCCAGTCCCCGGGAAAAGTTCATAACCTATAGACGAAAAGAAACCGGTTTCGGATGCGATGATTTTCCGAAAGGCCAATGGCAGAATGGATAAAGTTACCCTGTGTCGGTTCACCTCCCCGAATGCCCTGCCAATTCTTCATCAAGAACACTTCACCGCGGCATCGACAAGAATCCCTTTCTCTGATTCTATCAGAGCAAATGAATTCCATTTTCAGAAGAATCCTGACCCCTCTGATTCTCGCCTTTCCCGTCTTCTTATTTGCAGCGGAGCGGCCCAACATTGTCATGATCGTCTGCGATGATCTGGGGTATTCAGACATCGCTTGTTACGGAGGTGAGATCCAGACGCCCAATCTCGATCAGCTTGCTGCAGAAGGGCTGAGATTCAGTCAATTCTACAACGCCGCTGTATGTATCATGACCAGGGCAGCGCTCTACACCGGACTGTATCCGAGACAGGGAAAGGGAGGTCTCTTACGCCCGAACATGGTAACGCTTGGGGAAGTTCTTCGCGACGCAAACTACTCCACCGCCATGACCGGCAAATGGCATCTCGGCAACGATCCTCAACGACAACCGATTCATCGGGGTTTCGATGAATACTACGGATTACTCGATGGATGCAGCAGCTTTTTCAATCCTGCAAAGCCCGACCCTGATTTCTACAACGGAGGCAAAGTGCGCACCTTTGCTCACAATCAAAAAGTGAAGATCACAGACTTCCCGGATGACTATTATGCCACCGATGCCTTCACGGATCATGCCGTAAAAACCATTCAGGACCTGACAAAAAAGGGCAAGCCGTTCTTTATCAACCTCAACTATACGGCTCCACATTTCCCTCTTCACGCTCTACCGGAAGACATCGAAAAATACCGGGGAAAATATGCAGATGGATACGAGCCTCTCCGAAAAAGGCGGCATCAGAAATTAATCGAACTCGGTATCATTGATGCGGAAACCAAACTGTCTCCTGTCGATTTACCCAGAGGAAGTTTTCGATATGACTACGAAGTCATCCCCTGGGACAAACTGGATGAAGCGACACGCGCCCGCGAAGAAGCCCGTATGGAAGTCTACGCTGCGATGGTCGATCGGATGGATCAGGGAATCGGAAAAGTCCTTGCCGCGCTGAAGGAGACCGGAGCGGAAGACAATACGCTCGTCATTTTCTTTTCCGACAACGGAGGCTGCTCCAGTTGGCCGACATCGGCAAAAGAACCGGGCTTTCTCGAATACAATAAAGGCATCCCGGTCGGCGATCCGCGAGGCTACGAATTTGTCGGGAAATCCTGGGGCTGGGCCCAGAACTCTCCTTTTCGAAAACACAAAGTCTGGCCCTATGAGGGTGGGATCGCTACTCCGATGATTGTGCGATGGCCTGCCAGAATTTCAGCCGGAAAAATTACTCATCAACCCGGGCACCTCGTGGACTTCATGCCGACACTGCTGGAACTGGCCGGAGCAGAATATCCCAAAGAAAGAGGCGGACTCGAGATTCCTCCTCTGGAAGGCCATTCTCTCGTCCCTGTTCTGGAGGGCAGGCAAAGAACACAGCCGGAAAGCTTCGCCTGGTCATTTCTCAAGAACCATGCCTATCGCGAAGGAGATTGGAAAATTATCTGGAACATCAGCCCGCCACTGAATGATAGGAAATGGGAACTCTACAATCTCAAGGAAGACCGCTCGGAAACGAACGACCTCTCCGAAGCTCACCCTCAGGTGGTGAAAGAAATGGTCGCCAATTGGCAGGAGTGGAAAACCAGAATGGAACTGGCCGGCGATTAATCTCACCCCTGTCTCTTTCAATTCCCGAAAAGAACGAACGAGAGCCGCTTTCGCCACCCCGGGCATGGCGACTGCTTTGCGTGAAATTGCCTCGCCATCAATCAGTTGAGTTCCTACATTTGACCTGTGTCTGACCAAATCGAATCCGAGTCTTCTCCACCGCAACGAATCTGGCCGGCCATGCTGGCTCCATTCATTGCAATTTCCCTGGCAGTGATTTTTCAAATCATCCTGGTGGTGATTCTCATTGTGCCTAAAGCCCTTGCCGGGGAGGACGCAAACACCCTCACCGCCAAACTCACTGAGCAACTGGCCTCCTCCCCTGTCTTTATCGGTCTTCTCATGTGCGGACAGTTGGGCTTTGCCATCACTGCCATAGGGATGGCCTGCCTTTCTCCGGTTCCGTTTCGGGAACGCCTGAACCTAAAAGCTCCGCGCGGCGGAATTCGAATCTGCCTGCTTGGCGCACTGGCCACCATTCCGATTCTTGCGGCGGTCGGACCTCTGGCGAGTATGCTTCCCGGTGATGCCACTACAGGCGTTTTCCTGGAGCAGCTTGGTCTGATCGACGGGATAATCTTTGTCATTCTGGTCGCCCTGGCTCCCGGATTTATCGAGGAATTCCTATTTCGCGGCTACCTGCAGTCGCGCCTCCTCAAACGTTGGAAACCATTTACAGCCATTGCTGTGAGTTCCCTGATCTTTGGGCTGGTGCACCTTATGCCCAACGCTATCGCTGTTGCGCTTCCTCTCGGGATTTGGATCGGCATTCTAGCCTGGCGCACCGGCTCCATCATACCGGGGATCGTTGCTCACGCCTTTATCAATGGCGCCCTCAACCTATGGCGGATGATTGTGAAATTTGCTGAGCCGGGTGAAACAACTCAGTCAATCGTCATGATCACTTCGGTCGTGATTGGCTCCATTGCCCTCGTGCTTGCGGGAATGTGGATGATTCGGCAAAAGGAAGATCACCTCCCGGAAAACGGGCTCAGTATTTAGAGAGAAGCGCGCGTTGCATAAGGGTGAGAATTCCTTGCTTACCTGGATGGCGAAAACCTATCCGATTTCAAAGCCTCCCGGGCACTGTGACCACGGAAAGGTGGATCCCGAAAACCCTTCACATCCTCACTAACGCCTCTGTAAATATCGCAGTGCGTAAATCCCACTTGGATACTCCGTCATTTTTTCATGTGAGGATCCGTCACCAAGTGGATCGTGAATCAAATACTCCTCTCCCAGTTTTCCCGTGATGAGCACCCAGTGAAAAATTGTGTTCTGATAAAGCACTTTCGCGATCAGTGGATTGTTCTTTGCGAGCTGATTATCGATAATTTCATGAGTCGGGCGTCGCGGAATCACCACCTGAAACTCTTCTTCAGACACAGCATCTACTGACTTCCAGATAATCAAACCGTATTCTGTGAAACCCTGTTTCTCATTCAACCTGTCATTCAGTTCGATCGGATCAATTGCAAACCCTTGCGAACTTAAAGCCATCGCTGTGGCGCAGAGAGTGCATCCGTAAAGTCCAATTTGCGCTCCGCTCGAGCCAAGTTCTTTTGTTTTCCAACGCGGATCGAACTGCAAATAGGGCTCGACATCAATTCGCACATTGAGCTCCATTCCTCCAGAAGTGGGTATCGCATCGCTCACCGATAACCGCTGGCGAATTTCCCTCACCGCCAGCATCGCAATAAAGGCAACGATCACAATCGCTAGAACTCGCCGCCATCGAAAAGACTTCTTCATTTCCGCCGAACAGAATTACGCCCTACCACAAAACGCTACCGGTAAACCTCTTCCAGCACCTTCCCAAGAATTCCGAAACCATCCCGAACGATTTCCTCAGGCTGAGTGAAACTCACCCGGATACATTGCCTTGCGTGAGGCCATTTCTCTTTATCGAGACCGTAGAAAAAATACTCTCCCGGCACGACGACAAGATCGGCGTCCTTTAATTTCCGGTACAACTCACGGCAACTGATCGGCAGATTTTCAAAAGAGAACCAGAGGAAAAATGCACCTTCGCTCTGATGCATTCTCCAGGGAACGGAATCCGGCAAACACTCATGAGCCAGGGACACGGCAAGCTCGGCCCGCTTTTTGTAAAAAGGACGAATCACCGTCTCCGAAAGTCTACGTACCTCGCCGGATTCAATCATGGGACGCGCCATCGCCTGTCCGACATTGTTGTTCGCCAGCCCGACGATCGCCGTCATCGAACGCATGTCATCGATCACATCCTCCCGGGCCACAATGATTCCGGTTCGCGTTCCGGGAAGCCCCAGTTTGGACAGACTCATTGTCAGGATAATATTTTCATCCCAGACCGGGGTGACGTCGGGAAAAATTACACCGGGAAATGGCTGGCCATAGGCATTGTCAATAATCAGTGGAATCCCCTCCTCTGCTGCCAGTTCGCGAAGCTTTGCAATTTCGTTATCGGTCAGGACATTGCTACTCGGGTTCGTCGGACGGGAAACTGCAATCGCTCCGTGCTCCTCGCGATTCGCATTCAAATTTTCAAAATCGATCCGGTATTTGAACTCCCGTTCACTAATCCTCTCGATAAGGGGTTTCCGACCGTCGAAGAGTTCGACATCCGCGACGCCCTGATCGCCATAGCCAATGTATTCAGGGACAATCGGCAAAAGAATCTTCCGCTGTCCGCCTCCGGCCATTTTCCCGGCAAACCGATTCAGGAGAAAGAAAAATGCTGTCTGCCCACCATTCGTGATCGCTACATTCTTACGGGTCAGGTTCCATCCATACTCCCGTTTCAAAAAATCCGCGAGCACCTCACGGAAAGCCGGGCTCCCTGCAGGCTGATCATAGTCAGCGAGGACGCGGTCAAACTCGTCGGGTGTGTCCTGCACCAGCTCCAGCATCCGCTTGCGAAAGATCTCCTGCATCTCCGGGATGTGGCCGGGATTCCCTCCTCCCATCATGCGGAGTTTTCCGCGACCGAGAGTGAGGGCTTCGCCCAAATCATCCATGAGTTCGCAGGTCCCGGAATGACCTGTAAGCTTGTCGGCAAAAATCGATTTTGGATAGGGCTTATTCGTTTCCACACGGACTACTTGCACAATATGCAAGGCTCTGCCAAGATTTCACGACCGTATGCCATTGTTTTGAACCCTCCAATTACCCTTACCATCGCAGGTTCGGATTCCTCCGCAGGTGCCGGAATCCAAGCCGATCTCAAAACCTTTTCCGCTCTGGGGGCTTATGGCGTTAACGCCGTCACCGCAGTGGTTGCGGAAGTTCCCGGTGAAGTATCTCAGATTCAGGCCGTCGATCCAGGCCTGTTAGATCAACAACTCAACACGCTTGAATCGAAATATCCGCTCGGCGCCGCTAAGACCGGAATGCTGGCAACAGCGGAGAATGTTGAAGTTGTCGCAGATTTTTTCCGCAGAAATCCGGAAATTCATTTGGTCGTTGATCCGGTATTTCATGCGACGGCAGGCGCTGCCCTGCTGGACAATGCCGGAATTGAACTCGTGAAAGAAAAGCTGCTTCCTTCAGCCACTCTGATAACGCCGAACATTGCAGAAGCTGAATCTTTGCTCGCTCACAAAATCGATTCCAGGGATTCTTTCGAATCAGCTCCTCGAGAGCTGGCCGAGAAATATGGCTGCGAAGTCCTGGTCAAAGGCGGACGCTTTTTTGACGACGACACCATCCGCGATGCCGCCTGGCTCGACGGTCAGTTGATTCTTTTCTCGAGAAAACGCCTCGAAGTTCCGGACATTCACGGGACCGGCTGCACTCTCTCCGCCGCGATCGCCGCAAGCCTTGCATTCGGTGAGCCACTCGAAAATGCGATCCGAATCGGACGGGACTATCTTTACGAAGCCATTCGGCAGTATTTTCAATGGGGTAAATCAGACCGTGACGCGGCATTGAACCATTTCCCTAACGGTATTAGAGTTCCGGAATCATGATTCAGAGAATGAACCTTCTGATCGCCTTGCTGATCGCGATCACTCCTTTATCTGTCGCCGCGCAAATTGCGGAGCCGGCCAAAGCGAATGCGGCAGATGCAGCGGCAGCACCAACGCCAACCCCCAAGGAAGCAAGCGAGCCGGAAGCCGATGATCCACAGAAACTTCGGGAACTGATCGACCAACTCAATCAAGGGAACCTCCAGGAAGCCTTCCGGCTTCTCAAGAGTGACTACATCAACCGTGAAGACCTCGACTACCTGGAGATCAACCGCTCAGCACTTCAGGGAATGCTGGATCGGCTCGATTTCGGCGCGATGCTTCTGACCGAAAAATCCCGCTCCGCGCGAAATTCCCCCTTCAAGTTTTACGAAGCCAAAATCAACGAATCCGTCGCATATTTACGCTTTGGGAAATTCAATAAAGCCGGGGTGAAAGCACTTGATGGAGCTCTCACAAAATTCACCAAGGATAAAAAGCTGGAGACACTGATCATGGATCTGCGATCTCCTCAGGCTCAGGCCGACTTTGCCATCGCCGCCGAAATCCTGAGCCGGTTCCGTCCCGCAAATGAACTCCTGTTTAAAAGTCGCCGTCCCGGAAATGAACGGGCGACACTCTTTGTGTCGAAACCGAACGATGCCAACTGGCGGAGAGAAATCATTCTGCTGGTTGATCACGAAACCGGAAATGTCGGCGAAATGATTGCTGCGGTTTTGAAGAGAGAGAACAAGTGCCTCATCATTGGCGAGAGAACCCCCGGACTGACTGTCGAATACCGGGATGTCCCAATTGGTGATGATAGAATTTTACGCTACGCGATTGCAGACGTCTTACTGGAAGACGACAGCTCTCTTTTCCAGAAAGGCATTGAGCCTGACATTATCACCGAAACACCGGAGAAGACAAAGCACGCAATCTATAAAGCGATTGACGGTGGAAAACCAGTCGCCGATTTTCTCTACCTCAAGATGCGGCCGCGTCTCAACGAAGCCGCCCTCGTCGCAGGAACTGATCCGGAACTGGATTACTATCTCCTTCGGAGCGCCAGAAAGCCGACCCCCTGGGACAAGCCCTCCCTCGAAGATCGTGCCCTTCGCCAGGCGGTTGATCTCTTAAATGCGACGTCGTTCCTGAAAGAGGACGACAAGAAGAAGTAGCCGTCCCTGGCTTCTCTCGATCATGCGGGATCCCAAGGACGAGTTGAGCGAGCTGGAGTCGCTGGGTCTCAGACGGAATCTCCGTAAGCTGGATTCCCCCCAGGGACGATTGGTTCGACTAGCCGACGGAAAAGAGTGCTTCAATTTCTCCTCCAATGACTACCTCGGCCTGGCCAATGATGATCGCCTCATCGCAGCATTTCAGGAGAATTTAGCGCGGTACGGCGTCGGATCAGGGGCATCACGTTTAGTTTGCGGAACTCAGTCTCCTCATCTGGAACTCGAAAGCCAGCTAGCCGATTTCAAAGGTTCCGAGGCTGCCCTGACATTTTCTTCAGGCTTCGCCACCGCAACTGGAGTCATTTCCGGTCTGTGCGATAAGTCAGACATTGTCATTCTCGACAAGCTTTCCCATGCGTCTCTGATTGATGGATCAAGATTGAGCGGGGCAAAGATGCGGATCTTCCCTCACAATGATCTGGATAAACTGGAGTCCCACCTTCAATGGGCTGTCGAGAAGGTCGACGCCAATGGCCGCATCCTCCTTGTAACCGAATCCATCTTCAGCATGGATGGAGATCTGGCACCGCTCGCGGAAATTGTGGCGCTCAAAGAAAAATACGGGGCCTTACTTCTGCTCGATGAAGCTCATGCATTTGGAGTCATTGGCCCTCAGGGACGAGGCCTGGCTGCTGAATTGGGACTGGAGGATCGCATCGATCTGCAAATGGGAACGTTCAGCAAAGCGGCCGGACTGTCGGGCGGCTATCTTTGTGCATCGCGCTCACTAGTCGATCTGATGGTCAACCGGGCTCGCAGTTTCATCTATTCTACGGCTCCCTCACCTGCCCTCGCGGCTACCATATTCAATGCCATAAACCTTATCGGTGGAAGTGATGGCGATTCTTTAAGGAGGAAACTTTGGACAAATATCAGTTCCCTCGATTCTTCGGCAACAAGTGCCATCCTTCCAATCATTATCGGAGAAAACGCCGAGGCCCTGGCCGCCTCGAACAGTTTGTTGGAAGATGATTTTCTCGTTCCGGCAATTCGCTATCCTACAGTCCCGCGCGGAACCGCCCGCTTGCGGGTGACTCTCTCTGCAGCTCACGAAGAGGAAGAGATTGCAATGCTGAAATCGGCATTGTCAAAATGGGTCTGATACCACTTCCTGGGACTCCACCGCAGTAAGCGGACCTGTATTCACGTCCCGACTTTAGGTTGCCTCTTTCAGGCCCAAACCCTATACGTCTTCATCATGATTCTTCGTCTCTCACTGATTCTTCTCGCGACAACATCACTATCGATCGCCGGGCCTCTCGAACCTCTCCCTCTCTGGCCGGAAGGCGTTCCCGGAGAAGCCGACGTGAAACTCCCTGAAGAAAAAGTAGAGCTGAAGGGTGAGCACAAAATCGAAATCATGTCGAACGTCAGCACGCCTACGCTGACCATGTATCCTACAGAAAATGGAAACGGTGCCTCTGTCGTGGTCTGTCCGGGGGGTGCCTACAACATTCTCGCTTATTCCCACGAAGGGAAAGAGGTCTGTGAATGGCTGAACTCGATTGGTGTTAGTGCGGCACTCCTGAAATACAGAGTCCCCCGTCGTGACGGATTGGAAAAGCATCACGCGCCCCTTCAGGATGCCCAACGGGCCATCAGTATGATGCGCTCAAATGCCAAAGAGTGGAAACTTGATCCGAAGCGTGTCGGGATTCTCGGATTCTCCGCGGGTGGCCACCTTGCCGCGATGGGACTTACCTCTGACGGGAAACGCACTTACCCAGTAGACAAGAAGCTCGACGAGGTCAGTTGTATCCCTGACTTCGCCATCCTGGTTTATCCGGCCTATTTGAAAAACCCAAAGGATGAGAACGCTCTTTCCCCTGAAGTCACGGTCACTGATAAAACACCACCGACATTTCTCGTAGTGGCCCACGGTGACCGCAAATTCGTTGAAGGTAGTGCGCTATTCTATCTCGCCATGCGCCGACACGAACGCGATGCCGAGCTTCACATCTTTAACAAGGGTGGACACGGATTTGGTCTGCAGAATACCGATGAACTCATCAGCGAATGGTCATCTCTCGCAGGCGACTGGTTAAATGCGATGGGTTTTCTGAAGAAGTAATTCGGTCGAGCCCTACCAAAGGCTAAACCAGCTTGTCGTTGACGAGAGCAGAACAAAGTTCAACACCCCGTGAGCTATCACTGGCGGCCACAGGGATCCGGTCCTTCGATAGAGATAGCAAAAGATCAAGCCATCCACAAATACGAGTATCCAGCCTGCTGGCGTGTACCAATGCACGGTGGCGAAGACAATACTGGAGCCGATCGCTGCGGCATAAACTCCGATCTTATCTGAGAACCCGCGAAACAGGAATCCCCGGAATACGATCTCCTCAGCAAAGGGCACTACACAAGCCCCCAGGAAGATCTGTCCCAGCATTTGAACGGGAAGATCCAACATTCCATGGCGGAGCCAATCTTCGGGTGAAAGACGAAGGCTCTCAAACCCGATCAGATTGGCAACGAGGCCGACAGAAAACATGAGCAGCGCGCCGGACATTCCCAGAGCGAAGCACCACACGAAAGGGAATTTTTTCTTTCCCGTGAACCGGAAGAATTTCGTCGACGCATTAAGTCCCGGCATAAATCTGTAGATCATCCAGGCAGGTGGGATCACGACAAAAAGCAGAGTGCTCAAAAGTGCTATTGCGGTATATGCTTGCGGGATCACCGGGATGATTTGATAAAGCATCATCACGATTAGAGTTGAGGCCGCCAGCGCAAGAAACAGAGCAGATAACACCGCCTTTGAATCCCACCAACCGGGGAGCGGTGAACCCTTCACTGGATCAGGAATTGCCCTTCGCCCAATCAAAACGAACGCAATCGAAACCGCGGCAACCAACCCGATGAAATAAGAGAGAAACCTGGCAAAAAGGCCACGTTGAATCATTCTCTTGCTGATCGCATTCAACCAGATATTCAGACTATCGTCGTGGACGACCTTTCCGAAGTAGTGATGGATTGGCCAGGTTCCCCCCACGTCCATATACTGATCCAGCGCCCATTGATGCAAGTCTGCTGGAACAGTTTCCCCTTCAATGAAAAGCGAGACCAACTCCAGTTCTTTCCTAGTTTCTGATCGAAGGTCCTTCTTGAGAGTCTTTTCAAGAAGGGTTTTAGCCTTCGCACTTCTTCCATAGATAGAAAACATAAGCGACCAGTTCGCTGCAGCGGCATCAGGAAACTCACCATGTTTCTTCCCAGCTAGGAAGATCAAATCAGCTTCCGTCAAAAGGTGTTCCGATTCGATGAGACAAAGCACTTTCACCCACTTGGGAATCTCATCGGAGGTGTACGACAAAATGCCTGATGCGGTGGCAATTCTGCGATATGCAAACTCCCGATCCCAGTTTGGATCAGGACTCTCAAGCGAGGACACCAGATGATATCCAGCCCAGATCGAAAACCACAGGAACAGGAGTAACAGGGATCCCTTCCTTCTGATTCGTTTCGAGGGAAATCCCAGTGCCATACATGTTCCCTATCAGATGGTGAGATAAAAGCCGATCCAAAACCAGGCTCAAGCCTTCGCTTCGAACAACTCAATACCAAGGGAGAACGCTGATTCTTCCAGACGATTCTGCATTTGCGAGACGACACCTTCTGTCTCAACTGACTCTACTCTTTCATCAAGCACCGCCAAATCATGATGACTACCTAACATAGAACCTAGCCGGGCGAATCTCTCAGCATCCGGCTCTCCAAGCAACCTGGCGTGAAAAGACAGATACTTGGCCCGCTTGCGCCAGCGGTGGCAATCCTCTTCGGATTTGCCAGTTTTTGCCTTTCGGCACTCCCTCTTCCCCTTCGCAAACAAGAGCGCACGCCCTTCTTTCAAATTCTCCTTGTTCAACTGATCGAAGGGAATCCTTTCAATCATTAATCTCAACATCTCCAGCTGTCGGGAGGCCTCTTTGACCGACTGCTCCATCTCCTCTCCAAAGACGATGGACCGATGGGATTTCATCAACTCTTCGCGGACAGTCGACAGATCAATCCCTTTGTTCTCCTCTTCAACCATCCCGCAGGTTTCCAAAAGAACAAAAGCATCACGGGCTTCCGAAAACCACTTGGCATATCCACGCGCCAGAGCATCAGCGGCCCTGAAGTCTCCTTCGGAGAGACCGGGCTTTGCCAGCCTCAGAACACCACGAATCCGCTTGCCGCATTTTCTCAATTCGTGAATCGCCTCGTCGCGGTTTTCTTCAAACCTTCCCAGCCAGTGTGTGACCGAGACCAGTTGATCCAGAATGATCTCACGAATCTCGCCTCCAGGGGATTTTTCGGGTCGAATTCGAAATTCACGGGTCTTGAAGCTTTCCATCGTCGCGAAGCGTAGCCGTTCCGGCGAGATTTCAAAGCCTTTGAAATCAGAAATCCTCCTGCCCGGGCCTATAGACGACACCTGCCGCAATCTTACTAATGAAGAGATCCGATACGACTCACCCAAATGCCCGGATAAACCCAGCCTCCAGCGCCAGGGCTTCAAAGACATTGGTGTGGAGGTTGGACCGCAACTCCTCGACGGCCTCAACCCGTTTGCAGAGATCACGATTGCTCCGCTCAGTTGCCATCTTTGCAGTCACATCCGCGTAGTCCGGCAGATCAAGATTCTTTGACCCATTTTGCTGACGAAGAGCATCTCCGAACCACATCACCAGATACTCGACGAGCCGGTTTCGTTGATCGATGTATTCTGCAGCCGTCATTGCTTTGTAATACTCTTCCCGCTTCTTGATATAATCGCCCTCGGTCTTGTTACGATAATGCGCTGCTTCCTCTTTGAGAGCATCCTCATTCCGCTTGGCAATGTCCGCCTTCTTCGCTTTGAGGATCGAGGAGAAAGTCGCTACGAGACCAAGTGCCGACGACAAACTGTTTTCCCCCGACTTTGCATGAGAACTCAATTTTTCGAGCAAAACACGGGCGCTTTCCGAAACTTCCGCCGGTCCGCCCTTTCCTTTCAGGGGAATGGAAATGCAACGCGATAAGATGGTTTCCAACAACATCTCGGGATTTGCCGATAACAAAAGGAGGCGGCTTCCGGCGGGAGGTTCCTCCAGGGTTTTCAGGAATGCATTTTCCGCAGCTTCCATCATCCTGTCCGCATCTTTAATAACCGCAAACTTGGTGACTCCTGCTGGCGCAGCCATTTGCAGGGTATGTTCCGCAGCCCTGATCGCATCGATGGTGATTCGCCTCGAAACCGACTGCGGGCCAATTACGGTATTGGTGGAATTTCGAAGATCCTCCAGGTTTGCTGCGGGAAGCACTCCGCTTTGTCCGTTGACCATCTCAATCATTCGGATGGCCAGCGCCTCTTTTCCACTGCCACGGGGACCGGTGATCAAGTAGGCATGGGCGAGACGATTATTCGACTTTGCAGCTTCCAGAAGCTCGACAGCTTTGGCAATTTCAAAACTCATGCCTCAGGAGCCCTCTCTGGATTTAATCTCTCAATCACAATCTTTTGGATCTCCTCGGCAATTTCTTCAATCCCGCCCCTGGCATCGATCACCACGATTCTACTTTCACTTGCAGCAAGATCCAGATAGCCCTGCCTTACCTTTTCAAAAAAGGTGAGCGGTTGGTCCTCAATCCGGTCAGGCTCATTGTCGACTCGAGTAGCTACTGCCCGACCGTGGCCGACTCCCGCATCGAGATCGAGCAGAATGGTCAACTCCGGGAGCAGATCACCAACTGCAAAACGATTGATCGCTTCAACCTTTTCCCGATCCAGCCCCCTCGCGATCCCCTGATAAACTGTAGTTGAATCCAGAAAACGATCAGCAATCACCCACGTTCCTCTCTCAAGCGCCGGGCGAATCACCTCCCGGACCAACTGAGCGCGACTCGCAGCAAAAAGCAGCAATTCACTCTCATCGGTCATATTGGAAGCCTCAGGAGTATGCTGCAACAGGTCGCGGACCTTTTCCCCGACTACCGTCCCACCGGGTTCGCGAGTCAGTAGAACGTCATGCCCTGCTGATTCAAGTGAACCAACGAGCCGTCGGATTTGCGTCGATTTGCCGCATCCTTCCGAACCCTCAAAACTGATAAATTTGCCCCCTTGCATCGGTCGAGGTTGCATCTATGGCTGGCCTGTTTAGGATTGTCTAACTTTAATTGAGTTCATCACACCATTTTGCTATGTCCAGTTCAACCCAAATCAGCTTCGGAAATCGCGACGACAAAAAAGCAGTCGAGACCGGCCACACCTTTTCACCCAAGTTTGACGACAACGGACTCATCGTTGCGATCGCCCAGGATGCGGACACGAATGAGGTTCTCATGGTCGCTTACATGAACGAAGTTTCGCTCAAACAGACTCTTGAAATTGGCGAAGCCGTCTATTTCAGCCGCAGCCGCCAGAAACTTTGGCACAAGGGAGCAACTTCCGGACACACTCAAGTCGTTGAAAGCATTCTCACCGACTGCGATCAGGACGCCCTCGTCGTAAAAGTCCGCCAAAAAGGGCCCGGCTGCTGCCACGCAGGATACCGATCTTGCTTTTACCGGAATATACAGGAAGCAGGCGATCCGGTAGCTTTGGGAAAAGAGATTGAGGAGCAATCCTACGACCCTGAAAAAGTTTACGGTTAGGAAAGATTCTTCTCTACTTCGCAACACTTCTTCTTTTATTCTTTTCCGAAATGAAATCACTCTGGTCCGATTCTGAAGCCCGAAAATTCAAAGGCGATCTTGGCAAACGCGTCTACACATCACGCCTTTTAGGGGCAAACCCTGAGTTGGTCCTTCACGGAGGTGGAAACACCTCAGTAAAAACCAAAGAGAAAGATTTCTTCGGAGACTCAGTGGAAGTCATTCATGTGAAAGGATCCGGTTGGGATCTCGGAACAATAGAAGCAGAGGGGTTCGCCCCTGTCCGGACCGAAACTCTTCTGAAGCTCGCGGAATTCGACACCCTCAGCGATGCGGAGATGGTGAAGCAACAACGGGCAGCGATGCTCAACCCTTCAGCTCCGAATCCAAGTATCGAGGCAATTCTACACGCCATCATTCCTCAGAAATTTGTCGACCATACCCACGCGAATGCTGTCGTAGCTCTCACCAATCACAAGAACGGCAAAGCGACGATTGAAGAAGTTTACGGCGACCGGGTCGTGATCGTCCCCTACGTCATGCCCGGCTTCGATCTCGCCAAAGCCGTCGCAAAGGAACTCGCCAATGTCGATCCTTACGCTCTCGACGGGATCATACTGATGAATCACGGCATTTTCACAATGCATGATGATCCGCGCCGCAGCTACGAGTTAATGATTGAGCTCGTCACTCAGGCCGAAATCTATCTGGCTGGAAAAACCGGAAAGAAGTTCAAGCTTCCCACTGCCAAGCCCGAGGAGGACTTGCTCGCACTTTCGGCCATTCGTAAAAATGTATCCGACCTTCGCGGCACCGCCGTTTTGGTGTCACTCGACAACTCCAAAGAAGCGGCCGGATACTCGGCCCGGAAGGACATTTCCAATCTCGCGACACGCGGCCCGTTGACTCCGGATCATACCATCCGCACGAAACGCATTCCTGTTGTCATCGGTAAAGATCCAGAGAAGGACATTCAGAAATACGCCGACAATTACACCAAGTATTTCGAAAAATACAACCAGGGTGAAACCATGCTAGCACCCGATCCCCGCTGGGCAGTCTGGAAGAACCACGGCGTCCTCAGTTTCGGTGCTAGCGAGAAAGAGGCTGGTGTCATTCGTGACATCGCTACTCACACCTGGAACACCGTTCAGGTCACCGAAGCGGCATTTGATGGAGGATGGAAAGCCCTCCCCGCTTCCAAACTATTCGAAATCGAATACTGGGAACTCGAACAGGCAAAACTCAAGAAAGGCGGTAGCTCACCTATCCATCAAGGGAAGGTCGCCATCGTCACAGGTTCAGCTGCAGGTATCGGATTTGCCTGCGCCGCTTCACTCGCTGAACAGGGCGCAAAAGTTATCGGTATCGACCTGAGCCCAGAGATCGAAGATCAAATGGCTTCGATCGGCGGTATCGGTATCGTTGCCAACCTGACCGATGACAAAAAAGTGATCGCAGCTGTTGAGGGAATCGTCCGTCAGTTCGGAGGCATAGACATCGTTGTCAGCAACGCCGGAATTTTCACCGCTGGTGCCTATCTCGAAAACCTTGAGTCCTCGAATTGGGACAAATCCATGGCAGTCAATTTGACCAGCCACCAGAAACTTCTAAAATACACGATTCCCTTTCTGAAAAACGGAATTGATCCCGCCATTGTTCTGGTCGGATCGCGAAACGTGAATGCTCCCGGTGCTGGCGCTGCCAGTTACTCGTGTGCAAAAGCCGGACTCACTCAACTCTGCCGGGTCGCTGCCCTTGAGCTCGCGCCTTTCGGCGTGCGCTGCAATATCATTCATCCTGACGCAGTCTTCGATACCAAACTCTGGACCGAAGAAAACCTGAAGCGTTCCGCTGAGCGCTACAACATGACCGTCGAGGAATACAAAACCCGCAATTTACTCAAGACGGAGATCAAAAGCGCAAATGTTGGTGACATGGTTGCCGCGATGTCCAGTCCCTTGTTTGGGAAGACAACCGGCGCTCAAGTTCCAGTCGATGGCGGGAACGACCGCGTGATCTAGAAGGGATTGCTGCTATCGCAGTGGGCTTAGAACAGCAGCCGGAGCGGCCGCCCTACACTTCCGTGTCCGTCCTCCTCCTGTAGGACGAGCGCTCCCCTTGTCTTTAAGGACCTACCCGCCTCGCGGGCATTTGCTCAGGCCAGCAGCCGGAGCGGCCACCCTACATTCTAAAAATCCATTCCAAAATTGCCCTTTCTCTTCAAACAAAGTTGAATCGCAGTTTAAATCCTGTTAGGTCACTTATCAGGCGGCTGACTTTCCGCCGCTTGCCTGCCGCATCCTTCCGATCTTTCACTCGGAGTCCGTTTAGACCTTCATGAATCTCACTCTCCCGAAATGGTACGACCTCCACACTCACTTCAGACAGGGCGAGAATCTGTCTGCATATGTGAGTGAACATCTCAAAATGGGCTGCGCCGGCGCCCTCGCCATGCCCAACACCAAACCTCCCGTATCCAGGGTAAGCGGTGAAAACGACGATACCAGTTGGAGCATTGAATCCTATCGGCAGGAAATTCTGGATGCCGGAGGTGATGCATTCGATCAACTGATCGTTCCTCTCTATCTCACGAAGGACACGACTCCGGAGATGATCCACGAAGGAGCGGAGAGTGGACTGCTCAAGGCCTGTAAATACTATCCACCTCACGGAACCACCAATTCCGAGCACGGCGTCCCCTTAAAAGACCTCCTTGGTAGCGATGTTTTCAAAGCGATGGATGACTGCGGGGTCGTTCTCTGTATTCACGGGGAGGCCCACGGCTTGAAAGGTCCGGATTATTTTGACGCAAACCGCAGTGCCGAGAAGACTTTTTACGAAGAGTCGATGCCTCGTCTGCTCGAGCATCATTCGGGACTGAAGATTGTCTGCGAACACATTACGACAAAAGCGGCCGCCCGGTTTGTCAGTGAAGGAGGCCCCTCCCTTGGGGCTACCGTCACTCCTCAACACTTGCTTTTCACGGTGAGCACTATGCTCCAGGGATTCAATCCACAGCTCTACTGCCTGCCCTTAATCAAATTTGAAGAAGACCGTGAAGCTCTAAGGGCGGCAGTAACTCAACATGGTCAGCAACGCGTCTTTGCGGGAACTGACAGTGCTCCGCACACCCTCAAAGCGACTGACTGTGGATGTGCAGCCGGATGTTTCACCGGCGGATGTGCTCCGCAGCTTTATGCCATGGGGTTTGAAGCGGCCGGTTCTGATCTCGTAAACTCCCAGCCTGACATCGATGCCTTCCGAAACTTCCTTTGCCTGAACGGCCCGGCATTCTACGGTTTTCCCCCTTCCGAAGAAACGTTCGATCTGGTTCGAACCCCGTCTCAATCAGAACTCCTCGAAGCCGGTGAAGGGCCGATAACTCCCCTGCCATTCGGGTTGAAACTGACCATGGACTGGTCTTTGAAATAAGCTCTCGTCTCTTGTCGGGTGTGCTACCCTTCCAGTGTGAAACTGTTTGCGTGTCCCCTCCTGATTGTTTTAGCGTCCTGTCACTTCCTGCTGATAGCGCAGGACAACGCCTCGAATGGTCAGCCGGCGAGCTTTGACTCGGTTGAAGAGATTGTTTCCGGCTGGTCTTCGAATCAACATCTATGGGTGAAAGGCAGATTGAGAGTCAATGATTCTCAACTCAATGATCTGGAAGCCTGGCTGAATAAAAACGCTCCGAACTGGACGATTGTTCTTCTCCAAAATGCAAAAGACCAATCCTGGGAATCTCAAAGAGGAATGAGCGCGGTCGAGTTCGCGCTCGGCAAAGGGCTATCGAATCAAACCGATTTCGGCAAACTCCAGGATCCCCGGACAAACGAACAGAACGGGGCAGTTTTCATACTCTTCCTCGAAGAACGGAAGTTTTCCTATTTCGGCTCTGACGCATTCGACAAAAGGGCGCTCGGCGAAGATCAGTGGATCGGCAAACTGGATCGACCCGCAATCTCTGCGATGCGCAATGGGGGAAGAATTGTCGACGCAGTAAAAGACACCGTTTCTTCGATTGAAAAGAGCCTCACCAAAAAACTGGAGCAGGAGGAAAAGAAGAAAAAGAACGCTGAGATTCAGCGCCAGCGAGCCATTGAAGAGGCAAAGCAGCTCCCGTCGCTACTGGAGACCAGTATTCGAGAAGCCAGTTATCGCGCCTCAAAAATAAAGGCGGAGACCCCATCCGCAAACGGACCGATTACGAAACCTGATACGGCAAACTGGCTGGCAAATACCAAAGCAGTTGCCGAATTCGCTGCTGCAAACGAAGTGGCAAAAGCACTTGAACTCGGGAAATCGACCAGCGATGCCATCACCGCCTTTCACGACAGAATCACCCGATGGGAGAAAAGCCGGAGCACGTTTGATGTAGTGGAAAAACGGATTCAAGCCTTTCCCAAGCTCCCGGAAGTTCCCTCTCTACTCGGGCAGCTGGCAAAAGCCGAGGAAGGTTTACGATCCGCGCGCTCCAATCATGCTAGCGGTGAGCCTCTTTATGAAGCGCAACTTGAAGAATGCGAATCTGCGCTGGAAAATGCCGCAGCGGAGTTGGTAAACTGGCAGCGGCATCAGGATGAACTTGAGCACGAACGAAAGGTAAAGGACCTTCGAAACAAAATATTGATTGGAGTCGCTGTTCTCCTCTTACTCATCGCACTTGCCTTTGCCAATAGAGCCACCCGCCCTCATCACGAGCAGGCGCTCAAGCTCTTTCGAAGAAGGAGACGCAATCTTCGCGGGAAGTTTGACCTCCTTTTCGAACTAATGGACAAGGCGGGGATGATTGTCGGCCCGGATTCGCAATTGAGCTCACGCGGCTTCGCCGGGACGACCTTGTCTCTTGCGAGGAAGGGCATTCGCGAGATCGATGAGTTGTTCATCATGTCAGCGGCCACAGACCTGTCTCTTATACACATCTGAAGCTGCCGACGAAGAGGATAGTGTAGATCTCGG
>CAJXQE010000059.1 GCA_913058215.1 uncultured Verrucomicrobiales bacterium
GAGATCAGCCTCGGTCTCGTGGGCTCGGAGATGTGTATAAGAGACAGCCCTCCCACTACGAAACCTTCGATCCGAAACCGGACGCTCCTGCTGAGATCCGAGGTGAATTTGGCACCGTAAAAACCAGCGTTCCAGGTGTCCATTTTTCGGAAAAAATGCCGAAGTTGGCCAAGTCTTTCGACAAGTTCAGTGTGGTCCGTTCGATCGCTCACAATCAGAACAATCACGGAGCTGGCAATCACTACCTGATGACCGGCCAACCGACTCCGGTCCCGGTTGGCTGCGGAGCCTCGGTTACCTTTCACCCGAGCTTCGGATCCGTAGTAAGCCACCATCGAGTGGTCAAGGACGGCCTTCCCGCATACGTCAGTGCACCGAATATGTCCCGCTCCGGCGGCCCTAACTTTCTCGGCGCACAGCATGCTCCCTTTGTTATTTCCGACAATCCAGACAGCAAGAGCTTCAGAGTTCGCGATGTGAGTATTCCCACGGAGATCAGTGAAGGTCGCTCAAAAAACCGGGCAGACCTCCGTCAGTCTCTCGACAAAATGCGCCGCATCACCGATCTCGCGGCCGAAGATCCGGCGGTCGCCTTAGACGAATACTACGCTCGCAGCTTTGATCTAATCACTTCGGAAGAAGCGCAGAAAGCTTTCGATATTTCGCAGGAACCGGAAGAGACCCGCGAGAAATACGGTCGCAATGATTTTGGTCAACGCCTTCTCCTCGCCCGCCGACTCACCGAAGTGGGTGTCCCTTTTGTTACAGCTTACTACGGCGGATGGGATGATCACCGCGGTTTGTTCAAAGCCTACGAGAAAGGCAAAGCGGAACGTGTCGATACCGGCGTCAGTGCTTTGATCAATGATCTCGCTGAGCGCGGCTCACTCGACAACACACTCGTTCTTTTGCTCGGAGAATTTGGGCGAACTCCAAAAGTTAACAAGGACGCTGGACGTGACCATTGGTCTTTTGCGATGAGCGTCCTCATGGCAGGCGCGGGAATTCCCGGTGGACAAGTCGTCGGGGCCACAGATGTAAAAGGCTACTACGCCAATGAGAACATCTACGCTCCGGAGGATTTTGCTGCCAGCCTTTACACCAAGATGGGCATCGATCCGACGACCATCCTCCATGACACTGCAGGACGTCCGATTCAGCTGATTAACAACGGTCGCCTCATCAAAGAGCTATTCGCGTGAGCCTGCTGCGATCCAGTCTCTGCATCGCCATCACTCTGGCGATTGCCCCCTTTTCGACAAGCGCCGCGCCTCCCACGCTCGACGCAATTTTTCCGGCGGGCGGAAAAGCAGGCAGCGAAGTGGAGGTCACCTTTGTCGGGAAAATCGAACCCTGGCCTGGGAAATTGTGGTTTTCAGAGAAGGGTTTCCAGTTTACTCCCGATCCGGACGAGAAGAAGAAAGGCAAAGGAAAGCTGAAGATTCCCGCCGGACTGAAAACGAACGCCGTTCTGATTCGGGCATACAACGAGGAAGGCGCCTCGGAGCCCGCCATCTTTGCGATTGGCGACAAAACTGAAATTCTGGAAGAGGAAAAAGACGGCAGCAGTGTTGGAAAAGCGACTGCGCTGGACCCCGCCAAATTCCCTCTAGTCGTAAATGGACGCCTTGAGAAATCTCACGAGTTAGACTCCTGGAAAATCCCGCTGAACAAGGGGCAGAAGATCTATGCGTTCCTCGATGGATACGCGCTTCGATCCCCTGTCGATCCTTCTCTTCACATTTACGATAGTGTTGGAAATCGGCTCGATTTGATTCACGACGGATCAGTAAACCTCGATCCCCGGATGCAATTCGAAGCTCCAGCCAAGGGGGATTACATTCTTTCCATCGCCGGTTTCGCCCATCCTCCTGCAGCAACGATTTATTACACTGGAAGTAGCAAATCAACCTACCGTCTCCATTTGGCGACCGATTTAAAGCAATTGCCTGCTCATTTCTCAGCGGACGACATTGGGAAGGATGGTGAAAAGGAAAAAGCCACAGCTCCCCTCTCCATTTCCGGAACACTGGCAAAGGAATCCGAAAAGGACACCGTCATCCTATCGGCGAAAAAAGGTGACTCCTGGCTCATAAAAGCCGAGGCGTTTGTATTGGGATTCCCCACCGACCCTGTGCTGACGATTTTCAAGCCGGACGGAGCTTCTCTCAAAGAGATAGACGATGTGAAACCGAATCGTGATTCCGAGTATCTCTGGAAAGTGGCAGCGGACGGGGAATACAAAATTCAGGTCCGCGACCGGCTCGGAAGAGGAGGTCCGGATTTTCGCTATCGCCTCAAGATCAATAAGCCGGTTCCTGATTTCAAATCCATTGTCGAGAAATCGAATTACGTCGTCAAGCAAGGCGAAGAGATCAGTATCAAGGTCACCCTCACCCGTGAATACAGTCATAAAACGCCCCTCACTCTGCGAATCGATCCTCTGCCCAAAGGCCTGAAATTGACACCACCGGAAAAGATCCCGGAAAAGTCAGGCGACATCACCTTGAAACTGAAGGCGGATGACAAAGCTCCTGCCTTTAGCGGTCCTGTGAAATTTTTGCTGAAAGAGCAAGCGGAAGACAAATCGAAAGGGAACGAGAGGATTACAGAATTCTCCTTTCAGGATGATAAGGCCCGCGGTCCGTATTTGATTAACGAAACAGAAACGATCTGGCTGACCATTCCTCCGAAGAAGAAAGAAGAGAAGAAGAAAGACGGAGCGAAAGACGAAAAGAAAAAGTAAGCTCGGAGCCTGGAAACCCGACTACGGAAGTTCTGCGAAAATCCCGGTCCCGGCCTTAACCGAAATCCCCTGATTTTTCGAGTAGGCCTTTCCCGCTGCCGCACGCATCTCCGCTGGACTTCCATCGCGCTTCCAGACTTCGAGTGCATCGTGAAGCAGAAAGGAACCGGGATACATGAGTTGGCGGGTCAACAACACGGGACGACAGCCGAGCCTTGTCAGCCGGTCTTTGTAATACATTTCGCTCAGGCAGGATAACACCATCACTTCCGTCTCATTTTCACTAATGGGTTCCAACTCCGGGATCTTCACATCCATGAGACCGTTGTGTCCGATAAAGACAACAAGATCGTAGAGACTCATCGCAGCGTCCCTCTCGAAATTTTTCATACACTGCTCCATCTCTGATCCCCGATAGGCTTCGGCCGTCAGTCTGACATCCCCATCGACATGGATCAGCGTCATCTTCCTCAGGACCTGATTGGAAATATCCGAATCACTGGATTTCACCTTCCATCGCTTGCTTCTTTTGAAGTAGGAACCGAAACCGTCCGAACACCCCCAGTAAAGGTTCGCATCAGGAACATTACCGTCTCCGATTTTTGCACCCACCTTCGCGATTCCCTGAGTCTTGTTGTCACACAGCGCTACATAAACTTTGACCGACTTTGACGCAGCACCGGCTAGGGTCGTGAAAGTAAGGAGAGCTACGAAAACGATCTTGATCTGCATAACTCAGAAACGAATAAATACAGACAAATCATAGAGTGAACAGGATTAAATTGATCCATTCACCCGCTTGTATCGAAATATAAAAGTAGCACGGAATGCCATTCCGTCGGCGAAGAATCGTGCCGGAGCAATGAGCAGACAGGTAGTGAAACGGAATAGCATTCCGTGCCACTTACTCAGGAAATCCACTCGGGAATCACTTTCCCGCCTACGTCGGTCAGGCGGAAATCGCGGCCCTGGAACCGGTAGGTCAACTTGAGATGGTCCAAACCGAACTGATGTAACATGGTGGCATGCAGGTCATTAATGTGGACAGGATTTTCATCGATCCCCCACCCAATCTCATCGGTCTTTCCGTAGGTCAGTCCGCCTTTCATTCCGCCACCAGCCAGAAACATCGAGTAAGCCAAAGGATGATGGTCACGTCCTGTATTGGCATTTCGACCATTGCGGTTCTCACCCAGCGGGGTGCGGCCAAACTCAGATCCCCAAACGACCATGGTCGAGTCCAGCATTCCACGCTGTTTAAGATCCTTAATCAAGGCAGCAATAGGTTGATCGACGGCTCCGGCATTGTAGCCGTGATTCTTATCGAGTTCCGAATGCTGATCCCAACTGGCGTGGACAATATTGATAAAGCGAACCCCGCGTTCGACGAGGCGGCGAGCGAGAAGACAGTTCCGGGCGAAAGTGTCGTAGGTGGGCACTCCGGGGAGTGTTCCGCGAAAACCGGCCCCTTCCGGTTCCGGGCGACCGACGCCATAGCTGTCGAGCGTCGCTTTGGATTCTCCTGACAAATCAATCAACTCCGGTGCAGCTGTCTGCATCCGGTTGGCGAGTTCATAGCTCGCGATTCGGCTGGCGATCTCAGGATCGTGGACCTCCTGATACCGTTTTTGATTCAATGTCTTCAGTGTGTCGAGTCCCGCCCGTTGCAAATCCGCCGGAAGTCCGTCAGGGTTTTTCAAATTAAGAACCGGCTCCCCCACCCCACGGAACGGAACGCCCGCATAGGACGATGGAAGAAAACCCGACTGCCATAAGGTCGACCCACCCGATGATCCGCGGCCTGCATTGAGAACCACATAGCCCGGAAGGTTCTGTGAATCTGAACCAAGACCGTAATTGATCCACGAACCCATCGTCGGCATTCCGAACCGGGACACACCACACTGCATCATGAGTTGTCCGGGATGGTGATTGAACTCTTCAGAATGCACACTGTTGACCAATAAGATGTCATCAGCACAGGATCCGATGTTCGGAAGAAGGTCGGAAAACTCCATCCCGCTTTTGCCATGCCGCTTCCATTTTCGCGGTGAACCCATCAGCGTTGCTGTATCCGGCTTGATGAAAGCGAACCTGGCCTTGTCGAGAATCTCCTTCGGCAACTTCTCTCCGTGCAGCTCATTCAACTTCGGCTTCTTATCAAAGAGGTCGAGTTGCGAGGGAGCGCCTGCCATAAAAATAAAAATACAGGCCTTGGCTTTCGGATCGTGATTCGGCTTGAGCCTCTCCAGTTCAGCACGGTCTCTCCCGGAAACTGTCGATGCGTTAAGCATTCCGTCGTTTGCGAGCATCGAGCCCAATGCGATTCCGCCAAGACCGGATGCCGAGGATGTCAGAAACTCGCGACGGGATTTTTCAAGAATGTTAACTGAAGGAGACATGAATTAGATCCTGGTTCGGATTGAGAGAAGGGTGAGCTCTATTGGATGCGGATTCCTTTTCCTAACTTCTGGTTAAAACTTCATCGAGATTCAAAACCACCCTTAGAGTAGCTGCCCAGGCAGCGAGGGACTTCGGATCTTTGGATTCTTTCGCCACCGGCAATTCTCCCAACAACTTCGTCGCTTCATCAGGATGGCTCTCATAGTAATCGCGACTCTTTTGCAACAAGTTGAGGATTTCTCCTCGTTCTTCGGGCTCCGGATTTCGGGAAAGGCAGACCTTGAAGGCGTGATCCACTTTTCCAGCATCATCGACATCCGCCTTATCTTCCAACACTCTTCGGGCGAGACCAATGGAAGCCTCATGAAAGGTTTCGTTGTTCAAAGTAACCAGCGCTGCGAGTGGAGTGTTCGATCGGGTTCTCTCGACACTGGTAACGTTTGAATCAGGACAATCGAAAGTCATCAGATTCGGATGAGGAGCCGTTCTTTTGAAGAAGGTATACATCCCCCGTCGATAGCGATCCTCGCCAGAACTGACCTTCCATTTGAAACTGCTGTTGTAGTTCGCATCGGTGACACCATCAGGAATGGGTGGGAACACACTGGGTCCGCCGACCTTTTCAGAAAGCAAACCGGCGGCGGAGAGCGAGACATCCCTTACAATCTCAGCCTCCACCCGAAAGCGGTTCTGCCGGGCGAGCATTCGATTTTTCGGATCGATCTCCACTAACTCGCGTCGGTGGTCAGAGCTTCTTTGATAGGCATCTGACATCACAATGGTCTTGATTAGTTTCTTCCGGGACCACCCCAGCTCGATGAACTCCAAAGCAAGTCGGTCCAGAAGTTCAGGATGGGATGGTCGATCTCCTCTAACTCCAAAATCATTGACCGTTGGAACGAGCCCTTTTCCGAAAAGATGTCCCCAAATGTGATTCACAGTAACTCGAGGCGGGAGAGGGTTCTCCCCGTTGACCAGCCATTTTGCCAGATCAAGTCGATCGCCGGCGGCGCCCCGGTGCTTCGGGGGAGGAAGCGTCGCCAGCGTTCCCGCTTCCACTTTTCCCTCGGGCTGCTTGAATTCGCCCCGGTGAAAGATGTGCGTTTCACGGGGATCTTTAACCCGCTTCGAAATCACCCGGACGTCCATATTCGGAGCAAGAGGGGCACTGGCAATCACACTGGCCAACGCGGCGAATGATCTCTGTGACTGAGGATGAACCGAAAGAAAATGATTCTTCAAAAGCGTCTTCTCTTCTTCCTTACGCTCCGGCACTGACTTTGATAAAAGAGGAAGCAGCGTTTCGGGGACAATCAATTTCGTAGGACCACTCAGGGCACCAATCTTGAATTTGCCAATCGTGTGATTGCCGCCGTAGTCCTGAACCATCTCAATCTTGAATTTCCCCGGCTTTTTCAAAGTGACGACTCTACCAAAGCCAAACTCCGCCCAGTGATTCTTTCCAAACTCCGGACTGACTGCCCATCCAGATCCGCCCTTCCCTGCCTTTTTATTCGAATCAATTGCATTGGCGGCGGGAAAGCCGCCCTGGGCAAAGTCAGATCGGGCTCCACCAAAAGGAATGGTCTCTCCGTCAATCTGGATTCTGAAATCGTTCAGGACAAAATTCCCTTTATCGGTCCGTCCCGGGCCTTTACCCGGAAGTTTTGCATCCGTGAGAACATCGAGCCGAAGACCGCTGTAGGCCCCCACAGGAAGGGTTCCCTCCAGTGTGTAGGTGGCTGTCGCGGGAGCTTTTCCGGTGGCAAGGAAGGAATTGTCTTTTTGCTTTGTAAGCGTCGTCCCCTTCGGTCCGCTGGCTTTCGCCACTTCGATGGATACCTGCCTTGAAGTAACCGTCGCTTTTTCAACCACGTCTCGAATTCCTGCTTCCCATGCTGCCTGCTCTCCGGATATGCCGGCGATCAGGGCAGCGTGCTCCTTCTTCTTCGCCTCAAGCTTCGCCTTGTGATCCGCAGACTTCTCCTCCCAATCTTTCCAGTCTTCTTCGCTCCGTTTTACTTTCGTATTGGACTCGTCCCCATTGTTAAAATAGGCGAATAACTGATAATATTCCTGATGGGTGATTTCGTCGTATTTATGGGTATGACATCGAGCACAGCCGACGGTCAGGCCAAGCCATACAGCACTGAACGTCTCCGTTCTATCCATCACCGCAGCAACTCTCCATTGCTCTTTGTCCGTGCCTCCTTCCGTGTTTGTCAGGGTTTGCCGGTTAAATGCCGTCGCGAGCGTTTCGTTTTCACCGGCATCAGGAAGGAGATCTCCGGCAATTTGTTGAATCGTAAACTGGTCGAAGGGCAGATCTTCGTTGATCGCATCAATAACCCAGTCCCGATAACGCCAGGCATTCATCCGGTTGTTATCCTTTTCATAACCATCCGAGTCCGCATAGCGGGCCTTGTCCAGCCAGTGCCTCCCCCACCGCTCTCCGAAACGGGGACTGGAAAGCAGTTCATCAACGAGCTTTCCGTAGGCCTTCTCTTCGCCGGAATTCCATTCTTCAAGAAACACAGCCACCGCTTCCGGTTCCGGAGGCAATCCGAGCAAATCATAATAGAGCCGACGGATCAGTGTCTCCGGATTTGCCTGCGGAGAAGGCTCGATACTCACCTCCTTGAGCCCTGCCAGAATAAATCCGTCGATGAATTGGTGCTCTTTCGGATTCGGAGCCGGGAAATTATTGAGCGGTTCATAAGCCCAGTGTCGCGGCCAGTCCGCGCCTTCTTCAATCCACTTTGAAAGAGCTTCTTTCTCAGTATTCGTTAGAGGCTCGGCCTTGTCCGGCGGAGGCATGACATCATCCGGATCTTTCGTGTGAATGCGATCAATCAGGGCACTACTTGCAGGTTTTCCGGGAATAACCGCCGACTCACCTGACTTCAATTTCCGGGTCGCCTCCTCAAGGCTTGTCAGCCGAAGCCCTGCCTTTGCCTCGTCCGGCCCATGACAAAGCGTGCATTTCTCTGCAAAAATTGGGCGAATATCCTTTTCGAAATCGACTTCAGCCACCGAATTGCTCTGTCCGACGCAAAGAACGCTAACAAAAGTGAATAGGATCCGAAACTTCATCGAATCCACCATGAACCACTGCCGGTCCAATTTCTACCGGGAATCCTTCACCGATAAACGCCAATGAGCCACAAACATAAAGCAAAACGGACCGTCTGTTTCCAGACGGCCCGTTTCAGAAAATTCGATATTTCGAATTAGATTTTCGAGTTAATCACTTAACTGGAAGATCTGTGAATTCAGTCCAGTCACCGAAATCGGCACCGTCTTTGATCCACTTTTCAAGAAGCTTCTTCTGATCGCCTGTCAGCTGAGGAGCTTTGTCCTCTGGTGGCATGTGCTCGTCATCATCGAGATCAAGCAAGAGCCGTGTGTAATAAGTGCTCTTTGTTGGATCACCGGGGGTAAGGTTCGGTGCATCCTCATTGGCTTCACCTCCTTTTACCAGACCTTCTTTATTGGTCATGATCAGATCAGCCTTAGGGCGACGTGAACGACCACGTTCGTCTTCATAAACAGGCTGGTGACATTTGATACAGCTCTCTTTGAGGATGGGCCAGATTTGCTTTTCGAAATCGACTTTGTCTTCCCCAATTGCCGAGGCGGCGGAGAAGGCAAGCCCGGTAATGACTGCAAGGATAATATTTTTACGCATAATAACTTCAGGTTTTTTCTGCAAACGAAGTTGCAAATAGTAAGACGAACCGTTTACAACTTCAATGCACAATTCTTGTATTTTTTCATGAAACTTCCACTTGCCACGCTTCTTCTTCTAATTTCGTTCTTTACCGTTCCCTCACAGGCTCAGAAAAAGGAGGAAGAAAAACCCAATGACGTTCCGAAGGACGAGAAATCAGAGAAATCAGAAAAAAAGGACGAAAAGGAGAAAAAGTCCCTCGAGGAAATTCTGGAAAAATGTGAAGCAATCCCGGGACTCTTCACGCTTCATCGAAACAAAGAAGACGGCACTGTCTTTCTGGAAATCTCCAATGATCAGTTTGATCGCGAGTACATCCACTTCAGCCACACTCTCGACGGCATCCCTGATCTCGGGAGTTTTCGGGGACAGTTCACCCGATCAAAGATCTTTCGTGTGACTCGCTACTACAACAAAATTGAATTCGTCGCGGAAAACACGTCTTTCTATTTCAATCCGGACAGTGCCATTTCAAAAGCGGCCTCGGCAAATATTTCTGACGCTATTCTCGCCAGCGAAGAAATCGAAGCGAGTTCAAAAGACAAAACTCGTCACCTCGTTAAAGCCGACTCTCTGTTTCTGAAGGAATATTTCAGACAGATCAAACCGGGGAAATCGGGCGGAGACAGCAAGAAGAAGGAATTCTCTCTGGGTGAACTATCCAAAGAACGCACCCGCTTTTCCGAGATAAAAAGCTTTCCTGACAACACTCTCTTTCGCGTGAATTACGTTTATGAAAACGCGAGACCGGAGAAAGAAGGCGAGGAGGATGTCGCCGATTCCCGATACGTTACGATTCGGATTCAACACAGCCTCATGGCTGTGCCGGAAAATGACTATGAGGCTCGAATCGATGATCCCCGGGTCGGGTTTTTCACCACCCAAGTGACTGATTTAACTTCAAAGTCGAGCGCCCCTTATCGGGACCTCGTTCGTCGCTGGCACTTGAAGAAGAAGAATCCCGATGCTGAGCTGTCGGATCCCGTGGAACCCATCGTCTGGTGGATCGAGAATACGACCCCGGTAGAATTGAGAGACACGATTCGTGACGCAGTGCTGGGATGGAACCTGGCGTTTGAGTCGGCAGGCTTCAGCAATGCCGTTCAAGTGAAGGTTCAACCTGACGACGCCGACTGGGATTCTGACGATGTGAATTATCACGTTCTTCGATGGACATCGTCCCCCAACCCTCCATTTGGGGGGTATGGCCCCAGCTTTGCCAACCCTCGAACCGGGCAAATCCTCGGTGCGGATATCATGTTGGAATACTTGTTCCTGACGAACCGGATACGCTTTCGTGAATTGTTGGGCACGACATCAGAAGAGAATTCCCAATTCCCTTTCAATCGCCAAAATTCATCCTCGGGATATTTCTGCAACTTCGGTCATTTTCACCACATGAATTCGATGGCTGCAAAAGCGGCACTGACATCGCTTGGTAACGGTGAAATCGAAGTGGATGCCCTGATGAAGCAGGGGCTCACCGATCTGATCCTGCACGAAGTGGGGCACACGCTGGGGCTCAACCACAATTTCAAATCCAGTCATCTCTACGATCGTGAAACGATTCACAATAAAGAGCTCACTTCAAAAACGGGGATCATAGGGTCAGTCATGGACTACGCTCCTGCCAGCATAGCCGTTGACCGGGAAAAACAAGGTCACTACTACTCGATCGTTCCCGGTCCCTATGATCATTGGGCGATCCGTTTCGGGTATTCAAGCGGATCAGACGAGGATCTCGTTTCAATCCTCTCGGAGTCGACCAAGCCTGAGCATGCTTTTGGAAATGACGCAGACGACATGCGAAGTCCGGGGAGTGGGATCGACCCTCGCGCAATGATCAACGACCTTACAAGTGAACCGATCGAGAACGCGATTGACTCCATCGTCTTCTCGAGAAAAACAATGGCCGGTCTCACCGCAAAATTCCCAAAGGATGGCGGGACCTATCATGAACTGACAACGGCATTTGCCTCCCTGCTTTACATGCACAAAAATGCCACCGAAACGATCTCGCGATTTGTTGGAGGTGTCTACGTTGATCGCGCTGTCAAAGGTCAGCAAGGGGCGTCCCCCACCCCGCTCAACCCGGTATCCGGCGATGATCAGCGAAAGGCAATGCTGGCTCTCACCAACTTTGTATTTTCGCCGGATGCTTTCAACTTCCCTGAAGACCTTGTCGCTCATCTCCAGTTACAGCGTCGCGGGTTCTCGCTGCGGGAGATTGATGACAATGAGGACCCTAAGATTCACGCGCGTGTCCTGGCGATTCAAGAAGAAGCGCTGGATCAATTGCTCCACAAACACACCCTGACCCGAATCATTGATACGAAACTCTATGGGAATGAATATTCTCTCGAAGAAATGATGACCGATCTGCACGCGGGCATCATGAAAGGTGATCCTGACAATACCGCCAACTCATTTCGGGAAGCCCTTCAAATTGAGTATGTCGAACGCCTGATCAAGATCAGCGGCCTCAAGGATTCATCGAGCTATTCTTCACAGGCCCGCGGGCAGGCAATCTATCTTTTGACGGCCCTTGCTGAAGACAACGATACGCTTCCGAATCGGCACAAAGTGCATCTCGACCGTCTGATCAAGAAGGCATTGGAGGGTGAATAAACCTTTATTATCCCCGGCTTTTGTCCGGACCTGAGAACATGAGAGCCTCTTTCCCCCGATCCATACTTTGCATTCTTGTATCCTTCTCGCTTTCTATTCTTTCAGCACAGGATCCTGAACGGATGGCCAAACTCCTGGAACGTTTTCCCAAGGCGGACACCAATGAAGACGGACAACTCTCCAAAGATGAATTCAAGATTCTGAAAGAGCTGATCGTATCACAAAAGAGCAACAAGCCTGCCAAAGCTGGAAAGATTGAGCCGACATTCCCCGACATCCGCTACGGAAAGCATGAAAGGAATGTCTTTGATATCTGGATGCCCGGGACTGCGGAATCGAAGAGCGAACTTCCCTTCCCTGTTCTCGTATTCTTTCATGGGGGAGGATTTGTCGGTGGAAGCAAAGATTCATTCTCACCAAAGATGTATCTGGACGCCGGAATCGCCTGCGTCTCGGCCAACTACCGCTTCACCGACGGAAAAGAGTCACTCAGCCCGACACCGATGGAAGACGGCGCCAAGGTGATTCAAACCCTTCGACAGAATGCGGCAGAATGGAATCTCGACGGAGGCCGTCTCGCGGTGTCAGGAAGTTCCGCGGGAGCGGTAATCGCAATGTGGATCGCCTATCATGATGACCTCGCCCGAGCCGATGCGAAGGATCCAGTTTCCCGGCAATCCACCAGGGTTACCTGCGCAGTTCCCATCAACGGCCCCACCAATTTGCAGCCCCACTGGATAGTGAAGAATATTGGCGGTTCAAAACAGGTTCACAGTAGTTTCCAGAAGATGTTTGGTGTTGCCGCCGATTCCAATTTGTCTGCGGAAATCAATGATCGAATCAAACTAAGTTCGCCACGGGAATTTGCGAGCGAGGACGATCCTCCGTCCCTCTTGCTCTACAACGGTCCACTTGGAGAATTGCCTCTTCCCGGAGACACTAAGCAGGGCAGGATCATTCACCATCCTCACTTTGGGAAGTCGCTCAAGTCGGTCTTCGACAGTCTGGGCGTCGAGTGCGAATTCCGCCACAGCTTTGATCCACGGGAAAATCCGGTGATCATCAATTATTTGAGAAACAAATTCTCGATGATCGATTGAATCTGTCCTTTGTAAGTGTGATCTGGCGAGTGGAAGCAATGACGCATTGCCAACAGATTACCGGATTCCAGGCAAATCTCAGACAATATTTCTCTCCTCGGGGAAGGTCGACTCTTCTTCCGATTGGGTGTCGGTCAGCCACTAACAGCGAAGTGGTCTATGCAGGCCGGTTACAGTGAGGTAAAAGCCAACTTACTGACTTCACTTTGCCCCCGCTGGCGGCTGCGATATCTGAACACACGATCGGTCCTGCTCTCAGGTAAGAATCCGAACAATATGAGATTGGACTGGACTGTCAGCTCGAATGATCCGCTTCAAGAAATTTGAATCTAAACTCCATAAATTATAGTTGTTATGATTTTTATAAGATTAGCTTGCAAGCGAGGTGGTTTGGAGTGACAATGTTTCATAGATGATAAATTCGTTTTGAATTTCAATTATGGTAGGCAAGGTAAAATCGTGGTTAGCGGGCTTCAATTTCGAATGGGATCAATTAATCCCTGATTCGATGACCAGCCAACCCGAAGCCCATCGCCGGGCTCGGCTTCAGATCCAATTCGGAATCATTGGAGCTATTCTCGGATGCTTCTACGCACTCTTTTACTTTTTGATCGATCATGTCGTCGGTTCGATGATCGTTCTCGCCTGTAGCTTCATTATTCTTACCGTTCCTAAACTACTGGAAAAGTTCAAACGTCTTGAATTGACCGGAAATCTCTTCGCAATAACTCTCGTCGCCGGTTTTACCGGACTCTGTTTAATCGAAGGGGGCATGGCTGGACATGCCCTGGCTTGGCTCGCGACCATTCCCCTTTTCGTGCTTTTGCTCACTGAAGGCAAAGTCGCCTTCACCTGGGTGGTTGTTTCCGTCCTTGTCGGGGTCGCTCTCGGGGTCGCTCATCTAAACGGGTACCAATTTCCTACCCTCTATCCCCAGAAGTATGCTGCCATTGTACAATTCGCGGGATACATCGGTCTGATTCCATTTGTGGGAATGCTCGGCTACATCTTTGAACGCACACGCCATCAAACTCAGGATCGATTGGTCAACACTTTGAACGAATTGACTGTAGCCAACGCAAGGCAATCCAAACTGATTGATGAAAAGGATGAGTTTCTGGAGATTGCAGCTCACGATTTGAACAATCCATTGAGCGTAATCAGTTGCTATGCCGATATGCTTAGTATCCAGCCCAGCCTGGATCAGGAAAATGTCAGGAAAAAATCGAAAGAGATTCTGAATTCAGCCAACCGAATGCTTCAGATTATCAAAAATCTTCTTAGCATTCGGGAACTGGAAGATCAGGCCTTTCACTACAAACCTATGGAATGCCCTTTGGGTCCCATTCTTGAACAAGTGGTTCGTGATTTCAGTATCGCAGCCGCCTCAAAAAACATCAAGGTTCTCGTCAATCAGCCATCGATAGATTTTTCATTATTCGCAGACCCGGGGGCCACACATCAGATCCTCGAAAACCTGATTTCCAACGCGATTAAATACTCCTCTTTCAGCACGAAAATTCGAATCTCTGCTTCCCGCTCGAGAAGCGGAAAAATTCTGATCGATATTGCTGATGAAGGACCGGGACTGAGCAAAGAAGACCAAATGGATCTCTTTAAGAAATTCTCGAAACTCTCACCTGCTCCGACTGGTGGGGAGAGTTCCAATGGTCTTGGTCTGTGGATCGTCAATATGATGGCGGCCGCAATGGATGGGGACGTTACCTGCGTCAGCGTTCTCGGCGAAGGTTCGACCTTTACATTGGAACTCCCGGAATGGGCCAGGATAGAGCGCGGAGTATTCAGGAACATCTCCTCTGTAGTTCAGCCAGAGCCTCCCACTTCCGACGATCTTGTTCTCGTCCGATAATCCATTCCTGACTCAGGAACTATCTTTCAAGGGCCGGTCGAGGATCATCACCGTTCGCCAAAGCCCCGATGTAGTTTGCCAGATCCTTGATTTGGACGTCGGTCAGCCCTTGAGTGACGCTGACCATTTTCGCACCGTAGATATCACCGGGAACACTGCCGCGAAAACCATCCCGGTACTTGATCAATCCTTCCTCGATGTATTCACGGTTTAATGAAATCAGTGTCGCACTATGGAAAACAACGTCTCCGGTTCCATTATATCGGTGGCATTCCATGCAACGATTTGCATAAAGAATTCTACCGCGATCGATACTCTCTTTCGCCCCTTCGGGAACTGTCGTCTTAACTGAAGCTAATTCACTGACTGTTTTTGCCGCATCTGAAATCTGCTCGGTGCTCAGTGAACTGACAATCGCCCGCATCTGCAAACCAAAGATGTCTTCCGCGTGATACCCCCGAAGTCCACTCTTGAATCTCCCGGTCTGATCTTCAACATACCAAACAGGAAGCCCGGCAATAGATGGGGATTTCATTTCCAGCTTCCCTTCACCTGCTGCTCCGTGGCATTGAGCACAGAGAGTCGCGAAGATTTCAGGACCTTCGACAAGCGCCATATCCGGGACCGACATTTCAGGAAGGCCGGTTTCTGAATCCGATTTGCACCCAACGATGCAGCTAGCTAAGACAAAGAGGAAAAATGCCGGATTAGTTGGAAGGCTGGATCCGAGACACCGTAACGGGTTGTATAAGATTTCTATAGGTTTCACGATTCACAAAAAATACGTCAGGTGCTCCTTCTATCTGACCAAAATAGACGTCTGTCAACGACGGCGCCAGCTTAAGGATATAGGATTTATCTTTACGCTCATTGGTAGCGGGATCCAATTCGGAAGTAACAATCTTAAACCTTGCCAGAGGCTTCTCCAAAGCTTCGTAGGCCTGCCCCAAAGATAAATACCATCCCGATGCAGTAAATGCACCAAGTCGATCCCGAAGCTTCCGGGCCGACGCAACATCCAGACTCGAAGTCACTTCCACATCGCTTCGAAAAGCGGTCCACTGATCCCGGGTGTAATCATATTTCAGTTTTAAACTCTCTTTACCCGGAAGTTCCCGTGAAATCGATTTCAGGTGAAAAGGATTGAAGGACAACACTTTGAGAGACCGCCAACGGATTGGATGTGTCGGAAAGAGGTTCGCAAAAGTAGGGTCCACTTCGTAAACATAGGGCTCACCATCGAAGTTCACGAAAAGGCGCTGCTCGTCTCCCTCTTTCCACCCCATCTTCAGGGCTCTTACAATTTGTCGGGAAGGACCCGGTTTCCCATCCGCATCAGGAGCTCCGGGATAGGTCACTTGAAACGTGACCTTCCTTGCGGGTGGATCGAGTCCATACTCAGAAATGTCATCAGCTGAGTCGGAAACGAAATCAAGGATCGAGGTCTCGTTGATTCCCTGAACGAGCTTGGTAATTTCAGACAAATTCGCAGGAACCAGCTTATTATTGATTTTTACATCCCACGCAATCCCCTGAGGCTGACGATCAGATTTCAAATAGACCAGCGGATCAATCACACTTTGAATGACTATCGAGTCGAGCGACTGAAGCGATATATTCGCAAGAGCTCGATTCCGCAAACCTTCAGCTGAACGCGGCATCGATGCCACGACCTGACTCCTCATCCGATAGGTCCACGGGCGATCTGAAATCCTCACTTCTACGATTGGAGGGCCAATATCCCCCTCCTCTTTAGGCAACTGTTTCAGATAAAGTGTAAGTGGCGTTTCCATTCCAAATACAGCCAGCTGAACCACAACAGCATTCTCCGGAATCGGATTGGGAATTTGATCATCACCGGACGAACCTTCAATCACCTCATCGATCAACATTCCGCTCAGGGATGCCAGAAGTTCATCAAGCCTGTCTCGATCAGCCCAGGTCTCAATCGGTCGAACAATGCCCCATGGCGTTACTGGAGGGGTAATCTTTCTTTGCAGGGCAACCTCTGATTTCGAATCACGAATCACCATTTGCACAATCGCTTCTACTGGAACAGCAAGGATTCGACGATCCCGCATGGCTTTGAGCGGATCCTCCAAAAGCTTTCGCGGATTCCCATCCACAACGAACACTCCTTCGCTTTCTGAACCGGGCAATTTTGCATAAACCGTGTTGGCTCTAGGTGTGGGACCACCGATGAGTAACTCTTGAGTTCGCTCTTCTCCTCCGTCTTTCCCTTTCTGCTCCGTTAATACCAAGCGGATCGCATCTTCGGGCGAAAACCCGAGACTCTTGTTGCTCATGGAAGAATCATTGCTCATTTCCTCCGGTGAAATCTGATCGAGGACTTCCAGATGATTCAATTGATCGAGCAGGACAGAAACCGATCCGGAGTCAACACGATCCACCTCCGGAGACATAAAAAACCAAGTTGCCTCTTTCTTCTCAATCAACACTCTTTGGTCACCCCGGAAAACCTCAACCTTTGCCACTGCAGCATCGCTGTATCTTAGGAGAACATTCGCCATTTCAGCGGCGCCGCTACCGGTTTCCTCTTCGTGATCGACCATGTAAATGATCACGCTGAGGACCAATACCGCCACACCCAGAATTGCTGTTGTCAGAAGTCTCATCAATCAGTCTCGCTCCTATCTTATCCTCTGCTTTTACGCTCTCCTTTTCATCCAGACAAATCCACCGGCAATCAAAGCCAGAGCAGGCATCAGAAAGATCATGAACATCTGCAAAAGTCCCATCTCTTCCGCACTCACATTGAGTGTGAATGCGGTTGGTTGACGCGGAGTAATTCCCATCAATTCTTCACGATTCATGACCCAGTTCATTGAGGCCATCGTAAAATCAGCACCTACTTTGGATGTTCCGCCGTCAGCGGCAATCAGATTTGCGTTTCCAACGACTACCAATCTCGAAGTCTCCTCCTCCAGATTGGCATCACCTGGCTCTCCTTTTTCAACTGACGCAGCAGTAAAAACCGGGTCGGGCCTGCCTACATCGAAATCAGGATTAAACTCCACTTCAGCCGAACGATAATCAGCTTCCCCCCAGAAGCCCTCACCTGCCAACATCAAAGGCATTGGCCTGACATTTTCTGAGATAAGAAGATCATCTTCATAAAGTACATTGAGAGACTGAGTTTGACCGAGAAGCCTCGTCGACAGAGCCGGCAGATCCCGCGTCGGACCAACGCCGGGCATGACAGTGACGGGAACATCGGAGGTCTTTCGCGCGGCAACACCCGGAATCGAAAGTACGCTGAGAACACGGTCATCGTTGGGGGCAACCCCTTGCTCCCGTAACAGGGAATTGAGATTCGGTGTCTTAGCGCTTGGGTCGAGAAAAATCACCATCCCCCCCTTTCGTTCAATCCACCAGTTCTTAATCAACTCGAGTTCACGGGCAGTGATATCTTCGGAATTACCCGGGAAAAACAATGCATCCGCGTCATCCGGAATCGATAGAAGCCCCTCAAGAATCAAACTCTCCAAGCGAGCGTTCTGTGCATTTGTCAGAGGCTGCAACTGGGAGGCAATTCTCACCAGCTCATCCGCCCGCCGATCTCCAGTGATCAGATAAATCTTGCGCTGCTGTTTCTCTGCCACTTCAAGCAAGGCGGAAGTTAAAACTTCTTCTCCCCGAAACTCAGTCACCCGACCAGTAGAGTTGTCCCTGCTTACCAGTTCCTCTGCTCCGATCACCCTTATCCTTTCATTTCCTCCGAGGATCACAATTTGATCGCGGCTGAATTGCAATTTGAAACGGTCTTTCAACTCAGAAATTCGATCCTTGCTTCGACTCAAGTCCAGATACTCTGCATCGACTCCGTCCCCGCCGATTCTATCGTATTCAGAGACCAGACCTTTCACATCCGAGTAAAGCTCCGAGGTACCCAGAAAGGCCATCACAATCTTCACATCAACCCCGAGAGTCTTCATCGCACCTTCCGAGGTCTCCGATAAGGTGAACTTCCGATTCTGGGTGAGATCCGTTGTCTGATGACGACGACAACTAAGATAGTTCACTTGCATGAACACAATGAACATCAGGATCGCCTGCAGAAATACATGCCCAGCTGTCCGCCAGCGACGAAGCACTCGTGCCCGGGAACTGTCTTGAGCCGCAGTTTGATTGGCGGATCCCCCCTTTTTCTTTTTCCCAGCTCCCGCCTTGCTGTTCTTTTTATCCGCCATCACTCAATAAAAAATACCGCGCACTAAGCCCTCCACTTTCTCGATTCCAGGATGTGATGAGTCATTGCCAGCAGCACAACGCTGAAACTCAGATAATAAACGATGGGCCGGCTGTCGATCAGTCCTTCGGTTAAAGCATTCATATGCTCCCTTGTGGAGAAATAGGTCAAAGCATCTGTCCACTGCGATCCCGGAACGGTTCCGAAATTGTAAATGAAGCCAAGGAAATAGTGCAGCATGACTCCCACAAAGGTGACCATTGCGGCGATCAACTGATTCGAAGTTAAAGAAGAGGCCAATGTCCCAATTGAAATGTTAAAAAGGCCCAGGAGAAAGATTCCCAGTGCGGTTCCCCAAAAAGCCCCTGAGTGAAAAGCCGCTTCCTCTCCTGTGATACTCTGGAACAGCGTGAAGAAGAAAAACACCGGGGAAACAATCGCGATGTAGACCACCACGGCCGCAAAGTATTTTGCCAGAACCAGCTCAGACGTCCGCACAGGTGCCGTCAGCAATCCCTCCAGGGTTCCCATCTTTTTCTCCTCTGCAAAAAGCCGCATTGTAATCAGCGGAAAAAGAATCACGAAGCCCATCCAGAACCAACCGGAATTGAAAAGATTGTAGATCAGGCTGGTGGGCGTCGTCTTGAGACGCATTGCATTGACCATCGTGACGAACAACCACCCGTTGAGCAGGCAAAAGAGTGCCATTACGACATAAGCAAGCGGAGACAAAAAGAAGGATTTCACTTCTTTTAGGAAAATAATAAAAAACGTCCGCATAAATCCGCTAACCAACAACTTACAAACCTTACTCCCCTTCGGGGTGATGAACTAGATCGACAAAAGCATCTTCCAAAGAAGCGGTGTGCCGAACCAACTCCCGGATATTCCATTTTTTCTTCAATACCAAGCCGAAAACGTCTTCTCTTACATCCACATTGGAGTCTGTTGAGATAGAAAGCCGCGCCCATTCGCTTCGTTGAAACTCTTTCACGACGTCTTTAACTCCCGGCAGTTTTCTGATCGCCTCTTCGGCTTTTTCTGCATCGCCCTTTATCTCCAGGCTAACATTGCCGGCGGCCTGCAATCTTCGAACCAGATTCGCAGGAGTATCCGATGCCCGAAGCACACCGCGATCGATAATAATCACCCTGCCGCAGGTCATTTCGACTTCACTCAAAATGTGAGTGGAAATCAAAATCGTATGACGCTCCCCCAGCCGCTTGATCAGTTCCCGTGACTGCCGGATCTGATTCGGATCCAGTCCGTTGGTTGGCTCATCGAGAATGAGAAGGTCGGGCTTATTCACCAAGGCATCTGCGAGACCGACCCTTTGCTTGTACCCTTTTGAAAGCGTGCCGATGATCTTTGAATCCACATCTGAAAGGCTGCAGATATCCATTGCCTCGTTCACTGCCTTTTTCGTATCGCGAAAGCCAAGCCCCTTCAAGCGTGAACGGAAGGTCAGATACTCCTTCACCCGCATGTCCGGATACAAGGGAACATTTTCCGGCATGTATCCCACATGCTTCCGCACGTTGATTGAATTATCGTAGATGTCGTACCCGGCAACCGTGGCAGTTCCCTCAGTCGCTGAGAGAAAGCAGGTCAGCATTTTCAAGGTCGTACTCTTTCCCGCACCGTTGGGCCCGAGGAAGCCAACAATTTCGCCTTTACCAACCTCAAAGGAGATCGAATCCACCGCCGTGTGACCGGCGTAACGTTTGGTGAGGTTTGAAACTTGAATCATCTACAGGCTGAGACCGATTCTAGGGGAAAATTAGTGGCTTGGCAACCATCCGCTTGCATCTCAGTCAAGATGATCAATTTCCATCGCCGGCCGAACCTTTTCAGCTTCAGGGTCAATTCGATGAACCCAGACGCTTTGCACCATTCCCAGCAGGAACATGGCGATAATCACAAATGTTCCCCCGTAACTGATCAAGGGCAAAGGGATCCCCGTGATTGGCATGATCAGAAGATTCATCCCGACATTTTGATACACGTGGGCAAAGATCAAACCGACAACTCCCACCACGATCAGCCTTCCCATCATGTCGCGGCTATAGAAAGCAACAAAGACACACTGAAGCAGCAGCAGCACAAAGCCTCCCAGCATCATCAGGGAACCTCGAAATCCGTGTTCCTCTGCAAGAACGGCGAAAATAAAGTCATTAATTGCCGTGTCCGGGGAGATAAATCCCTGATTGTTAATCGTGTCGGGATTCTTGAATCCTTTCCCGGACCATCCCCCGCTACCAATCGCGAGCAGGTTGTTATAAGCGCTGTATGCCTCGGCCAGAATGTTGACCTTTTTTCCCTGCAACATATCGATCTGAACGGTAATCCGCTTTTTCTGGTATTCTTTCAGACCAAAGAAATAGGCGAAGGGAAGGAACATCGTGACCGTCAAAACGATGACGATCATGTATCGGAAAGGGATATTTCCAATGAGGATCATGGCTCCATAAACGGGAACCCAAACAATGGCGGAACCAAAGTCCCCCTGGATGAGGACAAAGATAAAAGGAATTCCGGCGACAATCCCCGTCACAAGGAGGCGAACAAAAGGGTTCCGCAACACGGGATGCAGCTTGTGCATTGTGCAGAGGATCAGCCCCAGAGCAAGAATACCGCCGGCGATGGCGATCTGCGAGGGCTGAATCAATACCGGCCCCAAATCGATCCATGCTCGAGTGCCGTTAATTTCCGTTCCCCAAAAAGTGGTGAAAATCAGCGCGACAACACTCACCACATAAAACGGAAGCCCGAAAAACTTCACCCATTTGTAGTCGATGAGGCTTCCAGCGAAGAAAAAGATAAAACCGAAGATGATCCAGTAGACCTGATCCCGCCACTTTGACACAAGATCAGGATCATCCCGCATCCAGCAAGCACTGTAGATCGCAAAAACGCCGAAAATCAACAGGGCCAGCATGTTCACAAACAGGAGCCAGTTGATCCCGAAAAATTTACGCAGGAGAGGAGTCATAGAAATATCGTAACGCTCGTAATCTACATCACACTGCGCAACTTACCAAACGCTTGGTGTAATCATGTTCCGGGCGGCGGATGACGGACTTTGTCACTCCCGTTTCGAGAATTTTCCCCCGATGCAAGATCGCGATATCATCACTCATATGATGCGCCACGGTCAGGTCATCCGTCACGATCAGCGTGGTGAGTCGCTTTGCCTCCTGCAAGTCACTGATTTTATTCAAAACCTCAGCCTGTTCAACAGCATCCATCCCGTGAGTAATATCGTGGCAAATCAACATTTCAGGTTCAGCAATGAGAGAGCGGGCCAGCGCAGCCAACTGCCTTTCCACCGGATCCATTTCCACCGGAAACAGATATCTGACAGCTTCCCTCAGCCCGACCGACACCATCACTCTTTCAATACGGGTGTGAATCTCTTCTTTACCAGCGCGCGGCCACCAGGTCTGAACGGCTTCCCGCAAGGCGTTGTCAATATTGCAACCTTCCCGGAACTGACCAAATCGGTCCGGAAACACCACCTGAATCCATTTTCGGACCGGCCGAAATTTTCGCACCGGCAGCGCGGTGATATCGATGCTGTCAAAGACGATTCGACCCGAGGCAACCTTTGCGAGTTTTAAAATCCCCATTGTCAGGGGGAATTTCCCACTGGACTGCTCCCCTACCACTGCTAGCGACCGGTGGCGTTCGACCTTGAATGACACATCATCCAAAAGCTTCACATCGGGCACATCATAGCGGAACCAGCGTCGCTTTGAATTGCCCCTGAACATGCTGACATTCTCCACCGAGAGTAATGCCCGCACATCATCTGAATTTACTTCATCCATGATCAGTCAACCTAGCTTAAACTATCGGAAGCGGAAACGCTTGATATTTCCCCTGTAGCCGCGAAAATTTTTCGTATTCCATCATGAAACCCTTCCTCTGCATCTTTCTTCCGGCGCTTCTTGCCACGGCTCTGCTCTCTTCGTGCAATACCTGGAGTGCCCTTGATCGACGAATTGACCGAAATCCCAGTCTATTTCTCGACCTGAAAGACAGTGAACGCGAACTCGTCATGAACGGCGAAATAAAGGAAGGGATGTCGCGCGATGCAGTGTATCTCGCCTGGGGACGTCCCGACGCTGTTCGGCGCGGAAGCGAGAACGGAAAAGGACATGAAAGCTGGGCTTACTTCGACGCAGTTGCCATCCAGCGAAATACGGTAAGCTATGGCTACGGCGGCGGGCATTCTCCATTCTATTCACACTTTGGCGTGCATCCCCGCTATGGATATTGCAGCGGCCCGGGCTGGTCGTTCGGAACAGAGATTGATTACGTAAATCAACTCTCCCGCTCCGTTAAGTTTTCTAACAAGCGGGTCATCGCCTGGGAGAGCAATCGCTAGCTGTCGGATTATGGAAGATCTGTTTGGCCATCACATCAGCTACCTGCGCGTTTCGATCACGGATCGCTGCAATGAGCGATGCCAGTACTGCATGCCCGATGAGGAACAGGAATGGCTGCCACGCAGCGAAGTTCTGAGTTACGAGGAAATCCTCCGCGTCGTCCGGGTCGGAGCCGGCATGGGAATTTCCAAAGTCCGGGTCACTGGAGGCGAACCTTTGACCCGAAGAAATGTTCTCTGGTTCTTCGAAGAATTGCAGAAGATCGAAGGGATCAAGGACATCGGCATATCCACCAATGGAACCTTACTCGGCCGAAATTCAGGAAATGGAGATGAAACCAACGCACAAGCTCTCGTTGATCGCGGAGTTCGCACCGCCAACGTTTCACTTGATACCCTGAATGCAGGCGTCTACGCCGAAACAACAGGACGGGACCTGCTTAAAGAAGCCATCGCCGGAATCGATGCCGCCCGGGATGCTGGTTTTGAGAAAATCAAGATCAACGCCGTTCTGATGCGGAATCGCAACGAACACGAGCTCTGGGAGATGATCGAGTTTGCCCGGGAAAGGGATCTGCTTTTGCGGTTCATTGAGCTCATGCCGGTGAGCTCCACCCACGTCCTGACGGAGGAGAATTTTCTACCCACCGCCGAAGCCAAACGCCTCATCGAATTCAAGTTTGGCAAACTGACTCCCCGCGCCGATTTCAAAACCAACGGCCCCGCGAGCTATTACCAAATGCCGGACTCCGATCAGCTTATTGGATTCATCGGGGCAATGACCAATCTGCATTTCTGCGAGACCTGCAACAAGCTCCGTCTCACTTGCGAGGGCAAACTGAGACCCTGCCTCGGAAGCCATCTCGAATTCGACATGCGCGAAGTCCTCCGCAATCCGGAATTGACTGATGATGACGTCGCTAAATTCTTCCTCGACGTCGTCGCGAAAAAACCGGAGCAACACGAGTTCCGCGAAAACTACCAACCGGGTCGCAAGATGATCGCGATCGGCGGGTAGTTACCGCACGATCTGACAGGGGCTGGCGTTTGATTCAAAAGGGGCTGGTCTACAACTTCGAAACCCGGCCCAGGACGATAAGAGTCCCTGTTTCCGCTTCGGCGATTGCGAAGAGAAACGGGCGATCCAGAACGAAAGGTTTCGGGGGAATGGCAAGGCCCCGGGATTTCATCACTACCGCGGTGGCTGCGGCGGCTTCGCTACCAGATTCGTTTACGGTCAATTTCACCTTGTGTTGAATCTCCGAAATCATCAGTTCCTCTTCGCTCATCTTACTGAAGTCGGCTTTTTGACTGAAAGCGTTCGTCATTCCCAATGCTTGAAACGTCGCTCCCAGATTGACCTTTGCCTCCAGTTCCATTCTCGGCATGCTCACGCGAACTTCTCTACGGCCCGGCGATGAACCCTGCTTCACCAGATCGGCCCACTCTTTGCTCGACAATCCGGTCTCCAGAAATTTCTCTGCATTCTCTTCCGATGGCAAAACAGCGACCCACACGAATTTTCCGCCCTGGTAGGGAAGGCCGACTGCCCGGTAATCATCTTGAACCACGAGAGGGACTTTGCGTTTGTCACTCATCATGGGAACTTCCACTTCTTTCCCATCGGCTCCGGTAAATTTACCCGGTTCGGTGAGAGCTTTATCAAACTGCTCTTCCCAGTCTGCTTTAAAATAGAGAGCATTCAAAATTACAAGCCGACTCTCCGGATCGAGCTCCTCGACAATCTGTTCAATTTTGCCTTTGGTCTGATCGGATACCCAACCGTTCACGGAAATCACATCCGCGTTAGGCAAAAGCTCCGCACCAAATTTTTCCGTCAAAAGTTTGGAATATTCCGGCAAAGCGGAACCCTTGTCGCCCAAAAGCGCCAGACCGTTTGCTGAACTGAAGGTCGCCTTGCCTCCCTTTGCCCCTTCGAGAAGAGATCGAAGAGCTTCGACTTCCTCCACCAGCGCTTCGTCGCTCATTTCTGCCAGATTCAAAACCTGACTCATCTCTTTAGCCGTTTCTCCTGCAGCGCCCAGTCGGGTCATCATCAAAGCCTGGCCAATGCTGTGCGGGGAAAGCAGAAGATTGTCCTTCGGAGAAACCTTAGCCTCCTCTCTGAACAAATTTACAGCGGTCTCATTTACCGCTGCAACCAGTGAACGTCCCGGTTCTGTCTTTTTATCACCCTTCATATTTTTGCCCTTTTCAGGAACTCCCCTCCCTTTCGTTTTCTGTGACGGAAGCTCACTTAGAGCAAGCAACTTCTTCGGCTCCTGAAACCATTTCACTTCAACCCGACGGTTTTTCGAACGCTTGCGTCTCTTCTCGTCCGCTGCATCGCCGGACTCCACTTTTTCCATCGGCGATCCCTCCCCTTTTGCGATGACCTCCAGCCGGGCTTTCTTCACGCCATATTTTTCGACGAGTTGATCCCTCACCCACTCGGCCCGACGTTCCGAAAAAGTCATGTTCACCGAGTCGGGGCCCAGGTCAGACGCATGCCCTTCGATTCCAAATCGCGCCTCCGCAGGGGAAGCTTTGATCACCTTCGCAATCGCTTCAATTTCCTCACCGCCAGATGGCAGCGCTGCATTGTCTTTCCCAAAAAAGATTACGCCTTCCGGACTATCCTCTGCCGCAACTACTGTCATATAGAAACAGAGGTTCAACAGAACGGTCGCATTGAATAAAAATCGTTTTCTCATCAAGTTTCCTGGTAATTATTTCGCGTTCAACATCTCCGCAGTCATTGCGGCATTTGGTTCTCCATCGAATACGACGTATCGATATCGCGATTTATACGGGGATCCCGGCTTAATTTGAAACGGTTCTTCAACCATCGGCGCAAACACAAAATAGGGTTTCGTCGGATGCAAGCGCACCCACTGAGGATATCGAAAGTTCTCTTTATCTTGCTCAACGAGAACTCCGGCATGATCGCCATCCACCGGACCATGCATCATCACATAATTCGGACGGGTATGATTCCCTTCGATCCGATCATGATTCTCTGAGGTCTCCAGAAATCCGGGCGGCTTTTCATCCTTCGCGTTCGCCAGCCATTGGGTATTCCCCCGAATCGCCATGCCACCATAGTGATATTTCTCCACCGTGATCGGACTTTCTGAAACACAGGTCTGCACCGACTCGATCACGAACTCAAAAAACTCTTCCCCCCGATCCACCGCGACAACGGACCAGGTTTCCTCCAAAACCGGCTGCGCCTCCCCCGACCCAGGCGTCTCCATAAAAAGGTGCTTCACTTCAAATCCACAAGCCCCCTCTTTTTCGATAATCTTTTCGGTACTTGAATAAGAAATTGTTCCCAGCTTCAATTTTTGGTTCCAGAATTCCAAAGGACGCCCCTCGATGTTCGTCTTCGTCCACGCAAAGAAAAGGCCGTGCTGGTGTTTATGATCCGCGGCATAGTCGCCGGTAATCAATTTACCCGAAGGTGAATAGAGAGGGTGAATGTAGCCCGACCTTGTATAGTAAGGCTCGTGTTTGGAAGATTCCTCAGTTGGCTTCTTATTGTATTGCAGAATGGTTTTGCTACCGCGCTTCAAGAGGATCACATCGTCCGTTTCAATGCAGTGCATTCCGCTTTTTGAATCGGTCTGCCCGAGAAGATTCGAGGAAAAAATGGAAAAGGCCATAAGGCCCGCAATGAGCAAATTTCGCATCCCTTAAGCAAACACAATTAGATCACTGGCGTCAATTGCGAACCCTCTCACTCGACCAGCATCGACATCCCCGCTTGCACACCCTTCTGCATTCCATGATAATCGGACATGTCTGATTCGGTTTCATCTAAACTCACCCACATTCGCGAAGACGGAAGTGCGGCCATGGTCGACGTTTCTGAAAAGCCAGTGGTCCGTCGCGAAGCCATCGCAGCCGGAAAAATCATCCTCCAAGCGGAAACCCTCGCGCTCATCAGCGATGGGGAAATACCGAAGGGCGACGTCCTCGCAGTTGCTCGCATTGCCGGGATTCAAGCGGCCAAGAAAACAGCGGATCTCATTCCACTCTGCCACCAGCTCCCCCTCACAAAAGTCGCAGTCGATTTCCTCCCTGAATCTGACGGCATCAAAATCTCAGCAACCGTCCGCACCGATGCGAAAACCGGTGTGGAAATGGAAGCTCTCACTGCGGTGAGTATCGCAGCTTTGGCGATTTACGACATGTGCAAAGCCGTCGACAAATCAATGGTGATCCAGGCTGTGGCGCTCGTAGAAAAAACCAAAGGCTGAACCCACTTTTTCTCACTGTAGGCCGGCCGCTCCGGCTGGCTTTGAAAAACTACTGCGCCAGCAGCTCGCCACTTCCCTGGCGCGCACCATGAAAACCATCGACGAAATTGCCCCCGCCATGCGGGTAGACGGCAAAGGCAAGCGGAGCGCTCGCCCTACATTGCGTGCACACTTTTCTCACTGTAGGCCGGCCGCTCCGGCTGGCTTTGAAAAACTACTGCGCCAGC
>CAJXQE010000060.1 GCA_913058215.1 uncultured Verrucomicrobiales bacterium
CTACACTATCCTCTTCGTCGGCAGCGTCAGATGTGTATAAGAGACAGTTTCAAATCGTTGCGGATACAGATCGCGCTCCACGCCTTCAATGATATCGAGCAACATTTCGGGCTCAAGATCATAGCGTTTCCGCATTTCCACGAACTCCTGTTCAACGCCGGACTCAGGCTTCAACTCATTATCCGAGGAAAGAGCACGCCACCTGGCCAGGCCTGAAACTCTCTCTTCCACCCCAAGCCCGGGATCGTCTGCGATGTCGTCAATGACACGGCAGAAAGCGTAGAAGACGCGCATATCCTGACGCTTTTCAGGTGGAAGCACCGCAAGAGCGAAGGCCAGATTGGACCCGCTGCGCCTGACAATTTCCCGCGAATTTTCGTTCACTGTATCAGATTCCTATTTAGGAAATTACCGAATTTTCCCAAAGTGATGCCCGAAGGGGTAATACACAAAAGCGGCACGCCCAACGATATTCTTCTCGGGGACGGTCCCCCATGTTCTCGAATCAGAGCTGTTGGCACTGTTATCTCCCATCGCCCAGTATTTTTTATCGGGAAGCTCAATATAGCTCGTCCGATCCTTCACATACCCAGTGTAGTAGCCCTCTTGGGATGCAACTCGAACCATACCGGGCTCTTTCGCTTCTTCTCCATTGATGTGAAGAAAAGGAGGTTTCACTTCGACGGTGTCTCCGGGGACCCCAACAAGCCGCTTGATGTAATGTTGTGAGCCCTGCCTGCGATCATCAAGACTGTTCTGAATATAAGCGATGTCTTTGGTATTAAAGACAAACACTTCTCCGCGTTTCGGATTGCGCCAGTGATAGGTAAATTTGTCCACCACCAACTGATCTCCCGTATCAATGAATCCCCGGGCAATCACATCACCCGTGCTCACTTTGATGGTTCCTTTAGCCCGCAGTTTATCAATATCACGGGCACGGGAATGTTGGATGAAATTCCCTTCAGAAAAATTGAAAAGACTCGCTACACGGGATGAGGTTCCGGGTGCGCTGAATTTCTTTCCGCTCTGGGTAATCAAATAAGTCCTTGGGAAAAAGAGAAAGGGATTGGCATCGTAAAAATGTGATTTATCAAATAAGAGGAAGTCATCCTCCTCTGCAATCCACTCCACGTGGCTTCTGCCATACCAGAACTTGTCCCACCCTTTTTTCACGATATTGGGAGCTTCGTAATCGGGATCGGTCTTATAATCCACGTCAGGGTTCAGTTTGGGATCTGCATGAGCAACAATCCCATTCAAAGTCGGCTGCATCGAACCGGTGGGAATTTTAAACTGCTGAATAAAGTAGGCGCGTATTCCCATCGCGATGACCACGGCCACGAAAATTACCTCGATATTTTCCTTCATCGCCGAAGGCCGGTAGCTCTTCACGGATTTCTTACACTGGTCCGTGAGTTTCTTCGCCTTCTCTTCGACATCCTTTCTCAGGAGCGTTTCGTCGTCGAGCGAATCAATAAACTCGTCCCGCTTTTCGTGAATCTTCACCCTCTCATCATCCGCAATGAGATCGTCATTGTAGCGAAGAAATTTCTTCACCCCTTTGACGAGTAGCTTTCCTTGTTTCTTGCCCTTTTTCCCGAGAGGCTGATTGGCACGCTTGTCCTCAGCCTCTTTGGTGTTTTTCTTCAATGCAAACATATCGATGAATTTTTCAGGTTCTGAAGAATCAATCAGTCCCCGCTTTTGAGAACCTTGATGAATGCGTCCTGCGGGATGTTCACTTTCCCGATCGCCTTCATCCTCTTTTTTCCTTCTTTCTGTTTCTCTAAAAGTTTCCGTTTCCGGGTAATGTCGCCGCCGTAACACTTGGCGGTCACGTTTTTCCGCATCGCGGTAATCGTTTCCCTCGCGATAATCTTCCCGCCGATGTTGGCCTGAATTGCCACGGTGAATAACTGTTGTGGAATCACTTCCTTCAATTTCGCAGCGAGATGACGACCGCGGGCTTCTGCTTTGTCCCGGTGAACAATCACGGAAAAGGCGTCGACCGGTTCACCGGCAATCATCAAATCCATCTTCACCAGATTGTTGGCAACGTAGTCCCCGTGCTCGTAATCCATGCTGCCGTAGCCACGGGTCATGCTTTTGAGCTTGTCGTTAAAATCGACCAGAATCTCATTGAGTGGAAGAATCGCGGTGAGCAACACGCGCGTATCATCGAGGGTTTCGGTGTTGAACAGCTGTCCGCGTTTTTCAGCCACGAGCTTCATCATGTCGCCAATGTAATCATTAGGCGTCATGATGTAGGCCTTCACCGTAGGCTCCTGAATCTCTTCGATTTCCTGTGGCTCTGGAAGATAACTCGGATTGTCGATCTCCACGACCTCCCCGTTGTTTTTCTTCACTTTGTAAACCACTCCGGGATAGGTGGAAATAACGTCCATGTTGAATTCCCGGCGCAGCCGCTCCTGAACAATCTCCATGTGAAGGAGTCCGAGAAAACCGCAGCGGAATCCGAAGCCGAGTGCAACAGAACTTTCCGCCTGAAAACTGAATGCCGCATCGTTAATTTGCAGCTTGCCCATAGCGAGCTTGAGTTGCTCGAAGTCGTCCGTCGAAACCGGGTAAATCCCGCTGAAAACCATCGGCTGAATATCTTTAAAACCGGGAAGCGCTTTCTCTGCCGAAATTTTCGATCCGGTAATGGTGTCGCCAATCTTGACATCGAGAGAGGATTTCACATTGGCGATCAAATAGCCGATATCGCCCGGAAGCAGAGTATCCCGAACATGCTGTTTCGGAGTGAAAACACCGACCTCTTTTACCTCGTAGGTCTTCCCGGTGGCGATCATTTTGATACCGGTGCCGCGTTTCACTTCACCGCTGACAATCCTCACGTAGCTGACCACACCTCGATACGCGTCGAAAACAGAGTCAAACACGAGGGCGCGCAATCGTTCATCTTCCGGTTCAACCGGCGGAGGAATTCTTGCCACCACGGCATCAAGAATTTCTTCGATCCCGATTCCCATCTTCGCGCTCGCCTCCACCGCTTCTTCAGCAGGAATCTGGAGAATATCTTCGAGCTGCTTTCTTACCCGGGGGATGTCCGCGCTCGGCAAATCAATTTTATTGATGACCGGAATCACTTTGAGATTCGCTTCATTTGCCAGGTGAATATTGGCGACAGTCTGAGCCTCAACCCCCTGGGCCGCATCGATCAATAAAAGCGCTCCTTCACAGGCAGCAAGACTCCGGCTGACTTCGTAGGAAAAATCAACGTGTCCGGGAGTATCCGCAAGATTGAGCTGATAATTCTGTCCATCCTTGGCCAGATAGTTCATCGACACCGGATGCGACTTGATCGTAATTCCCCGCTCCCTCTCAAGATCCATGGAATCGAGAAGCTGATCCTGTCTCTGACGCTGAGTGATCGTCTGTGTCATTTCGAGCAGTCGATCGGAAAGAGTCGTCTTTCCGTGATCGATATGCGCGATAATCGAGAAGTTTCTGGTAAGTTCAATGGACATGGGGAGTCGGGCGAAAACCTAGCGGCAAGTTCCCGAATGTAAACGCCTTTCCCACCCTTATCCCTCGGCAGAATTTGAATCAATTCCCGACGAATTCAGACTTCTATTTTTTCCTGATGAAGAACTTCGATCAGTGCATTTTCCATTTTTGCCCGGCAATCCGCTGTGGATTGATGAAGATAGGCGTGCAATTTCGCATCGTCATCATTTCTATCCTCACACCCTCGACTGTAACTCTCGAATGCTGAAAGACTTGAGATCAATCTCGCCAGATGTTGCGGGCACTCGCATCCTACCACCGAAGACATTTTTCCAATTTTCACTAGCTCTGTATACGAAAACTGTTTTTCAGGGATATCGCCCAAAACGGGGCGAGTGATTTCTTTATTCCGATCAGCTCCCCCGGACACAACATCCCCGTTGTTCTTCCTTTTTTTCGATTTTGCAGACTGGATGCAGGCAAACTGAAGCTCCTCCCGCCCCACGGGGAATTTTAAAGCTGACATATCTTCAGATTTAAGGAGCGCCACGGCATCACTTTGCGCGAATTGATAGACCACCAGGATGTGAGGAATCATCAAGCCGGTCATCAATTCACGAAGCTCAGCGACATCGTCGTCAAAAAGCGTTTCTTTTTCCAACATCAGGACATCTGCCGCTCCCTTTTTCAAGAGCTGCTTCATCTCTCCCAGGTCGACAAAGTGGCCAATCGTTCGGATGCCGGACGCATCCGAATGGATTTCGCTCAACAGAGTCGCCAAAGTTTCTCCCACCACAGCGATCCTTATTTCCAACTGATCGATGGATATATCAGAACTTTCGGACTTCTGATCAAAGACTTCGTGATGACGTTCCTCGATTTGCTCCAGGGTTAAAGAGGCAATGCTCCCAATCGCATGCCCGTTGTCGACCAGGTTCTTCAGCTTCGTCAACTTCTGGACGTCAAACTTGGTATATCGGCGGCGCTTCGAGTCGCTGCGATCCGGTTCAACGACCTGATACCGTCGTTCCCACATCCGAAGAAGCTGAGGAGAGATTCCCGTCAGTTGTGCAACGGCGCTGATTTCAAAGTATTCCTCCTGAGAGTCTTCCATAGTGGATTGGTTCATTACTGAGGAGGTTACGTGTACAAAAACCAAACAGAAACTTATTTATTTCTACTTGTATAGTTTTTGTTTATGTGAAATGGTGAGTTCACATTCAAATACCCGCACAAAACATGAACAACACTTCTGAAAGAGAAATCAAAAGACAGACTGAATCTGAACTGATGCGCCGTGTCGCAGACAGGGATCACGTCGCATTTGAGAAGTTCACCAAGGACTATTCCGCCTTAATCTTCTCGACCGTCTTCAAAGTCTTGAACCATTACGAGGACACAGAAGACGTTGTGAATGAAGTCCTTGCGACTGTCTGGAAGAAGGCGGACTCGTTTCATGCACGAAAGGGAAGCCTCGTGACTTGGATTTGTACAACTTCACGAAACCGGGCGATCGACCGGGTTCGCAGTGTTCAACGCCGGTGCGCGCTCTATGATCGTTTCGAGGAAAAACTCGAAACCGAAGCTCCTGAGAAAAGAAGCAGCGGGCGGGAAGAGCTTTATCGATCAGACGCCAGAGGCGTTTTACAAACTGCAGTGGTCTCTCTCTCCCCGGAACAACGCGAAGTAATCGAACTCGCCTACTTCGAGGGGCTTACTCAGAAACAAATTGCGGAGCGTATCCACAGCCCACTGGGGACCGTAAAAGCCCGTATCAGAAGAGGAGTTGAGAAACTGCGCGGATCACTTAAAGAAACCCTCCGCGACGAAGGCCAGTTACTTTTGTCTAGCGTGAGCAGCTTCTAGCGTGTTTATATTCTGGCCGAATCAAACGTTCGATACCACATGAGTCAGAGTGCCACTCCCCATATTGTTGTTATTGGTGCCGGCCCAGGCGGGCTGGCCTCCGCCATGATCCTGGCCCATCGGGGGTTCCAGGTCACCGTCGTGGAAAAGGAAGACGTTGTCGGCGGCCGCAGTCGCGAGCTCAAACTCGGCGAATACTCCTTTGATACCGGCCCTACTTTTCTCCACCAGAAGTTCGTTCTGGATGAAGTGTTTCAGGAGGCGGGAAGAGATTCAGAAGATTATCTGGATTTCGTGCAGCTTGATCCGATGACCCGTTTGACTTGGAACGACAGGAGCTTACAGACGTATTCCGATCAGGAAAAGATGGAAGCCGAACTGGAAGATGTCTTTCCCGGGAGTGTCGAGGGGTTCCGCCGGTTCATGAAAGATCAGTCGGAAAAATTTCGTGTGGTTTACCCCGTCTTGCAAAGACCCTTTCAGACCATCGGCTCCTACCTCAGCTCTGAGCTACTGAGAACCCTCAAACATATTCTGACCGGCAAATCAGTTATCAATGCTCTGGAAAAATATTTCGACGACGAAAAACTAAGACTGGCTTTCACCTTTCAAGCTAAGTACCTCGGGATGTCCCCCTGGAAATGTCCCGCATTGTTTACCATCCTCGCCTACACCGAATATAAATTCGGGGTCTTTCACACTAGAGGAGGATTAAACAAGATTCCTGAGGCTATGGCCAAAGTGGTGATCGAAGAAGGAGGCAAAATCCGAACCGACAGCGAAGTCTCCGAGATTCTCGTTGAAGGGAAAAACATGACGGGAGTCCGCTTGAAGTCCGGAGAGACGATCAAAGCAGATGATGTCATCGTGAATGCAGATTTCGGACAAGCCATGACTTCACTTCTCAATGGCCGGGGAACTCCCCTCCCGAAAATGAGAAAGAAGGAATTCTCCTGCTCCACTTTTATGCTTTATCTGGGAATCGACACCATTTATCGCGAAGAACCGCATCACCATGTGATTTTTGCCGATGATTACCGGCAGAACGTCGAAGACATCCAAAGTGAGGAGCGCATATCCGATGATATGTCGATCTATGTTCGCAATTCCTCACTGCTGGATCCAGAGACCGCTCCTGAAGGTCATTCCGCGCTCTACGTTCTCGTCCCGATGATCAACAACCGTCACGATCAGGACTGGGACTCCTTGAAGCAGGACTATCGCGACAAGGTCATCGCCAGAATTGAAGAGAAAACTTCGATGAAAGATCTGAGCGATCGGATCGTGGAGGAAAAGATTCTCACGCCTTCCGATTGGGAAAAGCGCGGCGTATTTATGGGGGCAACTTTCAACCTTTCCCATAATCTCGGCCAGATGCTCTACATGAGACCTCACAATCAGTACCAGGGTTTCGAGAATTGTTTTCTCGTCGGTGGAGGAACTCATCCCGGTTCCGGACTTCCTACCATTTATGAATCAGCTCGCATCAGTTCCAACCTCATTTGTGATCGACACGATATAGAATATGGACGGATTGATCTGGCGACTGCCTACATTGAAAGCTGAAGAAGCGACTCGGAGTTGATGCGAATTTTTAAATTTTTAAATCTGTTCCGGATGCTTCTTCATTCCGGTTCAAGCCTGGACATTCATTGGATTCAGAAGCGCGGCCTTCTCTTTGTGAAAATCGCCCAGATGTATGCCATGCGTCCGGACATCATCGGCGAGCAAAAAGCGCGAGCGTTAAGGCCGCTCCTTCAGCAAGTGACCCCATCTTCCCCTGAAGATTTTAAAAAGCGATTCGAAGAAGTCGCTAAAGACAGCCTGCGGGATGATCTTGAGCATATGGACGATACGCCACTGGCGGTTGCCTCACTGGGGCAAGTGCATCGCGGTCGCCTTAAAAACGGTGATGAAGTCGTCGTAAAAGTAACCCGGGAAGACTTCGAGGAAGCTTTTCTGAAAGATGTCGGATCGTTTCAACAGCTGTTGAAGATCGCCATCTTCTTCTACCCGCGACTCAGAAAAGTAGCCGATCCCGAAAGCGCTCTCGAAGCCGTTCGGAACATGACCCTGACCGAGATGGATTTGCGGAATGAATCCAGGGGGATTGAGAAACTGCGAACGATCCGGGATGAAAATGTGGAACACCGCCCGTTTCTCAAGCATGTCGAGTTCCCGTTTATCTATGAGGAATACACGAATCGTAATGTGCTCGTTTCCAAATTTATCGACTCCCCGACGCTCAGCGAATTGATCGATCGTGGCGAATGCCCTTACGAGGTGCTGCTTCTCCTTTTCCGAATTCACGGATACTACGTTTTCCGACGCGGAGTTTTCCATGGCGACATGCATCCCGGAAATATCATTCTCAAACCTGACGGGAATTTTGTCTTTCTCGACAACGCAAACATCGAAGAAGCACCGGGCAATCTGGTCGAAGGGATCATGGAAATGCTCGGCCTGATCGCCGAAGGGAATTTTCCAGGTGCAGCAAAAGCCCTCCACGACATTTCCCTTCGAGAACTGAGCCCGAAACGATTTGGCGTCTTTGAGCAAAAAATCCTTAAAATTTACGAGAACTTTCCGGGGTCCACCGTCGGCGAAATCAGTCAGACTGAAATCATGATGGCGACGATGAAGACAGCCATCAATATGGGAATGGAGTTTCCACAGGGCGCTTTTCCGCTGGTGAAAAGTCTCATGTATCTCGATGGCATGGTTTGCTCTTCCCATCCCGAAGCGGTTCTTCTTCCGGAAGTGGCCAAATTTATCGACGACTTCCGCTGATCGATTCAAGAGGGTTGGCCCATCAATTGAACCCTGTAGCGGCGAGGTCGGAGTTTCACACGCCAGAGCCTGTTTAATCGCCCGTCTTCGCCAGGGCTGTCAGCATCCCGTGCAGCATCTTGAGCTCTTTGTCCGACGGAGCGATCCGCTGAAACATGGCCCGAAGGTTTCGGACAGTGGTGGGTTTCAAATCAGGCGTCAGGAAGAACTTTTTCTCTTCCAATGTCGATTCCAGGCGTTGCAAAAAAAATTCGAGATCCTTCTTCCCGGCGGTCTCCCCCTCCGACTTTTCGCTTTCTCCAGCTTGGGAGACAGAAGAAGTTTTTCTCAACTCCCAGCCTATTAACAAAACCGCCTGCGCCAGATTGAGCGAACTGAACTCCGGATTCGTATCGATATGGATCAGCGTGTCGACCGACTCCAGTGAAGCGGCATCCAAACCTGAGGCTTCCGGGCCAAAAAGAATCGCCGGCTGTCGATTCTCTCCAGACACTCCTTTGATCTCCGCGGCAGCGCCATCGGCTCCCAAAACCGGGAGATTCAGCGCCCGTTCCCTTGCCGTGGTGGCGAAAACCCGATGACAATCAGCCACAGCATCTGCAACAGAGTCAAAACACTCCGCGTTTTCCAAAACAATATCCGCATCTGCCGCAGTCGCGATCGCAGCAGGATTTGGCCATCCATCCCGGGGGGAAACCAGCCGGAGACGCTCCAGACCGCAATTCAACATCGCCCGCGCGCACATTCCGATGTTTTCTCCCATCTGTGTGCCAACGAGAATGATGACGGGCTGTTGATTGATTGCCATTTTATCTGTGCCAGATTGCATGCGTTGTGATTGAAGTTCCCAAAACCATCATCTGCGTTGATTGCGGTGAAACAGCCCATCTGATGAGCTACCCTCCTGAAGAAGGATGGTCGATCGGGGATTATGTCGCCTATCGATGCCGCGGATGCAATGACCGTTGGGATTTAGTAGTGGAAGATTCCGATGCGAGTTCCGGAGTCGATGGAGACCCCTACGGTGCCCGCGCTTTTCTCGAAGAACGACGGGATCAGCAGAAAGCAAAAGACTGAAAACAAAAAATGGAACGAGAAAAACATATCCTCCTCTACGACGGTGACTGCCCTCTCTGCACTTTTCAGATGCGGCTGATCAGTTGGCTGGACTGGCTCGGAGTTGTGTCTCTGGTTCCGATTCAGGATCCGAAAGCTGCCGAAATCGCTCCGGATATCACGAGGGAAGATTTGCTGGAAGCCATTCATTGCATTACTCCCGAAGGAGAAATCTATCGCGGTGCGCGTGCCTTTCGTTTTCTAGGGCTGCGAATTCCTCTTCTGATTCCACTGGGGCTTTTTCTCTGGATTCCCGGGGTGATTTTTATCGCCGAAATCGTTTACGCCTTCATTTCCAGGAACCGGCTGTTTTTCAGTAAAATTTTCGGGTGCAAAGGCGCCTGTGCGATACTCCCTGAAAAACGGGAAGCAAAAGAGTAGTCATTCTTTCACTGAAAGATGACCACCACGGCTTTCTGAAATGCACGTGGCTTCGGCGGATAGGCAGCGTCCTCTTTCCGCGAAGAGATTACGATTATTCCTCCGCAGTCGAAACAGGAGGCACTGGAACCGTTTCAGGCGCCGGCTCTCTCAGCTCTGCTTTGATGACAATCGCCGTTTCCCCTTTTGCAGGATCTTTCGCTCCTAAAAACTGACGGTTGAACTCTTCACTCGCCCCCATGAATCCGCGAACCCGACCGACCTGATTGTTCCGGATATCCACCGTTGTCCGATAATCCTTAAGGTTCACCACCAGATCGTCGGCACCCGGTTCATTCGTCTCAACCGTGAGTCGGGGCATCATGTCGAGCGATACGACTCCTTTGCTGACACGCGGACGAATGATGATCGAAGTCGAAATTCGTGTCGTCCCAATGATCGGCATAAGGATATCTCCGCTATTGATGAAAGGATTGAAGAACTGCGGATTGGCGACGCCATTGATCACCGGAACATTTCCAAGATTCCCCGCTGGAACAATCGATGAGCCATAGTTGATGAATCCTTCGAACTCAGTATGCTCCGTGTTGATATCCATGGTGATCGATCCATCCGGATTCAAAGTGCTGCTGGTTTCACTGGTGACACCAATATTCCGGGTGCGAAATGAAGTCGGTGTCGCAGGAATCACCGCATAGGGCCCGTTCGGACCGACGAGAATTGTAGGAGCCTGATACGCCGTCGGAAAAGGAACTTCCTGAGCCACAGTGATGCTGGTCTTGCGCGTTGGAAGTCCGGTTTTGAATTGAAAATCCAGGGCAACATCCGGGTCCGGGAGATCAGCACTGGCGAGCGCAAGTTCTGCGTCCATGATATTCTGCGGGGTGTCGATCAGCATGATGCTCCCCTTCCCCGGCAGCATTACAAATTTACCCTGCGGAGACAGGACTTGTTTCAAAACCGTGCGGACAGAATCGATGTTGGCGAAACCGATATCGATTTCTTTTTTGATCGTTTGTTGTGCCGAAACGGGAATCACTCCCAGAGAAAATAATCCACCCGCGACAATTGCTATCCACCACATTCTCATACGATTACCATCCATCATATTTGTTGGACGGACAAGGGCGAAGCGATATGAACATTCAAGTTCGAACTTTTAAGGTGAAACGTCCAAATACATGATTTGAACGTTCAGAGCTTCACCTTCGAAGTTCAAGACTCCTCCAACATTGCCTTCCATTCCTCCTCTTTAAATCCCACAAGCCCGGAATCTCCGGTCAGCAGAAATGGACGCTTCACGAGATTTCCATTTCCGTTGAGAAGATCGATCGCTTCTTTGTCAGCCATCTGAGGAAGCTTGTCTTTCAAGCCCAGGGAGCGGTAGTCCATTCCCGAGGTGTTGAACAATCGACGAATCTCCCCTTCATAGGCAGCCAGCATTTTTTTCAGTTCCGCTTTCGTAGGAGGCGTCTCACGGATCGGAATCTCTTTAAATTCGATCCCCTTTTCTTCGAGCCACTTCGTGGCCTTGCGGCAGGTGCTGCATTTGGCGTAGGTATAAACTTTCATAGGTCGCGTCTTTGTAATGTTCGCTCGAATAAAATAAAAAGGGCAGCTGCCGAAGCAACCGCCCTTTTCAAAGATTTAATCTAATCTCAAAGGATTGGATCAATGCTCACCGCCACCGACGGAGAGATCGACCGGCTTGTAGCCACCTTTTGATCGGAAGTAGACGAAAAGTCCGATAAATGCCAGAAGCATGATCGCCGGAAAGACCGCCATGTTGGCGAGCGCTTTTTGAGCACTTCCTTCTTTCGCTTTCTCAATCGCCGCTGTCATTCCAGCTTGCTGGTCTGCAGGTGCTGCTTTAACCAATTCGTCGACTTTGTCGGTCTTCAAGGTCGGATACTTGATCGTTCCGTAATAGATTTCGTTCTGGTCGAGGTATTCATCGCTGATTTTGCCATCTTTCACAAAACCGTCGACTTTGGCTACCGCTTCAACTTTGGCGACTTCCTGAACAACCTTTTGTTCCTGAAGAGCACCGATGTAAGGGAATCCAAGAACACCAACGGCAAGCATACCAATTCCGGAAACGGAGTTGAGAGTAAGAGCTCCACCTTTTGGTGTCTGCTCAGAAACGATACCCAGCATAGTTGGCCAGAAGAAAGTTTTACCGAGAGCGTAAAGCGTTGCCGCTCCGAAGATCAACGCCACACCATTAGCACCGGAAAGGGCAAGGAGACCTGCGATTGCCAACACAGCACTGGCAATCAAAAGGCCAAGTGGTGAAAGCTTGTGAACGATCGGACCTGCAAAGAAACGAAGAACCATCATGATCACTGAAGTATAAACGAGAATCCAACCACCGTGGAAGGTGACAACACTCTCCATGATCCCTGCGATCCAGCCATCAGTTCCGATCTCGGTCGTGGCAAGAGGCGCCATGATCAGAATCAAAATAAACATCAAAGGCCGTCCCAAACTTCTTGTGTAAATCCCCATCGCCAGAGCCATCACGACTCCAAGGATGATCCATTTGGTCATGTGACCTGGAAAGAATTGGTCGAGTTGCAACACGACGAGAAACGATACAACAGACGCACCGAGGAAACCGAACTCACTGAGCATTTCACGGTAAGTGACACCGGAGGCAACACGCTCCTGAACCGGAAATTTCTGACCGATCAACATCACAATATAGATGACTGCTGGAATAACGATGAGACCAAGCTTCATCTGCCAGCTGGCACCACCCATTAAAATAACAAGGACACCCGCGATAACGAGTCCACCCGGCCATCCTGCATGGAGAATATTCAACCACTTGGTCTTTTCCTTATCGTAAAGAGTAGCAACGACGGGGTTAATGAACGCTTCAACGGTTCCGTTACCCAGAGCAAGAATCAGGCCGCCCCAGAAAATCAAGGACTTCGCCAATTCAGGATTCTCACTGGCAACATTCAATCCGTAGATTCCCATCACCGCCCAGATGATCTGGCTGACGCCAGCAAATATCATTGAGAACTTATAGCCAACCTTATCGATGATAAGGCTGAATAGGATAATACTGACGGCAAATGGCCAGATTTGAATCCCTTTAAAGATTCCAACTTCAGCATCATCAAGGCCGAGTAGACCCTGGGTAATGGCCGGGTCATCAAGGAGGAACATCCTCGTGATGAAACCAAACGCGGTCGTAATCAGGGCAATAAAGCAGCCCCAAAAAAGTAGTTTAGATGGTTTTTCGTTACTCATAAATTATACGATTTTTTAAGAATGCTCCCCGGTAGATAGGTTAAAAGCCGCGAAACAGATCGCGTTTCTTAACAAAATGATCGCTTTCCACAAGAAGAATTATACACAAAATTGCGTTTCAGCCGTCTCTATTCTATCAGCGATGCATCCTGAAATGAGGAAAAAGTGGCAGAAGTTGGGCAAAAAGCTCTCTAAAATGAGAAAATAATTCTCATTATTATAAAAAGTTTGCATTTTTGCGGTTTGTATCTAATAATTCAGATCGAACTCCAATCTGCCTGCCCATGCGTGACTTTACCGAACCAGCCACCCTTTCAAGAAAGATTCCCAATCCTTTCATTGATGACGTTTTTGTTCAGCAAAACAGAAATAACCCGGGCGCACCCGAAGTTCATCAGCGGGTGATGTCTCAATGCGTGAGTGTTCTCGAAAGCCTGATTCGAGAAGGCGATGACCGACATCAATGGGGCAGCATGGGACGCTGTATGCTGATTTCCTCGCCAAGAGCGGGTTTTGGAAAGAGCCATCTGGTCGGGCGACTTCGCACCACAACCGAAAGCATTATTGCGGCGGTAAATCTCCCCTTTGATCCATCGCGCAGTATTTCCTGGCAAATGGTCTTAGCTTCCGTTCTACGACAATACACGGATACGCCCTGCCCACAGAGCCATGAGTGTTCATTGATGGATGAGACGAGCCGTTTCTTCCTCGCCAGTCTTGTCAGAGCTGCCATGATCAGCGGAAGTCTTTCGGAAAAAGACTGCCCGGAATCTGAAACCTCGCTTCGTGTCGAGTACCGCGACATTTTCTCAAAAAACTCGAAGTCCAAAATTCTCAACTGGGTGGACAAACGGGCTGGTGACCTTTCTCGCACGGCCTCTACCCCGATGAAGGAACGCTGGGGTTTGGGACGCGCAGAAGTCAGTTTCTGGACCGGCGTCTTTGTCGATGTGGCTCATGGCTATGACGACGCTCTCGAACCGCTTCGCGGTCTCAGCAATGGTGAGGCACGTCAGAGAATCCTTCAATTTCTCCAAATCACGTCGGAGTGCCGCCCGATCACCTTCATCGTGGATCACCTCGACGGATTCTACGGCTCCGAAACTGCGGGGATGGCAATCGCCGACATTTTGACCTCGATCCGGACAGAGGTAACGAAATGCCTGACACTGCTTTGTATTAATGAAGATCTTTGGGAATCAGTTTTTGAAAAGAGGCTGCCCTCTGCGTGGCTTGATCGATTGACCGGGGAACCGGCCCGGCTCTCACCACTTGGTAAAGACTCCGCAAAATCTTTAATCCTGAATCGACTGGAGGGCATTGGTGTCAGCCGGACAAAGTCGGAGGAGTTTTTCGAAGTGCTCAACGAAGACCTTTCCAAGCGAAATGAGGAAGAAGGCCTGTATCCTCGCAATTTGATTCGGCGCGCCCGCAAACTATGGGAGCGCTCGAGTACAGAATATTACGATTCACAATCGACCATCGTACCGACTTCAGGTTTTCAGCCTCCGACGCAAGCATCGACAGCCCCTCCAGTTTCGATTCCAACTCCAGAGCCGCCGGAGACTCCTCCTGTGCCAGAGCCTGCCCCGGCGGAGACGATACAACGACCATCAACAATCACTCCCCCGCCACTCCCGAAAAACCCTTTCAGCGGAAACCCTGTTTATTCCGGTCATGCCGCGGCTTATCCGGACCGGCCCACAACTCCCGCTCCTCAGGAAGCACCTGAGATCAGCTCAATCATCGACGATATCAGAGGCAGCGGAAACAGCGTCACCAGCGAAGCTTCCGCACCGGCGCAGCCTCATACTCCCCGGCCTAAACCACAAATGAATGCGTTTTCAGCAGGACCTCTCACCGTGAAGCCAACGGTGCCCGGTACTCCGGCCGGAAACTCCCAAGTGCCTGCGCAGAAAGCGCCAGCCCCTGCAACTAAACCGGGCAATGGACACTCCCGTCCGCCCGCGATCGGATCTGACCTGGAAGGTGAATTGCGAAGAATCGAAGCAGAATTTCCCAACAACAGTGAAGTTCTGAAATTGGATCTGGAACGCCTCGAAAAATTTGTTTCAAAAGTCGGGAAGCACCATCCCGCCCTAAGTCAGGAAGAGGAAAATATTGCGAGCAGCCGAACCGTTTGCCTGCGATGGAAAATTCGCGAGACACCGGTCCTCATCGGATTCGAGGCTCCCCGGAATGTATATTTCTGGAATACCTTGCTTCAACAATGCCTGACATCCGGCGGGAAAGACAAAATCACTGCATTTTCTCATTCTTCGGAAATCTTTAATCCTGATCTGTTTTCCGGGTTTGGGTTCAGCAAAGAAATTGTCTCAACTCATATCGACATTGTGGAAATGAATGACAAAGAACTCGGCATGATTTACGCCGCTGAAAGTTTCCTCAGCTCCGCAGAAGAACAAGGCAGGAGCGAAGAAGCCTACCGACTCGTAACGCGAAGGCTCGATCCTTTGTGGCGAAGAATCGGTCGGCCAATGGCCTGATATTGTGAAGAGCATTTCGAAAACAAGAGATCCCTTCAGCTTGACAACACCCCCATACACTGATTCAAATAGGCTTGAGTATTTAAATCAGAAATTCCGATGGGTAGATTTGTCTTAATTTTGGCGGTAATTGCAATTGCCGTATTTGCCTGCTGGAAATTCATCCCGATTGATACCCCTTTTTACCGGGAGATTTCCGACAATAAGGGAAGATCTTCTGATGTTGAAGTGATCGGAAAGAGTAAATCCGGAATTACGGTGGTGTATGAAAATACAGCTGAAAGAACAGATATTGCTTTCAGCAAACTCTCCCTTGCAGACAGGATCTATTTTTATCGTGTCAGAAAAAAGGATCCCCCGCGACTGGAAGTGCCATTCAAGAGAGAACTAACTGACGCCAATGGGCGAAAAATCACTGCTCAAATTGTCGGCAAAAGCAGCTCAGGGGTCACTGTGGTGGTTGAGGGAACAAAGCATCGTTCTGACATTCCTTTTTCCAATCTTTCTCCGGAAGACATCCAATTCCTTTCCAAGATCAGGACCCGGACTCCGCCGGAAGTCGCTGAGCAACTGGTCAAAGACGTCCCCTATGTAGAGCGCCGGAAAGCAGAAATCGAAGAACTGAAAAAGAAAGCGGCAATCCTCCAATTACAGATTAGTTCAGGAACTCTTAATGATATCCTCGTAAAAAACAGGACGATCCAGTATCAGACCGTCACGAAAGAAATCAGAGTTCTTGAGACCGCGATCGAAACCTACAAGTGGCGAAACAAAATTCAGTAATCCGCCATCCTTCTATTTAGCGGATATCCTTGCCTGATCCTTCGCTTCGACCTTCGAGTCGTATTTTGGATTTTTCTCTGTCGGAACAGGAGCGTTTACTTTCCTCCTCCACTCCGTCATTAGACCTAGCAATTCTTTTGTCTTTTCCGGATCGGACTCTGCTAAATTCTTCGACTCGCTGATGTCCGCATCCAGGTCATATAGCTCCAGATCGCCGTCTTCGAAATACTGGTGCAGCTTCCATTTCCCTTGCCGGACAATTCCACAGGGCCGTGACCGAAACAGGTAGTCCCGCTGTTCGCCACTCACTTTCTTTCCACCATAACTTTGGAGATATGCCGGGAAATGCCAGTAGATCGGCCGATCTACAAACGAAGTTTCATCAGCTCCAGTGAAAAGCGGAACGAGACTTCTGCCATCCAACTCGTGATCCGCAGGCAATTCCGCTCCCAGCATTTCACAAAAAGTCGGGAACATATCCACGCCGATGACGGGAGTGTCCTTGGTTGTTCCCGCTTGCACTCTACCCGGCCATTTCACAAAAAACGGAACACGAATACCGCCTTCATAATAGGTCCCTTTGTATCCCTTGAGAGGCGCCATATCAGTCGCCGGACCGTAGCCTCCATTATCCGAGAAAAAGACGACTGCAGTATTTTCCGTCTGACCGGTTTCCTTCAGGGTCGCGATCAACTTGCCAACACCATCATCGACTGACTGAATCATTGTCGCCATCGCCACGTGATTGTGGAGTTCCCCGGCAGTTTTGCCTTCGTACTTTGCGAGCAAATTCTTATTGGCGATCAATGGCGTGTGGACAGCGAAATGGGTCAAATAGAGAGCCCAGGGCCTGTCTTCGTTTTTGCGGATAAATTTATCGGCCTCACTACTGATCGTATTGGTCAGGTATTCATCTTCGGATACATCAGGAAGTCCCGGAACTTTCGGATGCGGAGGATAATAGCCCTTCGGTGGCCCACCGGAATGAGTGCCCCCCACATTGACATCGAATCCGAATTCCAGCGGATCTTTGCTGACATGCCATTTTCCCATGCTCGCCGTGCGATAGCCCGCGCTCTGCAATGACTTCGCCCAGGTCGGAGTATCGGGCTTCAGGGTATCGGTTCCCGGAATGTGCAATAATTTGCGGTGAGCCGCTTTTCCTCTCGGCCCCGTTCCCACATTAAAAATTTTGTGACGCGGCGTGTATTGCCCGGTCATGAGACAAGCTCGGGCCGGAGCGCAATTTGCCGCCGCAGAATATGCATTCGTGAAAATCATCCCCTCTGAGGCCAACTTGTCGAGATTCGGGGTCTCATAAAAATCCGATCCCATGTAGGAAGTATCCTTCCATCCAAAATCATCGAGGAAGATGAAGAGGAGATTTGGTTTGTCGGCGGCGGAAGCCGTAGAAACGAGGAAAATGAGAGAGAGTAGAAACTTTTTCACACTGAACTCTGACTCATTTCCAAGGTCGAGCGCAAGTTGAAATACTGACATACCACGTGATCGCTTTCACTCCACTCCCACCTGCGCTAGGATGGCGACACTTACTTCATGCCTTCGCCCTCCCTCACCATCCCCGCCGACCGCGAATCCAGCGACGACATTCTCGACGCATTTCTTGGCTACCTCGTCGAGAGCGGCATCGAGCCCTATGATCATCAGGAGGAAGCCATTCTCGAACTCTTTGCCGGGAACAATGTCATTCTCAATACTCCCACCGGATCCGGAAAATCGCTCGTCGCAATGGCGATGCAATTCCGTGCCGTTTGTCAGGGACGGCGTTCTTTTTACACCGTTCCTGTAAAAGCTCTCGCCAACGAAAAATTCCTTTCTCTCTGCAAAACCTTCGGGCCCGAAAATGTCGGAATGATCACCGGCGACGCAACCGTCAATGCCTCCGCTCCCGTGATCTGCTGCACTGCGGAAATTCTCGCGAATCAGGCACTGCGCGAAGGGTCCGTCTCAGACGTCGACGATGTCATCATGGACGAGTTCCATTACTACTCAGATCACGAACGCGGCGTCTCCTGGCAGATCCCTCTCCTGACATTGCCACAGTCGCAATTCCTCCTGATGTCTGCCACCCTCGGGGATACCTCTTTTTTTGAAAAGGGACTCACCGAACTGACGGGCAAACCGACCAGCCTTGTTCGGTCCGAAGACCGCCCCGTGCCACTCGAATTTTCCTACAGCACCACTCTCCTCGAAGAACAGGTTGAGGAACTCGTTCAAGCCGATCGTGCGCCGATCTATCTCGTTCATTTCACCCAGCTCTCCTGTGCCCGCTCTGCCCAGAGTCTGATGAGCCGAAATTTTTGCTCCAAGGAGGAGAAGGCGGAAATCTCAGAAGCCCTCACCGACGCCGACTTCCGCAGTCCTTACGGAAAAGAAATCAAAAAATTGCTTCGTCACGGACTGGGAATTCACCACGCCGGACTGCTGCCCAAGTATCGGGTGCTCGTCGAAAAGCTGGCGCAACGTGGTTTACTCAAAGTTATCTGCGGAACAGACACTCTCGGGGTCGGAGTCAATGTCCCCATACGAACCGTTCTTTTCACCCAGCTTTTCAAATACGGTGGACAGAGCACCAAAACCCTCGCAGTTCGCGACTTCAAGCAGATCGCGGGACGCGCCGGTCGACGAGGATTTGATACGATCGGCTACGTCGTCGCTCAGGCACCGGATCACGTCATTTCCAACATCAAGGCTGAACAAAAAGCAGCCGACAAAGGGAAGAAAAGCAAAGCGGTCAAAAAGAAACCACCGGAAAAAGGCTTCGTGAACTGGGATGAGAATACCTTTCAAAAATTGATCGACTCGGCTCCGGAAAAGTTGAGCTCTGCGTTTCTTCTCCGGCACGGAACCCTGCTCCATATTCTCAGTCGGCGGGATGAAGATGGCTGCGCCGAACTGCGGAGGATCATCAACGAATGCCACGAAACCGATTCGAAGAAAAAAGCACTTCGCCAACGGGCTTTTTCCCTGTTCCGCGGTCTCGTGGAAGGCGGGGTGCTCGATATCATTCCAAAAGAGAAGCGAAACGGCCCCGCCAAGGTCGCTCTGAACATCGACCTTCAGGATGATTTCTCCCTCAATCAGGCTCTCGGATTGTATTTGCTGGAAGCGATCCCTCAGCTCGATGCCGAAGATCCCGAACACACCCTCAACGTGATCTCACTGGTCGAAGCGATCCTCGAAGATCCCACCGCGGTGATCCGTCGTCAGGTGGACAAGGTCAAATCGGCATTAATGAACGAGATGAAAAGCCGCGGGATCGAATACGATGAGCGGATCGAAATCCTCGAAGCGGTTGAACACCCCAAGCCGGGCAAAGATTTTATTTACAACACCTACAACGAATTCCTGGCTGGAAATCCCTGGGCAAAAGAAGCGGGTATCAGGCCGAAATCCATCGCCAGGGAAATGTTCGAGAACTGGCAGTCATTTGAAGATTACGTAAAAACTTACGGTCTCGAACGCAGTGAAGCGGTGCTGCTCCGTCATTTGTCCGAGACCTACAAGGTCCTCGTGCAAACGGTTCCTCCCGCCATGAAGACGGAGGAAATCAAGGAAGCGGAATCCTTTTTCGAAGAAATGCTGCGCGGAGTGGACTCCAGCCTGCTCGATGAATGGGAGAAATTGCGGAATCCTGATTTCGTTAGTGAAGAAACTTCGGAGCCAAAAGAGACAAAGAAAATCCCGATCACCCGGAACAAACCCGAATTTATCCGAAAGATGCGAAAGCAGATTTTTGATTTTGTGAAAGAATTCTCCTCGGGACATGCAGAAGCTGCCCTCGCAGGAGTTTCTGGCGATTGGACCATTGTGAAACTGAATGGAGTTCTAGCAGAGTATCGCGAAACCCACGGGGTGATCCGTCTCGATCCGGAAGCACGGAACGCAAAACACTGTCACACGGAAGAACTCCAGGATCGTCGGGCATGGAAAGTCGAACAGGTCCTGATCGATTCCGATGACTTAAACGACTGGAGCGCGGTATTTGAAATCGATCTGGACAAATGTGATGAAGCCGATGCCATCATTTTCCAACTCGTTAGCGTCCAGAGAATGTTTTGAAAAATCGGGAAAGCGTGAAAGATTTCACCCCTTGATAGATTCCATCATGATGAAACGACAAATCCAACTGACCGCAGCTGCACTTTTGCTTTTTGCCTTTCCAACGGCTTGCCAGTCCGATAACGACAAGGCGCCGGCAAAGAAAGCGGAAGAGACAAAGAAAGAGACTCAACCTGAGGCCAAAAAGGAAGTAAAACTCGAAAAAGCTTATTTCGCCAGTGGCTGCTTCTGGTGTGTCGAAGCCGTCTACGAAAGCGTCAAAGGAGTGAAAGAATCCATTTCAGGCTATAGCGGAGGTCACACTGAAAATCCGACCTACGAATCCAGCAACACTGGCCGCACCGGGCATGCTGAAGCTGTGGAAATTATTTATAACCCTGAAGTCGTCAGCTTCGCCACTCTCGTTGATGTGTATTTCGGCTCTCAAAACGTAGCTCAAGTAAATGGCCAGGGCCCCGACTACGGGTCTCAGTATCGTTCCATAATTTTCTATAAGAACGACGATCAGAAAAAGATTATCGAAGAGAAAATTACAGCCCTTCAGAAGACGCTCCCGAAAGGAGACGAAGTCGCCGCCGAAGTGATGGAATTTAAGAAATTCTGGGTCGGTGAGGACTACCATCAGGACTACGAGAAACTCCATCCGGACGATGGCTATATTATGGGTGTCTCCATCCCTCGCCTTAAGAAATTTCAGGCCAAGTTCCCTCAACTACTGAAAGAGGAATCGAAGCACTGACCCCCGGGGGGGGCGGCCAATATTAGTCCGGTATATCACGGCTACAGCCCTCTTGCATTCGCCATTGGCGCGAGTACGTTCCCGACCGCGCCAGTCATTGGTGTTATTACGGCATGGGCCTCATCTTTCTAATCATTTCCACAGCGTGTTTCCTGATCGGATTCTGCGTATCTGTGGCTCTGTATCGCGCTGGACGCAGGACGGCTGGATTGAACATGGCTTTCATTGCCATCGGTTTCGTTTTCCAGTGCCTCTTTCTCTGGAAACGCAGCGAGCTCCACGGCCGCTGCCCCATCACAAGTGGATCTGAGATTCTCGTCTTTATCAGTTGGAGTATCGTCATCATGTATTTCGTCCTGGGACGGGCATTCCGGCTGTCACTCCTGGGAGTCTTCACCGGGCCGATCGTTTTATTCTTTCAGGCCATCGCTCTCACTTTTCTGGCGACCAATGACCCCGGCGCCCGCCCTGCAGAGACCCTCGATCCCTGGTTGGAAATGCACGCGTCGATGTCGCTTCTCGCCTATGGAGCCTTCGCTCTCGCAGCGATTGCCAGCATCATGTATTTACTACAGAACCGCCAATTGAAGAGTCGACATCCCGGACGCCTTTCCCGAAGACTTCCTCCGGTGAAATACCTGGCAGATGCTTTGATCCGGCTACTGATCATCGGCCAGTTGCTGATGACTATTGGAGTTGTCTCCGCTTTTTTTATGGAAAAGACCCCGTCCTCTCTTCATATGGCAGCTTCCGGTGGCGTCTGGCTTCTCTATGGGGCAATCCTGACCTACCAACTCTTTCGCCGTCAGGCACCCCGCGCTCTCGCAAGATGCGCGATAGTTGCGTTTTCTTTCGCCGTCGTTACTCTCCTGCTCATTTAAATTCAGGGACCCGTGTCAATTTTCTGTCTAGGAGTCAATCACAAAACCGCCCCGGTGGAAATCCGGGAGCGTCTTGCATTTTCCGAGAATACTCTTCCGGAAAATTTGCGGGAAATCTGTGAGATCGCATTGGTCGACGAAGCCGTCGTTCTTTCGACCTGTAACCGTGTCGAAATTTACGGCGCATCCGAAAACACTCAAAAAGCCTCAGATAGCGTAGTCAAATATCTGGCAAAGCATTTCAATATTCAGGAAGACCAGGTCGAATTTTACAGCCATCATGCCGAGGCTGCCGCGCACCATCTCTTTGAAGTCGCCAGCGGCCTCGATTCCATGGTTCTCGGCGAAACCGAAATCTTCGGCCAGGTTAAAAAGTCCTACGCCCTCGCCCAGTCAAGCGGAGTCACCCGCCGCCGGCTCAACAAACTTTTCCAGCAGTCTTTCACCATCGGAAAACTCGTTCGATCCAACACGCAAATTCAACAGGGATCTACATCCGTTGGCGCCGCCGCAGTCGACCTGGCCGAAACCATTTTCGGAGACCTGAAAGACTGCAACGTCCTCATTGTCGGCGCCGGGGAGATGAGCCGCACCACAGCCCAAAGCCTGCAATCCCGTGGAGCCAGTAGTATCACTGTCACCAACCGCAGCTACGAGAATGCTCTCGCACTCGCTTCTGAGTTGAATGGCGACGCGGTTGAGTTCGAAAACTGGGAAAATGAACTCGCGCGAGTCGACATTGTTATTTCCTCCACCTCCGCTCCCGGTTCCGTGGTCAAAGCAGACATGGTCGAAAGGGCCATGCCGAAACGTCGCGGCCACTCACTGCTTCTCATCGACATCGCCGTGCCCCGTGACATCGAGGAGGAAGTCAACGAAATAGACAACGCCTATCTCTACAACATTGACAACCTCCAGCAACTGGCCGAAGAGGGACGCGCCCGCCGTCTGAAGCAAATTAAAATTTGTCAGGAAGTGATCCGCAATTTTCTCAGTGAGAAAGGGATCGAGGCCCTCGCCGAAATCCCCACGCGGATACAAGATTCTATGGAATCCGGCAAGCCTTCCACTTCATCCGGCAGCGAGCCATTGACCAATCCATGAGCGAACCATTGATACTCGGCACCCGGGGCAGTGACCTTGCCCTGACCCAGGCACGAATGACTGAAGCGGCCCTGACTGCTCAGGGCATCGCCTGCCGTATCGAAGTGATCAAAACGATTGGCGATAAACGCCCCGACCTGAAGCTCAGCGAATTCAGCCAGGGGGACAATCCGATTCTGGATAAAGGAATCTTCACCAAGGAGCTCGAGGAGGCGCTTCTGGATGGCCGCATCGATTTCGCGGTCCACAGCCTCAAAGATGTTCCCACGGAACTGGCTGACGATTTTGAAATCACCGCCACTTTACCCCGCGCAGCTGTCGAAGATGTACTTCTAACGACCCGGGAGGGTGCAATCGATGATCTGACTCTGTCGATTCGCGAGGGCCGCGCATTCGATGGAGAAACCATCGCGACAAGTTCGGTGCGCCGCGCACAGCAGCTGAAATGGCTCTGCCCCAAAGTCACGATTGAAGACATTCGGGGAAACGTCCCCACCCGGATACGCAAACTGATCGAAAATGATGCCTGGGATGGAATCCTCCTTGCCCGCGCCGGAATCGAGCGTCTCGGATATTACGATCCCTCACAAAGCACTTTCGATTTTGAAGGCAACACCGTCTGTGCTTTTGAACTCCCTTCCGATCTCTTCCTGCCGGCGGCCGGACAGGGAGCTGTCGCCATGGAAATCCTCAAGTCCAATACGCGGGCAAAGGATGCGCTTGCGACCATCAATCACGAAGATACCTTTACCCGAATTCAAGCCGAGCGAGCATTTCTTCATTTGCTCCAGGCCGGATGCCAAACTCCTGTCGGAGCATGGACCTGGTTCGAAGATGGTGGCGAAACACTCTGCATGAGCGTCCGGGTCTTTGACGAAAATGCCCCGGACAAGGAACCGTTCATTGCTGAAGTTTCCGGAAACTCTTCGAATCCCGAAGCCCTCGCAGACCGTTTAATGGAATTGAAGCATGGCAACTAAATCCATCAAATCGGGGCAGGAAGGAATCTGTTATCTCGTCGGATCCGGCCCCGGTGATCCGGGACTAATGACTCTTCGCGGCAAGGAATGCATCGAGACCGCTGATGTCCTTGTCTATGATTTCCTATCGAATTCCGAATTCCTGAAATGGGCGAAACCCGAAGCGGAATTGATCTACGCCGGAAAACGGGCCAAGGAGCATTCTCTATCCCAGGAGCAAATCAACGACCTGCTCGTAGAGAAAACCCGCGATGGGAAAGTGGTGACAAGACTCAAAGGCGGCGATCCCTTTCTCTTCGGGCGTGGCGGCGAAGAAGCTCACATGCTGGTGGAATCCGGGGTTCGATTTGAATTTGTGCCGGGAATCAGTTCGGCACTTGCTGGCGCGACCTACGCAGGCATCCCCCTCACTCACCGGGATCACTGCTCGCAGCTGACTATTTTTACGGGGCACGAAGATCCCAATAAACCGGAATCGATGATCGATTACGAGCAGATCGCGAAAGCACCCGGCACCAAAGTCATGCTGATGGGAGTGGAACGGCTCCGGGCGATTTGTGAGGCTCTCATTTCATCCGGTGGAGATCCAAAAATGCCGGTCGCTATGGTCCGATGGGCTACCACCAGCCAGCAACAAACCATCACCGGAACACTATCTACCATCGCCGATGTCGCAGAAGCCGCGAAATTCACCGCGCCTGCTGTCGCCGTTTTCGGGACAGTTGTTAATTTCCGCAACGAACTGAATTGGTTTGAAAGCCGCCCTCTCCTTGGCAAGCGGGTCGTAGTAACTCGAACCTCAAAACAGGCCGGCAAATTGTCGAGCCGCCTTCACGGTCTCGGAGCCGAAGTATTGGAAATTCCCGCAATCCGGATTGAGCGCCCTGAGCGAGAGGACCTGGAGCGCTTTGCGAAAATGGTAGTGGACGCCCATACCTACGAGTGGATCATTTTCACCAGCCCCAACGGAGTCGAGCACTTTTTCGAGGCCTTTTACAAAATTCGAAGTGACGCCCGCGAAATCGGAGGCGCCCGCATCGCGGCAATAGGACCGGGAACCTCAGCCAAGCTGTCCGAGTATCGCATGGCGACCGATCTCATGCCCGAAAAGCACGTCGCCGAAGGCTTGCTTGAAGCCTTTAAGAAAGAAGTTGGCTCGATCGACAATACAACCATGCTCTGGGTTCGCCCAAAAGAAGCGCGTGACATTCTATCTCACGGCCTCACCGAAGCAGGTGTGATCCTCGACGAGGCAATTGCCTATCGCACTATTCCGGAAACAGAAGATCCAACCGGAAATATGAAACGTTTTCGAGAAGAGGGCGCAGACCTGATTACTTTTACCAGCGCTTCCACCGTCGACGGGTTCCTCGATCTCGGTCTCGATATTTCCGACAAAACCCGCATCGCCACCATCGGCCCAATCACGTCAGAGACGGTCGTCGAAAACGGCTACGATGTCGATATCGAGGCGGAGGACCACTCAATTGATGGGCTTATCGAAGCGATTCTGGAGGAACTCTAAGCCTAGCTCTCCTCCGGGAGGGGGGATTTGGTTCCCCTACCCTGGCTCGAGCAGGCATAGCGAAGCCAAGAGCCCTTACTCTTCTCCAGGAATCTGCCCGCTAGTACTGAGCGCGAACGGCCCGGCGAGATAAACGGCAGTCCCTATCCCTACTTCGCTCTTCCACTTCGCGAGCGACTCACGTTGGACTTGTTGCAGAGCCAGGACTGGATGTTCGCTCTCTGCAACCTTTTCATAAAGACCAGTCATCAGTTCAGCTGTTTGTTCATCAGCAATTGGCCAGAAAGTCATTAGTAAATGATCAACGCCTGCCATAAGAAATCCGCGACGCAATCCGAAAACGCCTTCGCCACTCAGCGCTTCGCCGGCTCCAGTATCGCAAGCTGATAGAACAGCCAAAGAGGTATCTTCGAGATTCAGCCCAACGACTTCTTCAGCACTTAGTAATCCGTCGTTTGAAGGATCGGGCGCGTTCCCGCTCTTCCATTGACTGAAGGTATCGCTAGCACCTGCCAGTGCCAGCATCGACCGGCGCAAAGAATTGTCGGCAAGTCCAGTTCCAGCCGAGAGATCAGTGCGCGAGACTCGATCGACATTTTCACTACTCCCGGCTGATTTGTGGGAGAGGGCAGCTGTGGGAGGTAAAACCAGCCCATGGGTGGCGAAATGAAGAATATCCGGACTACGGTCCCAGGCTCTCAAAATATCCTCACGGGCTTCACTACCCGAATACTGAGTTACCTCGAACCCTTTCTCTGAAGCTATCAAAGAAATTTCATCCATTTCCTTTCTGGTCCCGGGAAGCTGCGAAAGCTGAGGGAGCGCTTGAGCATCAAACACTACTGAGCGACCAGCAAAAAGTGTGGGATCAATTTCAGTCACCGCTTTTTTCGAAAAATCAGGATCGGCAAAGACAACAAGAGAGCCAGGGGTTGAGGGCTGAGCGGCTTCACGAAGAAGATCGCGGGATGTCGAGAGATAGCCAATCTTCCATCGCTCACAGGCGAACCTGCTTTCCTCGTCCAGCAACACGGAAAATGAAAGACTGCCTAATGTCGCGTCCGGACAAATCAAGATGGTCTCGACATCGGCAATTATATCGGCAATCGGATCGAGCAGCAGCTTGTTCAAGGACTGCAAAGTCGCGGTAACCTTCTCGTCGCTGAAAACTCCATCGGAAGGTGCCATGAGTCCGGCGAAAGTGGAAATATTTTGATCAATCTCCTCAGCCTCACCGAGAGCAACCCACACAGGCTCGGTGGATTTCCGAAAGACGGCGACTCCGTAGTGAGGCCGGGTTTCGCCGGGAACCGACATCTGATTGAATTGAACAAATTCCAGGACCGCCTGACCTTCAGACAAACGAGCCTGGATATCTTCAACCGATACTGACAGAGCTGAGCGGCCATTGCTATTTTTCGGGGCGAAAGAAGAGAACTCTCTTTCCAGGCTCTCAACACGAACCTTCTGCGTACTCACCGCGCCAGCCTCACCTTCAATGAGGGCTCCAGCAAGCTGCCGTCGCGCCCGGTCCAATTGATCCCGAAGGTCTTGAGCCTCACCCGCATCCGCTGAAGCGGCATTTCGCCGGTCTTCCAACACTGAATCCAACACGACTCCTTTCAATTTTACGATCGAAGGATACAGAAGATCATTTCTTTTGGCTGCAACGATAAGCGAGAATGGATCGATAGTTTGAAGGAGAGACAAACGCTGACGCTCGGGTGCGAATTGAAAAATGTAATCGATCAGTTTGACCTGGTCGGCCAGGTAGGAATCCATTTCCGAAGTCAAATTCTCTGTTTTCCCTTGAGCAAGCATTGACCACAGCAACATGCGCCGGGCAGCCATTATATTGGGGTCATGGTCGGGAAGTTGAGGCCGCATCTCACGATCTGTCTCTTATACACATCTCCGAGCCCACGAGACCGAGGCTGATCTC
>CAJXQE010000061.1 GCA_913058215.1 uncultured Verrucomicrobiales bacterium
CTACACTATCCTCTTCGTCGGCAGCGTCAGATGTGTATAAGAGACAGGATTTGATCCATCGCATTTTGTAGGGAACACCTCCTCCGCAAATCGGAGCAACTGCAGCAAATCGATCTGGAGCCTGTGTGCAAAAATACCAGGTGCCATATCCGCCCATGCTGAGTCCGGTCAGATAGATCCGATCGCTGTCGACTCGATACTTCTTCTCGAGATCGTCGATTAATTCGAGGACAGGCTGTTCTGTCCACCATTCATTCTTCGGGCACTGTGGCGAGACGAGTATGAATGGGAAATCCTTGCCCTTCTTCGCCAGTTTTGGTGGTCCGTGAATTTTTACCTTAGACAAATCATCGCCCCGTTCACCGGCTCCATGAAGAAAAACCATCAGAGGATATTTCTCCTCTTTATTCGCTTCATAGTTTTCCGGCAGATGAAGCAGGAAGTTGAGCTTGATTGTCTCCTTGATTTCTTTGGCAAAGGTCTCGGAGGACTGCTCTTCAGCGTTTGTGTTCGTCCATACACACAGAGAAAAAACTGCCAGAGCGGCAGCAAAAACGGTTCTTGCCATAGTTCAGCCTAACGTAATCGTCAGGCTGTTCCAGTGGAAAATTATTGATCGTGTGATCAGTGATGTTGCATCCGCCGACTTGCGTATCCGTAAGCCTGGAGAGCGGAAAGAATGTGGCAGACCCATCCGAGGAATCCTCCACTACCGATCCACAAGCCGGGAGTGATCACGAACCAGACGATTGCCCAGAGAAAGCGGCCGTTGTAGACCTGTCCTAAACCGGGGATAATTGCGCTCAAAACGGCGGCGATTCCGGGTGTCCGAACCTTTCCGCTGGAACTGGCTTGGGTTGATCCCGTTTCCGCGTTCGCCATCATTCGACCAACGGTATGGGGATGTGTTTCGACTTCGTGCTTTTCTATCATGGTCCCAATTTTCGCCAAAAAATCAAGACCCTCTATTACAAAGCGTATGACGTTTTGTAATGAATTAGGCGTTTGAAAAATCAGTTCTTCTGAGTGAGGTAGTCTCATGAGCGAACATAAAGCGATTCTCAACTGGAAGCGAAACGACAGCGGCTTCGGCTACAAAGAATATCCGCGGGGGCATCAGTGGAATTTTCCTCGCAGCGGGCAAAGTTTGAATGCATCGGCTGCCGTGGAGTTTCTTGGGGATGCGGATGCGACGGACCCGGAGGAAGCTTTCACCGCTTCGCTCGCCAGCTGTCACATGCTGACCTTTCTCGCGATTTCCTCCATGAGTGGATTCGTCGTCGACAGTTATGAAGACGAAGCGGTCGGTCATCTGGAAAAAGCGGATGACGGAAAACCCTGGTTGGCGAAAGTTGCTATGAATCCGCAGATCACCTTTTCAGGGGATAAGCAGCCTTCACCTGAGGATATTGAAAAGCTGCATCACAAGGCGCACACAGAGTGTTTCCTCGCCAGATCAGTAAAGACTGAGATTACCTGGGGGTAAAAAAGGAAAACGAATCAGCCCTGTTGAGTGTTTGATTCAACAGGGGCAAACGCAGGCTTTGCCTTAGCCCTGAGCCGGAGGAGTCGGCGGGGGCTGATTCGGAACTGGCGGCAGTTGCGGAGGATCGGTGAGGAGTTCCGGTGCAAACGGCAATTGTTGTCCACCTCTTTCAATATTGAGATCGTAAAACTGAAAGTAGAGGTGGTACATCGCGAAGGAGATCAGTGCTCCTCCGATGATTAATCCGACGATCGTAAAATACAGAACAAGGATTGGGATGATAAGCATCAGGAAGAATAGAATGAATGTACCAATCATCTTCATTCCTACATTTTTGATAAATCCGGTAATGTAACTCTTGTTGAATCCCGATTTAAAATCCTGCTGAATTCCGGCACTGAGTAGGACGGGAGCGGAGATCAGGCCAATGACGAAAAAGCCGGCGATATAAAACAGGAAAGCGAAGACGCCGCACACGATAGCTACAATTTCCGAGTTCTCTGCCATAGTGGCCGCTACCGCAATTAGAATCATGGCGATAATGACAAAGGGGATAATGATCAGAGACGCGACCATTGAAGCGAGAAATGGCCACAGCCCCAGTTTCAAATAATCCCCAAACTGATTAAAATCGAAGTCGGGAGCCGGCATCTGATTCCTTACTCTTGCGAAGCGCTGGAAAAAATATCCCATCGCCACCATTGGTCCTACCACGGGGATGATACTGCAAAGAACGATGCACCAGAAGGTGGGCCATTTCTTCGGAGTGGTGAAAAAATCTTTAAAGGCGTTGGTGATGCTGATTTGTGTCATTACTTGAGAGTATAAATTTCAAAGGCGGGATCAAGCTTCGACTTATGCAATTTATCTCCTTCAAGTAACCGAATAAGTGCAGGAAAATGTTTGTGGTGGGCCTGTCTGCGTCGTAGGATCGCAATTCACTTAAGGCGGAAAACTCTGCCTGCGAAAACCTAAACTTACTTGTTACAAGAAACACATGAGCAATATTGTTCCTACTATCAGTTCCGGCGTTGCCGGTCCCCTCGGCGTTCTTCATCTCCCACGTTTGTGGATGAAAGCCTCTCTTGGCGCTGCCGGAAAACTTCATTCTGATTACCCTGCGATCGGTGCCGGATACGACCAAATGGTCCTCGACGGTCTCGGAATTGACAAAGGTGATTTCGAAAGCTTCATCTCCGACTCCAAGCCTAGTTACATCGCGCTCGAAGCCTGGGTTCTCCAGCAAAAGGGTGGATCTCTCGATCAGGACGCAGTCGATAAGCTTAACGCAGCTATCGAAGGTTACATCCACGACGACGAGACTCGCAAAGAGATCCTCGAAGCTGCAGGACGTGACGATGACGGCACGATCAAAGACGCCGTAAACCTGAACAATCTCGACGACTGGGCAATTTTCCATTCACAGGAAATTGGCTAAACCGTTTCGGTTGATACCGTTTTTTAAGAGCCGCAGCCGGGAAACCGGTTGCGGCTTTTTTGTTGGTCCAGCATTCGCGATAAAAATTATCGACCGCTGCTAATGCCTTGAGTTTTTAAACGAAAGCCAGGCTTGATCACCCGAATCTGTAAGAATTCCCACGATTCCCGTCTAATGGATTTCGAAGTAATTCAAGTTCCTATGACCGATAAAGCGGTTGTCTTCTCCTTCCCTCACTGCTATCGCTTTCAAGAAACCACTCAACTTTTACCATACCGAAAAACATCATGATCATCGCTCCAAAGACCCGTGGATTTATCTGCACAACCGCTCATCCCGAGGGTTGTGCCGCCAATGTGCAGACTCAGATTGATTATGTGAAGTCGCAGCCAGCGCTTTCCGACCCTCCGAAAAACGTGCTCGTCGTCGGAGCTTCCACCGGATACGGCCTCGCTTCACGGATTGTCCCTGCCTTTGGTGGAGGTGCCAAAACCATTGGCGTCTTTTTCGAAAAGCCGGGAACCGAACGGAAGACGGCCAGTGCCGGTTGGTACAATTCGGTAGCCTTTGAGAAGGCTGCAGCCGCAGAGGGGCTTTACGCAAAAAGTTTCAACGGAGATGCTTTCTCCAACGAGATGAAGGATCAGGTCATCGAGACGATCAAAAATGATCTGGGCCAGGTCGACATGATCATTTACAGCCTTGCCTCACCACGCCGGACTGATCCAAATACCGGTGAAGTCTACAAGTCAGTGCTCAAGCCTATCGGGCAGCCCTATTCCCAGAAGAATCTCAATACGGATACCGGCGAGGTAAACAGTATCTCAATTGAACCTGCTGAAGGGGATGACATCGCAAACACGACCAAAGTGATGGGCGGCGAAGACTGGGAAATGTGGTTGGATGCTCTCTCCGAAGCCGGAGTTCTGGCCGAGGGCGCGACGACGATCGCCTATTCCTACATTGGACCTGACCTCACTTATCCGATTTACACCAACGGAACGATCGGCAAAGCGAAGGAGCATCTGGAGGGTTCTGCCTCCCGGATGAATGAAAAATTCGGTGATGGCTCGGCCTATGTGTCGGTCAACAAAGCGCTCGTTACTCAGGCGAGTTCGGCGATTCCTGTAGTACCTCTCTATATTTCCCTGCTTTACAAAGACATGAAAGAGCGCGGGAACCACGAGGGGTGCATCGAGCAGATCCAGCGTCTCTTTTCCGATCACCTTGCAGGTGGAAGTGCTCCGACTCTCGACGAACGCAACCGCATTCGAATCGATGACTGGGAAATGCAGGATGACGTTCAGAGTGCCGTCATGGAACTGTGGGAGAAGGTCGATACCGATAATCTTTCCGAAATTTCTGACTTCGCGGGATATAAGGAAGAGTTTCTGAAGCTGTTTGGATTTGGGCTTGAAGGAGTTAATTATGAAGAGGAGACCAATCAAGAAGTGGATCTTCCCTCGATAAGTTAAGGAGATGGGATCTTATAATTATAATAATTATTTGTATTTATTATAATTAAGTGTACGTTTTCGGTCTACACACCTACACGATACACAAAAACAGATAATCCCATGAAAATAACCATGAGTGTCCGGGCTCTGACCCTGTCCTTGTGCGCCATCGGCGTACTTTCCTTCACGTCCTGCGAGACCCTTAATCCTCCCGCTAAAAAGAAACCTCAAGCTGCTCGTGGTCCCTCCACGAAGGTAAATGAGATGGTTCTCAAACAGAGCAACCGGAAGAATACCCGCGTCGTCATCGATATTGCGGATCAGAAAAGTTATCTGCTGGTGAACGGCAAGATTGCTGTGACTTCTCCCATATCATCTGCTCGTCCCGGAAAATACACACCACGCGGAACTTTCAATATCAGTGAGAAAGTTCGCACCGGAAAAATTTCCACAATCTATGGAGTGCACATGCCTTACTGGATGCGTCTCAGTGGTAGCGCCTACGGAGTTCACATGGGCCACCTTCCGGGATATCCCGCATCTGCCGGATGCGTTCGTCTTCCCGAAAAAGCAGCACAGTTGATTTACGATAATACCACCTACGGAACGCGGGTGAATATTTACAGCAGCTGGAACGGTGCGTGATTTGGGGGTGAGATTTCAAGCCTTGTCACGAACGAACCCAAGGATCCGTGCGTAGACAAAGCCTGGGAAACTAAGCCCCTTGGCTACTTCCCGTCAGAAAACGCCTTGTAAGCCGCCGCTAACCCGGCGGCTTCTGCGTTCCCTTTATGAAAGATCGTCCGGTAGGTGAAAGTCACTGATTTCCCGTTCTCGATCACAAATTTTCCGGCATCTTTGGCCGCACCCTTTTCAAAATGCCCCTGGCCGAAGGGGTTCGCGGTGAACAACCCATAGTGACGCGCGTGCCACCAGGTCTTGTGACGCGGGTTTGATGGGTGATCAAAAATGGCAATGCCCACTTCCTTACCTGCTTTGTCGGTTCCGTAGTAATCCACCCAGGCTGCTCGTTTTCCCCAGACTTCTTTACCGGTCTGACCTTCACTGTTGACCATCGAGCCTTTGGCCGCTTTGCCCTCGAGGCGAAGAGTCGGGATTGTTCGGATCGACCAGGCACCTTCCTTGTCATCGTTGATCGTTACGTCGCCGGAGTCAGCGATCAGAGTGATCTTCGCATCGACGACGAGCGAGCCTTCTTTGGTGTAGAAAAGCGTGAACTCGCGGGAGTCAGACATCACTTTTGCTGAAGGAGGTGCATCGCCCAGCCAGTCAGACTTTACTTTAAATGAAACCTTGGAACCGCCTTCTTTCGAGCTGAACCCGTTCATCGATTTGTGAACAATCTTGCCGAAGGTCTTGTCTTTTTTCTTTTCGTCGCCGGGGTAGTGCCAGAAGTCGAGGCCATTCACGTTTCCCAGCCCATACCACATACCGCGGTGGTGAATGTGATCCGTTTCCTCGGTGTCATCGCCTTCCTTCATCGGCCAGTGGCGGGTCATATTCTCGCCGGTCGGTCCGATCACGGGATAAAAGAAGGGTTTCCCTTCAGCCTTCCCCGGATTGTAAACTGTCACCAGTTTATCGCCGAAGTAGAGTTGGATGGGATTAGTGCCTTTCAGCGACCATTGCCCCGGTCCGGCATTACCGATCTGGGAATGGCCGTCAAAAGTGCTAAGAAAAAGCGTCGTGAGGATGACAAGAAGGATGGAAAGTTTTTTCATGGATAGTTCTGAAAAGAGTCTGGACTTGATTTTGAATCATCTCAACCCTTGCCGCCATCGGCAAGCACCGATAAGCTACGTTTATGAGTAAAAGCCTAACCAGCTCACGCCGCCGTTTTTTGAAAAGCACTGCCGCCGGAATTCCCGTGGCCATTGCTCCGGGTGCCTTCGCGCAGGAGAAAAAGAGCGAGCTTCCCTGGGAGGTCTGTACCTTTACCAAAGTGATCCAGCACCTCAGCTACGACGAAGTGTCGGAAGCAATGGTCGAAATCGGTTTCAATGGAGTCGAGGCGCCTGTCCGGAAAGGCGGAGATATCGAGCCCGAAGCGGTCGCCGATGAGTTGCCGAAAATGATGGAGTCGCTCAAAAAGCACAAGCTCAACCTGACCTTGATGACCAGCAGCATCAACGAAGTCAGTGATGAGCAACATACGGAGAAAGTGTTGCGAACTGCCGCCAAACTTGGTGTGAAGCGTTTTCGGATGGCCTATTTTAAATATGATCTCGCCAAACCGATTCAGCCGCAACTCGGCGAATTCAGCGCCAAGGTGAAAGACCTCGTCGCTTTGACCGATGAGATCGGAATCAAGCCAGTTTATCAGAATCACTCCGGAAAAAACTATTTCGGCGCGCCCGTCTGGGACATGGTCGATGTGTTCTCAGATTTCGACCCGAAGCAGATCGGGATCGCTTTTGATATTGGTCACGCTACCGTCGAAGGAGCCAAAGCCTGGCCGCTACATTTTGCGAACGCCCGGCCGTTTATTGATACCGTGTATGTGAAGGAGCCCGCCTGGGACGACAATACACTCAGTTGGGGCCCGCTTGGGAAGGGAGTCGTCGACAAAGGCTTTTACGAAGTCCTCAAAAAAAGCAAATTTGACGGTCCTATCAGTTTGCACGTTGAGTATCTTCCTCACAAAGATCCCAAAATGGCGCCGAAAATCATCCAGGCAATGAAGGATGATCTCGCGACTCTTCAAACCCTTCTTTCCTGACTAACTGATGTTCGATACCCGCGAAAAACCCTCCATGGTGGAACGCGCCTTTTTGATAGGCGCCTATTTCAATCGAGAGGACGAAGCAAATGCCGAAAGTCTGCTCGACGAACTGGAAGAGCTGGTTTCCTCTCTGGGGATAGAGACGGTCGGCAAGGAATGTATTTTTGTTAGGAAGAAGAATATGCGTTTCCTCACGGGAACGGGAAAATGCGAAGAAATGATCGATGCCGCCAAAGATGTCGAAGCGGACTGCATCATCATCGATAATGAACTTTCTCCCTTGCAGCAGCGAACCTGGGAGGAAGAGGGCGATTTGACCGTTATCGATCGTGAAGAAGTCATTCTCGATATTTTTAAAATGCGGGCGAGAACCAAGGAAGCCGCCCTTCAGGTTGAGCTTGCACGGATGCAATATTCGTTGCCCCGGCTTGCCCGGATGTGGTCTCACCTTGACCGTCAACGCGGAGCCGGTGGTGGTGGAGGCGGCGGCGGCGGCGGCAGCGCTGCCCGTGGGGAAGGTGAGCAGCAGATCGAAGTTGACCGCCGACTTGCCCGTAAACGCATCGACCGGATCAAAAGCGAGCTGGAATCCGTTCGTCAGAATCGGCACACTCAGCGAAAGCAAAGGGCCGATGAGGGAATCGCTCAGGCTTCGATCGTTGGATACACCAATGCCGGAAAGAGTTCACTGTTGAATCTTCTGTCCGATGCCGAGGTTCTGGTTGAGGATAAATTGTTCGCCACACTCGATCCGACAACGCGTCGAATCGAACTCCCGGATGGGCAGCCGCTTTTGCTGACTGACACCGTGGGATTCGTCCGAAATCTCCCTCACCGTCTTGTCGAAGCTTTCAAGGCAACCCTTGAAGAAGCAATCCTCGCAGATTTTTTAGTGCACGTTCTCGATGCCAGCTCTCCGGAGATTTTTGCCTTTCACGAAACGACCGTGCAGGTGTTGGAAGATCTCGGAGCGGCTGATAAACCGACCATTATTGTTCTTAATAAGATCGATCTGATTGCGGATGATCCTGATCGTTTGCACGAACTGAAAACCCATTTCGATCAGAACCTGATTCTGATGTCAGTGAAAGAGGGAACCGGTGTCGATCAGCTCAGAGCGAAGATGAATGACCTGCTCGTAGATCGAGTTGCAAGGCTGGCTCTACGCATTCCTCAAGCGAGACAGGATCTCGTCGCTCTCCTTCACCGTGAGGCGAAAATCGTGAATCAGGATTACGAAGGCAACGATGTGTTGATCAATGCGATCGTTCCGCACTCGATGCGGCACCTTTACGAAGACTTCATCTCGAAGAAGACAGAGAATCTCTCTGAGTAGTGGATACAACGCTCTCCTTTAAAAGAGTAGCTTACAGATTATCCTCCACCCAGAGCTCTCACCAGATTTTGCAGCTGCGGATTCTCCGGCTGCATGTCGAGCGCTTTTCTGGCATAGCCCAGCGCTTCCAGATTTTGACCTGCGTCCCGGAGAATTGTCGCCAGTCCACTGAGGTACTCAACATTGTAAGGATCCAGCTCGTGAGCCTTTTTCAGATAAGGCAGGGCCTCTTCAAAACGTTGCAGTGAATTCAATGCCACTCCGTAGAAATACTGCGTCTGCGCGTGGTTAGGCATCATCTCCGTCGCCTTCTTCAATTCCACGACACCTTCGTCGTATCGTTTCATTCGAATCAGAAATCGGGCCAGGGCATCGCGAGCGAGGCCTTCTTCATTCACGATCATAGCGGCATCCGCTGTGGCCCGGAATTCCTTCTCTGCTTCCTTGGGCCGGTTCTGTGTGAAAAGCATCTCGGCCAGGTTGATGCGGGCGGGAACAAATTCAGGCTCCACTTTTTTCGCCATCCGATAGGCAGCTTCGGCTTTCTCCTGTTCGCCGAGATCGCTGTAAAATAGTCCGAGCCCCATATGCCCGGCAGCACGATCGGAAATAGCTTGTTGTTTGGCGATGAATTCCTCAGCCGCTTTGTCGAAAGCTGCGCCTTGCGATTCATCCAACTGGGTGCGGCCGGGAGCGACGATTCGAGCAGCTTCGGCGCGGACGGATCGAACCGGATCACTCAAGAGCGGTATCGCCATTGAAACCCGCTGGTTGGCCGGAAGCCGGGAAAGAGCAGCAAGCGCCTCCCGTCTCACCGAAGCTTCCTTATCCGAAAGTCGAGGCTGCAATGCCTGCAGCGCTGCCGGTTCATAGATTTGTTCTCCCAGGGTTTCCACGGCTGCAGCCCGTACGATTTCGGGGCGATCAGTATCCGCAGCCAGAGCGATGAGTCGCTGCAAGGATCCCGGTTCACCCGATCTTGCATTGGAAAGAATTTCCCCGAAGTGGGCGTTCCGTGGCCCGGCGCCCCACCACTTTTTGAAATTCTCCGAAGCCCAGTCCTGAGTTTGGTCTGTATGGCAATTGGTGCAGGCATCCGGCGTGCCCAGGGCTTTCGCCAGGTCAGGGCGTGGAACCCGCAGGCTGTGATCGCGACGCGCATCGACACCCATGAAAGTTTTCTCCGGCATGTGGCATTCTACACAGCTGGCTCCGGTACTGCCGACTTCGTGAAAGTGGTGGCCCGGGACGTCGTAAACCTCGGTCTGGTGACACTGGATGCAAAGTGCGTTCCCGGTCGCCAGTGGTTTCATTGTGTGGGGATTGTGGCAATCGGTGCAACGAACTCCGGCGTGATACATTTTGCTCTGCACAAAAGACCCGTAGACGTAAACTTCCTCGTCAATCTGACCGTCGTGATGATACAAGCGATCAGAAATGACCGACGGTATATGACTGTCGTGAAAGCCCTGCCCGGCCGTGAAACTGGGCTCCATTAGTTGACGGTGGGCATGACAGCGGGCACAGCTTTCGACCTGCACATTGGACGCGAGCGGCGAGGTTCGTTTCGGCATTTTTGTCGCCGGATCGATGGCCCAACCCGCTTCGACCGGTTCTTTCAGAGTGACGACGAGTCCTTTTGATTTGATATAATCCACAAGATCCGCGGCACTTCCTGCTTTCTCAGCCTCCGCCCACTTCAGGTGCTCTGAACCCGGGCCGTGACAGGCTTCGCAACTCACATTCATGTCGCTCCAGCTCGTGTCATAACTGAGAGCGTCAGGATCGAAATTTTTCTCCAATTTCGTCGAATGACAATCCGCACACATGTAGTTCCAGTTGAAGTGGCGACGTGTCCAGTGCAGGACGTCGTTCGGGGGGACAGGCTCGTCGGGATACAAGTGATACCAGCGCTGGCCGCCTTCCTCTTTCGGTCGTGAATCCCAGCAAACCTGCAGGGCCTGGTATTTCCCGTCGGGAAACGGGATCAAATACTGCTGAAGTGGTTCGTGACCGAAAGTGTATTCGACTTTCATGTCTTTGGCTTCTCCCTCGGAGTCAGGCGCGTTGACCCAGAAGTCCCCGCCCTTTTTGAAAAAGCGGAATTTCTGGCCGAAGTGATCGAAGGTCACATCATTGAAATCGCCGAGAACAAATTCGTCCGTCGCCGGATTCATCGCCTTGTGGTGATCACTTGTCTTCCACTCGCCGAACTGCTCTTCGTGGCAGCTTTTGCAATTGGCACCGCCGACATAGGATGCATTTGGAATGAGATGGTAGGGCGAATAGGAATCGCTGGCTGCGCCCTCAGCCAGTCCTTCAGCATGGGGACGGGATGTTTTTCTACTGTAAGTAGAATCTTCTTCCCCATCGACTCCTGAGCCTGACTCCACCGGATCTTCACATGAAATCAGGGAAAGGCAGCAGAGCAAGGGTAGGAAGCGGCGGAAAATGGGCAAGATCATGCAGAATTTTTCGATAGGGGAAGAAACGTCCTTGAATGCTTAAGGATCAAGCAGGAAATCTGGAGGGCTCTCAGGAAAAATTCAAGAGTGCAGCCTCACTCAATCCTGCCCAATCGCCCCAAGCCTCTTGATTCGTCGCTTGTCCTCCGATCTTACAGATTCTAGACTGGCGGAAATACTTCTATGAGTTCGCCATTTATTGAAACTTTTCCTTCCCTGTCGTCGATCGATGGTCTGAAACACGGGTTTATTCTACGCAATCCGGAGATCGATGTGAAAACAGATCGCGATACTGCAATTTCCCGGCTCCAGTCTCATTACCATGAGCGTCTCAACGAAATGGGGGTTCCGCTGACTTCGCTGGCATCCGGAGAGCAGGTTCATGGGGACAATGTTCAGGTTCTGAGCAGTGCCGACCTTCCGGCTGAATTGAATTTTCCGGAAACTGACGGGCTGGTCACTGATGTTGCCGGTCAATATCTTGGGATCTACGTGGCGGATTGTGGAGCGGTTTACCTTGTTGATCCGGTGAAGCGCGCCTGTGGGGCGGTTCATTCTGGAAAAAACGGATCGGCTCTCGGGATTGCTGCGAAAGCGGCACGAATGATGGCCGAGTTTTTCGGATCCAACATGGAGGATTTGATCGTTCAGATCGGGCCATGTATCCGACCTCCGCAATATGAAATCGATTTTGCGGCTCAGATTGTGAGCGACTGTATTGAAGCAGGAATTCCGGCGGATCAGGTTCACGACTGCGGGACTTGCACCACTTCAGATCTCGAACGGTATTACAGTTACCGTGTCGAAAAGGGAAAGACCGGCCGCCTGTTTGCTGTGATCGGATGGGAATGCTAGGCTCCCGCTCAAACTATTGAAATGAGCGACGAGCCTTTTATCATCAGCGCACCAGCTAAAACCAATCTCTGGCTGCGCGTTCTCGGCAAACGGGACGACGGTTTTCACGAAATCGAAACCCGGATGGTGCGTCTGACATTGGCTGACCAATTGACACTGCAATGGACGGACAAGGACAAGATTGAGCTAAGTTGTTCGGATAAGTCCCTTCCCACCGGGGAGGAAAACCTCGTCGTGAAAGCGGTGCGGGCCCTGGAAGAAACGTGCGGGAAGACATTCAGTTTGAATATCGAACTGACCAAAAATATTCCCTCCGGTGCCGGCCTGGGAGGGGGGAGTAGTGACGCGGCATCCACTCTCCTCGCGATCAACGAGATGGGAGATCTTGGGTTAAATACCGAACAACTGGCGGAGATTGCTTCGAAGGTGGGATCGGATATTCCCTTTTTCATTTATCAAAAAGCTTGTGACTGCCGCGGTAGGGGAGAAATCGTGGAGCCTGTTAGCGAAGGTGTTCCTTCTCTCAGTGTGGTTCTCTTGAAGCCGGATTTCGAGATATCGGCGGCGTGGGCGTATCAGAATTTTGCTGAATCAAAGGAGTATGGCGACACCATGTATCTGCCGCAGGTTTGTCTCTGGGGATCGATGGTAAATGATCTGGAGCGTCCGGTATATCAGAAATACGCCGTGCTTGCTGAGATGAAAAACTGGTTGCTGAGCCAGCCCGAAGTTCACGCGGCACTTTTGTCAGGGTCGGGATCCACGATGCTGGCGGTTTTGAAGAAAAACGATGATGGAGAATCCCTGAGTGAGCGCGGGCTGAGCCGATATGGGATAGCTTGTTGGTCCTGGGTTGGGCGGACTTGCTAAATAGATTGGTGAATGGATTCGGAAGAAGAACAGATCCCTGTCCGTGTTGATATCTGGCTGTGGTCGGTTCGTCTTTTCAAAACCAGATCTCAGGCAGCGACCGCCTGTAGAAATAATCGGGTTGAGGTGAACGGGAAAAACTGCAAGCCCGCTCGACTTATTCGTGTTGGGGATCGACTGTCAGTTACGCGCGGATTTCTGACTCGTGAAGTTGAGGTGAAGAATCCGCAGGCAAAACGCATCGGAGCCAAAGTTGTGCCGGAACATCTTATCGATCACACATCGAAGGAAGCTTATGAGGCCGCAGCCGAGCATTCACAACAACTTCGGTCAGGGGCGGCGACGCGGGAAGCCGGGGCAGGTCGTCCCACGAAACGCGAACGGAGGGAATTGGATGAGCTGATGGAGGATTCGGCATCGGAACTGCAATCTTTCGAAGAATTTGTGCACGCATTTCAAAATAGCCGCAGCAGAAAAAAGAGTCGACGGATTGACGGGAAACAGAAACCCTGAGAGCGTGAGCTTTGATTGATTAGTAAGATGGAAACACCCGCTTGGTCTCAGGAAATACGGACGCAATATCTTTCAGGTGCTGCCAACCAGTTTGTCATCCACGGAAATGTGCATGACCGGATGCTCATTCCGGGGAGCGATGATGCGGAAGCATCGATTGGAAATGTCACTGACTTCCTGACAGATGTGCAGTTACGAAAGTTCGATCTGGTCTTGAGTTATGAATTGGGAACGGGCTTGCGGATCGAGTCCGGTCAGGATTTTTTCCAAAGCTTGCGTTTCGCCGATGACCTTCCCAAGGATCCCACCAAGGCAATCGCCTACCTGGATCACTTCTTCCGTTTCTGCGTGAATCTTCGTCAGCTTGCTCCTGAGTCGACAGTTGACAAAAAAGAAAAATCGCTGGCAGGTCGAAATCATAACGTCGCGGTGATTATTAAATCTGCCGAGCTTGTTTTTCCGATTTCAAAACAGACCCGGGACTATCAGCTCAGTTCCATGGCAGCACTGGTTCGGTCGTGGTCACACGAGACCTATTTCCTTGAGCAGAACCTTTCGGTTTTTCTGGTCTCTGAAAATCTGAACGATCTGAACGGATTGCTCGCCAACAATACGAGGGCTGCCCGCGTCGAGATTGAGATGCCCTCGGTGGCATCGTTGAAGGATGCCTTTCGATTCTTCGGGAAGAAATATTCCGGGGCTTTGTCCAATTTTTCCGACAATCCCAATCTACCCGCGGAACGGTTGGCCGGGGCGACGGTCAGTTCGGTCGAAGGTCTTCTGAAAACTCGTGAGTATCAGAAGAAGCCTCTGATTGAGGATGATCTTGCAGAGCTGAAAAAGACGCTCGTCGAAAAAGATGCTCAGGGCTTGATTGAATTCGTGGAGCCGACCCGAACGCTCGATGATGTTTACGGTCATGAGTCCATTAAGACGTGGATGCGTCAGGATGTGGATCTGTGGCATCAGGGTGATACCGATGTCATGCCGATGGGATATCTCCTTTGCGGTCCCGTCGGAACAGGAAAAACCTACATCGTTGAATGTCTTGCCGGTGAGGCCGGAGTTCCCGTGGTGAAAATGAAGAATTTTCGCGACCGATGGGTCGGAAGTACGGAAGGAAATCTCGAGCGGATCTTTCAGCTGCTCCACGCCCTGGGGCGCTGTATCGTTTTCATTGATGAGGCAGACCAGGCTTTGGGAAGCCGGGATTCCGGTTCGGGTGATTCCGGGGTTTCCGGTCGCGTCTATTCGATGATGGCTAAGGAGATGAGCGATTCGAGAAATCGTGGTCGCATTTTGTGGATTCTTGCTTCGAGTCGTCCCGATTTGATCGAGGTGGATCTGAAACGCCCAGGTCGGGTGGATGTGAAAATCCCCTTGTTTCCTGCTCACGAAAAGTTGGAGGGGTATTATTTGATCCGGGCACTTTGCAAAAAACACAAGCTGGCTCTTCCAAAAGAGTGCCCGCCTGAGTTGCTCGAGATTGTTCCCGAGTTGGTCACACCCGGAGCTGCCGAGTCCATTGCTATCAAAGTGTATCGATTGGCAAAAACCAGATCCGTGGACCCACTCGAGGCGCTTCGCGACTGTCTCGACGAATATCAGAATCCTGTGCCCGAGGATGTGATGCGTTTCCAAATCGGACTTGCCGTCCGCGAAGCCAGCGACCTCGATTTTGTTCCGAAGATTTTCAGGGATTACGTTTGAGCTCACGGATCGGATTCTGAATTCGGGACACCGTTTTCAGACCGAATTCGAAAACTCCACGAAACTTTCCCGCCGGCCCGGTGTATTATTCACTACGATGCGATTCCTAATACTGGTGACTATCCCGGCGCTTTCACTGATGACGGCTGCCCTCCAGGCAGAGACCTCTGCCCTGTTTCTTCCGCAAGCTATTGGGGCAGATCAGTTTACTGCATTGCAGTCCCAGTCACCTTTTACTCGTGCACTCAACATGAGCGACTCCCTCGTGCTGACAGGAATCGCACGGGTCGACGGAACGCAGATGGCGACTCTCCTCAACAAAGAAACCAAAGAGACTTATGTCGTCTCCAGCGCGGCTAATACTCAGGGATGGAAAATGGTGGAATTAAATTCCAATGATGATCTCGAAAAAGTCGCAGCTAAAATTTCTGTCGACGGCGGGGAAGTGGTCACGGTCCGCTATGCTGAATGGCAGTTGAAACCCGGCGAAGCCAAACCCGGTGGAGGTGGCTCCGGTGGGGCGGTTTCCGGTAAAGGGGATAAAAAAGACGGAGATGGAAGGCGCGGTCCTCCATCGGAAACCCGTGAGAAATTGGCAAAGCTTTCAGAAGATCAGCGCAACAAGATCTATGGGAAAATGAAGGAAATTCATGAGAAAAATCCTGAAATGTCCCGCGAAGACCGGGGGAAGATTTTCCACAAGATGCTCGACAAAGTGGCCGACAAAAAATGAGCGCACTTTCGTGCGCCCATTTTGAGTGTTTGAATTTTTTAGTAACTCAGAGAATCAGCCTTTTTTGCGGGCTGTCTTCTTTTTAGCCGGAGCCTTCCTTTTAGGAGCCGCTTTTTTCTTTACTGCAGGCTTCTTCCTTTTAGCCGGAGCCTTTCTTTTAGGAGCTGCTTTTTTCTTCACTGCAGGCTTCTTCTTTTTAGCCGCGGCCTTTTTCTTAGGAGCTGCTTTCTTTTTAGCCGCGGGCTTTCTTTTTCTGGCGACTTTTTTCTTCGCTCCGGTACGACCGGGGAAGGTCAACTCAGCGACGCCGGACTTGTCGAGTTCCCCGATGCCGAGTGCGATCATCTTTTTATACTGCTCCTGAGTAGCATCATTGAGAGGAAGATTGAGCTTCTTCAGTTTGGCGAGGCCGGCAGCGATTCCGGAATCCTTGGCTGCATGACCGGCAGAGAACCAGCATTCGTGATCGCGATCGATCATGTCATCAGCATCTGTTTCAAGGACACGTGAATTGGCTCCTGTTTGGGAAAAGACTTCGCAGACCATCTTCAGATCGTGTCCGAGAGATTTGGCGAGACCGAGACCTTCGGCGAGACCGGCGGTGTTGATATTCATCACCATATTGACGAGCGCTTTGATCTCGGCTGCTTTCCCGATGGCACCGATGTGGCGCAAGTTGACGCTGAGAGCTTCCAGAAGCGCTTTGTTCTTTTTAAACACATCGTCGTCAGCTCCGATCATGAGGTAAAGCTTTCCGGTGCGGGCCTGACTGATGCTGCTCGCCATACACGCTTCGATACTAGTGGCCTTGCGGCGTTTTGCGGCAGTGGCGACTTCTTTTTGAATCGCAGGAGAAAGCGTTGCGCAGTTGATGAAAGTCTTTCCGGCGGCGGCCGTCAGCAGGCTGTCCTTTTTGCCGAGGAAGATTTTCTTCATCGCTGCGTCATTGGTGACGACGGTGAAAATAATGTCTGCATTTGCGGTGACGTCTGACAGCTTGGTGTAGGCCGTTGCGCCGATCTCTTCAGCCAACTCATTGGCAGCTGGACGATAGACATCGTAGACCGCAGTGATGTTGCAATTGAGATCCTTTAAATGGCGGGCCATGTTGGCTCCCATCCGGCCGACGCCGACGAATCCGATTTTTTTAGTGGTGGGCTTTTTTACGGCCTTTTTCTTAGTCGTTGTTTTACTCATATAATCCTGTTTAGGTGGTGAGAAGGTTAGAAGAGAGTTATTCAGAAACCTTAATGAGCCAAGTCTTTTTATGAACGCAATACAAGGGTGGCGGAGGTTGGTAAAAAGTTTCGGCTGCGCTTTCCGCGGACTCGTCTCTGTAATTCGCTCCGAGAAGAATTTTCGAATTCATCTATTCGCTGTCTTCATGGTTGCATTGTTAGGCTGGTTCTTTCGCGTTTCTTCCTCTGAATGCCTGGCGCTTGTATTGTGCTGCGGGGCGGTTTTGGCGGCAGAAGTAATGAATACTTCAATCGAATACCTGGCCGATGCGATTCATCCAGAAAGAGATCCTGCTGTCGGCCGGGCAAAAGATGCGGCGGCGGGTGCGGTTTTGATCGCAGCGCTTGCGGCGGTCGCGGTCGGGGCTATCGTCTTCCTACCGAAGATATGGGAGTGGTTACAGAAGATTCAGGAAAGCAGTGGATAGACGATTTGCGGAGTTTTCTCGGCGACGTTGATATTTCAAGATCTGAGGAAATCCTGCGGGAATTCGGCACAGACAAATGGCATGCCGCTGCCATGCCCGATGTGGTGGTGCATGCCGCAAGTCGGGATGATGTCGTCAACACTCTTCGATTTGCTACCGAGCGAAAAATTCCGGTCACGACCCGGGGCGCCGGAGTGGGGTATGTCGGGGGATGCGTTCCGGTTTGCGGTGGAATTCTTTTATCGGTCCGGCGAATGGACCAGATTCTGGAAATCAATACGGCGGATGGAGTGATTGTGGTGGAGCCCGGAGTTATTCTGAATGACCTGCAGGAAAAAGTTCGGGAACTCGGATGGTATTACCCGCCTGACCCTGCCAGTCTGAAGGAATGTTCGATCGGCGGAAACATTGCGACAAATGCCGGTGGTCCCCGCTGTGTGAAATATGGAGTGACGCGTAACTATGTGCTCGGGCTCGAAGTCGTTTTGCCCAATGGTGAAATCCTCGAAACTGGTGGGCGTTGTCACAAAAACAAAACCGGATTCGATTTGATCGGGATGTTTGTTGGTTCTGAAGGAATGCTGGGAGTGGTAACCAAAGCGACGCTTCGTCTGATTCCGCATCCCGAAGCCCGGGCCATGTTAACAGCAACCTTTCAGGAATTTCCGGAAGCGGCTTCGGCGGTGCAGGCGATTCTCAATTCGCGCTGGCAACCCTCCGGTCTGGAAATCACCGATGGCTTTACCCTGAAAGCTGCCCGCGATTATCTGGGAGCGGAGACTTTGCCAGACGGGAATGCACACCTCATCGTCGAAATCGACGGACGTGAAAGTTCTTTGCCTGCTGAGTTGAAAGAGCTCCGGGACCTGGTGGAGTCGCTTGGCGCTTTGTCTGTAGAAGAGGCGACTGATACCGCTGCCTGTGAAGCTGTCTGGCAATTGCGTCGCGAATTTTCCTACTCGCTCCGTGCGACCGGTCTGATCAAATTGAATCAGGATATTGTGGTCCCGCGATCCAAACTTGTGGACCTGGTGACTTTTGCCCGTCAATTGCAGGAAGACACCGGAATCGCCGTTGCCTGTTTTGGCCATGCCGGGGATGGAAATATTCATACGAATCTCATGGTGGAAAATTATGAGACCGATTTGCTTGCGCAGAAGAAGGCCGATGATGCGCTGGATGTTCTGTTCCGCTGGATCATCGATAACGACGGGGAAATTACCGGTGAGCACGGAATCGGACTTGCTAAGAAGCGTTGGTTTGAAGATGCGGTTTCGGCAACTTCTGTCGACGTGCACCGGACCTTGAAGAAGGCTTTTGATCCGGAGAATATATTGAATCCTGGAAAGTTTATTGAATTCCCTTAGACCAAAACGACATGTCAGAAGAAGAAGCAAATTACGAAGACGAGACGGCTGAGGAATCCAGCAAGACCGATGGAGGGTACCAATTGCCCCGGCTTTCTTTCGAGGAAGCCCGGGCCCTGGGGTGTCTATTGGAAAAAGAGGCGACCACTCCGGATAACTACCCGCTGACATTGAATTCGCTCCATTCCGCGAGCAATCAGTCGAGTAATCGCGAGCCGGTTACCGATCTCGGAACAGATGAGGTGGAGGATGCGACTGAAGGGCTCAGGCTCAAAAAGTTGTGCATATTGCTGCGTCAATCGGGTGCCCGGGTTCCGAAATACAAGCACACCATCGAGAATGTTTTTCCCTATCTTACCAAGGGACAAACGGCCCTGCTCTGCGTTTTGTTTTTGCGAGGTCAGCAGACTGCCGGGGAATTGCGACAGCGAACAGAGCGGATGCATCCTTTCACCGATGTGGGGAAGGTTGAGCATGCTCTCGATGAACTGATCGATTTTAAACCCTGTCCGATTGTGAAAAAAATTCCGGCAGGGGGAGGTCGGCGTGTCGTGACTTATGTCCACCTCCTTTGTGGTGATGTCGAAATCTCAGATCTCTCCCACACCGTCGCAGCGGTACCCGCGTCGATTCCCGCCGCACCCGGGTGGCGCGAAGAAATGGAAGAAGAGATCACGTCTTTAAAGGAGCAGGTCGGTAATCTGCGGGAGGAAATTTCAAAAATCCAATCTGAACTCGGGCTCTAACAAAAACTTATGAAATTAATTCACCTATTTCTCACGATATTTCTGTCTACCGCGACTCTGGCAATCTCCGCAGAGTCCGTGCCTCTCTGGCCGGAAGGAAAAACACCTTACACCAAACCTGTCGATAAAGAGACGGGTTCACCTCTTTTTCAGCCCTATCTCACGAAGGGGGCAGACAAGCACAATGGCGCAGCCATTGTTGTGTGTCCCGGTGGTGGATATGGTGGGCTGGCAAAAGATCACGAAGGTCGACAGATCGCTCTTTGGTTAAATAAACGCGGAGTGTCGGCCTATGTGCTGCAGTATCGACTGGGATCAAAGGGGCATCACTACCCGACTCAGCTGGCCGATGTTCAGCGGGCCATTCGTCTTGCCCGGAGCCGCGCAGCTGACGACGGGATCGATGCCAAACGAATCGGAGTCATGGGATTCTCTGCCGGTGGCCATCTCGCCAGCATGGCGGCGACTTTGTATGATGAAGAGGCTTATCCGGCTTCCGATGATGTCGACAAGGTCAGCGCACGTCCCGACTTTGCGGTGCTTTGTTATCCGGTGATTAACATGGTCGACAAAGGCATCGCTCATGGAGGCTCGAGAAATAATCTTCTCGGTCCCGATAACGCGCGGGACGATGAAAAGGCGAAGCACGTTTCCTCCGATCTCAATGTGGACGAAAACACTCCGCCCACTTTTCTGTTTCACACTCAGGAGGACGCGGCCGTTCCTGTCGAAAACAGCATCCGCTTTTTCAGTGCAATGAACAGCCATGGTATTTCAGGGGAAATGCACATCTTTCAGAAAGGACCTCACGGCGTCGGTCTGTATTTGGGGGATCCGGTGTTGCGCCACTGGTCGCAATTGCTGGATCTCTGGTTGAAGAACAATTCTTTCTATAGCGGCCCGAAGAAAAAGACAGCCATGAAGGGTAAAGTTCATCTGGATGGCGAGGTCGTCAGCTGGGGGAGTCTTTCTTTTTACCCCGAAGATGAATCAAGTCCTGTGACGACGATACGGGTTCGCCGGGGGAATTTTTCTGCAAAAGAAGAAGATGGTCCGGTGCTGGGAAAGTCGCGTCTGGTCTTTGAGGGCAGCATCTGGGAGGAAACCGGTAGCGAGAAGGATCGTGTCATACAATTGGAAAAGAAGTCACCTTCTGACACAGAAACAGTAACTCTGGATATACAAGCGGAACACCCGCCGCTAGAGCTCCACTATTCTTCCCGATGAAATTCGTAAAAAATCTCGCCCTCCTTCTCCTTCTGTTTGCTCAAGTGTCGCGAGGAGATGAGAAATCCGTTCAGCTGATTACATCGGGAGGCGGCGAGATCTTTCTGGATAAATCCGTGCCCGGAGTTCTTGAGGTGAAGGGTGGAGCTGCTTTTCCGATCCTCAAAGGCGCCAACAAAAAAAATACGATCATCGCTGCGGGTGCGAGTGGAAAAGGCCGTGTCGTAGCTTTTACTCATGGTTCGTTTTTGAAGCCCGGAGCAGTTCTGGAGCAGAAATCCGCGACCGATCTTGTAGCGAACTGTCTTCGGTGGAGTGCCAAAAGCTCCAAGCCCTTAGTCGGATTGCATCCTGCTCTCGCCAGTCTGGAAGAAGTGTTAAAAACGGCAGGCTTGGAAAGCAAAGTCGTTGCACCTTCGGATCTCAAAAGCTCCATGGTGAAATCGTATTGTGTCATTGGTCACCAGGCCGACTTGACGGATGCCGAGGTGAAAGCAATTCGTGCATTCGTAACCGAGAAAGGTGGAGGTCTCCTCGTCGCCTCAACCCCCTGGGCCTTTAAGAAAAAGTATTCCGAATTCAGCCAGCTCCCCGGAAATATAATGATGGCCGGATCGGGTGTTCAGTTTTTGGCGGATGGGTATGCTGACAAAAGCATTCCTCTGGCAGTTTCCGGATTGCTACCCAAGTCTGTTGAACCGAACGCCCCAAAGGGTAAAATCGGAATGCCTTCGGGAGCGAAGAGCAATTCGGCCACCGAGGCTGCACGAAAACTGGCTGAGAAAGGAAGCAAGTTAGCTTCCGCCGAAAAAGCCACCTTGATCCGTGATCTGGAAAAAGCGAAAGACCTGGCAGACAAGGATCTCGATTCTTTCCTCCCTGCATTGAAACAATTAAACGAATCCGTTGGCGCTGTCATACCGACAAAGGAAGAGCCGATTGTTCCCGGTGCGGACCCTCTGGTGGACGCGATCGTCGATTTGGAAACTCATTTCAATCTGACTCTGCCCGCTGGATTGATGTATCCGATTCCCGCGGCAGAAAACTATCCGGGTGAAGTTCCTGCTGATGCGGAAAGGAAGACTCATCAATTGAAAATCAATGGTGTCTACAAAGGCTGGTTGCAGGGAAGGCTTGCCGGAGGTTGGGCCGCCAAAGAAATGCGGCCGACGGGTGTTTACGCGGCACCGGGAGAAATTATCAAAGTCACTGTTCCGGCCCGACTTGCCGGCGAAGGGTTTGAGGTCGTGATCGGGTCCTATAACGGCGGTCTCAAAAATCGCGACAAGTGGACGCGATATCCGAAACTATTGCGGGCTGAAAAAATTGAATCGCGCGAGACTTCTGTTTCCAATGCTCTCGGCGGTCTCATTACTATTCGAGTTCCAAAAGAGGCGGACTACGAGGAAATTGAAGTAACGATCGAAGGGGGAATCGATGCGCCACTGTATGTTCACGGGAAAACGGATGTGAATGAGTGGAAGTCGACGATTCGGAAGTATCCTGCGCCCTGGGCCGAGATCGCAAGTGAGCGAATGATCATCGCCATACCCAGTGACCATATTCGAAATCTCAACAATCCAGATGAGCTGATGGATGTTTGGAATGGGATTATTGACTCGGCTGCTGTTCTTGTTGGAGTTGATCGAAATGATTATCGCGCAGAGCGGATCGTTTTCGACCGGCTCACCGCTGCAGGCTCCATGCACAGCAGTTATCCAGTGGCGGCACATATCGGTGGATCGTCGGAAATGGCAGTGGATGCGAAGACTTTAAAGAAAGAGGGCAACTGGGGGTTTTTCCACGAGTATGGCCACAATCATCAGCACAATTTGTGGGGTCTTCCCGGGACAGGGGAGACCACCTGCAACCTCTGGTCGGTATACGTTTACGAAGAATTCATTGGGAAGAATCGGGACAATACCCATCGCGCGATTCGTCCGCTCGACCGCAAACAGCGGATGAATGCCTACTTCGATGGAGGTCGAAATTTCACCTCCGAATGGAGCACTTGGGTCGCCCTGGAAGCCTACCTCCAGATTCAGGAGGAGTTCGGTTGGGAGCCTTTCACGAATACCTTTGTCGAGTACAACAATCTGCCCAAAGATGAGTGGCCGAGTGGCCAACAGGAGATCAACGATCAATGGGTGATTCGACTTTCGAAACATTGTGGCAAAAATCTTGCCCCGTTCTGGAAGGCCTGGAATCTACCCATGACGAGTGATGTGGACCGCGCTCTCAAGGACCTTCCAGTATGGGAAGATCATCCAGTGAAAAAGTATATTGAGTAGTGCCGGGGATTTCCCGTTTGAGCTGTTTTTGCTTCGCGTTCAGCGGGTCGATGGATTCTCTGCTTCCGGAATTGTCTTTACTCAAATGGGCTGGGCGAAGATAAAGTAGAGCTTCCTGTTTCATTCAATGTTTAGGTATTGAAAGTTCCGCTGCTATGAAAATTGATTCGATCACGCCATTCGTTCTCATTGTATTCTTGCTGAGTCTTCTCTCGCTTTTTCATCTGCCTGAAGTTCAGGCACAGGGTGGAGGGAAGGCAAAGCCGAAAGGCCAGAACGTCACAATTCAAATGACGAATCGATCTTCTTCTCCGCTGACGGTGTTGCGGGGAAGCACTCTGGGCCGGGGGAACAGTGCCGGAGGAAACCCGGGCTTTCGAAATAAAGCGGGAATTCTGCCTCCGGGTGGAACTGAGACAGTAAAATCGCAGAGGGGACAAATCTGGTCATTTATGTTGAACGACAAACTGGTGACTTCCATCACAGCTGAGAATGGTCAGAATCTTTCGATTATCGTAAAGCAGGCTCAGGTCAATGCGATAATGGGTCGCCCCAAGGGGGGGAACCAGCCAAGCAAGCCTCAACCAACCCAACCGAATAAGCCTCAGCCAAAGGTGCCGACGGTGCCGGCTGGAGTTGCAGGAAAGACGGGATCAAAAGTCACTGCTGCCGAAGCTCAAGCCGTAGTGAACTACCATAATCAGAAACGGCGGGAAGTTGGGAACGGTCCTGTGAAATGGTCGAACAAAATTGCCAAGTATGCCCAATCACGGGCGGAAACCATTGCCCGTACAAAGCGCTTCGCCCATTTGCCTCAAGGGCAAAACCCCTATGGCGAAAATCTCGCTCAGAAAGGGGCAACGGGAGGGGGCGCAAAATACACTTCGAAAGACGGTGCCGTGGATTGGTACTCAGAAAAAAAACTGATGCCGAACAACGCCCGGGTTATGACCAGTAACTTGTTCAATCGCGGGGTAGGGCACTACACCCAGATGGTCTGGAAAGGTTCTACCGAGATTGGGGCGGGAACAGCTACCTTTCAGCAGAACGGATTCACCATGATCGTGGTTGTCTGTTGCTACAACCCGCCCGGTAACATGCTGGGGGATCCGATATTCTAATCCTCTTCCTCCTCGAAGACGGCATACTCTTCGAGAATGCTGCGTGAGACATATTGAAGAGCTGCTTCCGACGTCGCCTCGAGCACAATCGGGCAGGCGGCTCCGGCGTCGAGTGCCTCTTTCCAGCGCCCCGCGCAGACGCACCATTGGTCGCCGGGTTTTAAACCTGGAAATCCATACATGGGCATTGGAGTGCTGAGATCGTTGCCGGATTCTTTGCTGAATTCCAGAAACTCTTCAGTCAAACTGCAGCATACGGCATGGCAACCGTGGTCTTCGGGGCCGACATTGCACTGCCCGTTTCGGTAAAACCCGGTAAGAGGTTCAATGCTGCAGGGAATCAAGGTGCCACCGAGAACATTTTTATTTACCGGAATCTCCATAGTGAGAACCAGTAACGTAATCCTGACAATTCGACAGGAAAAATTTCGGTCGCAAGGTGTCGGAAGGGGCGTTTACTGTCCGGCGTGGGATTGGAAGATGAGACAAAAGGAAAGGGAAACACCTTTCGGAAAAAGAATCGCAAAGGAGTGGCTGCATTTCGCTGGCTGATTCTGGCTGCGATCCTTGCTGTTGCTTTGTGGTTTGGAATCCAGGCGATGCAGTCGGCACCGGTGGCGGGGGCGGGAGGCGCAGGTACCGCGGCTGCTCCGAGCGGGCCTCCACCGGCGACGGTGATTACGTCTCCAGTGGAAGAGGAAACTGTTCAGGAAAGAAGAAGAGTGACGGGGACGCTTCGGGCAAAGGAGCGGGCTGAGGTTGCGGCCCGCGAAGCCGGTGCAGTCGTAACTGTCCATGTTGATGAAGGAGCCGTGGTGAAAAAAGGAGATCCATTGGTGACTTTGGACGCACGGCGAATGAATGCCGAGCTCGCGGAATCGAAATCACGCCTGACCGGGGCTAAAGCGATGGTGACTCAGATGGAAGCGGAAGCAAAACGCGGCGCATCGGATTTAAAAATGAAGAGTCGGCTTTTCAATGATCGGGCGGTCTCCGAAAGGGAGTTTCTCGACTCGCAACGTGCGGCTTCTGTGGCAGACGCGAAGAAAGACGCCGCCGAAGATGAGTTCGAAGCCATGGAAAGCATGGTCGCACTGATGGAAGTGCGACTCGAAGATTTGCAGGTCTCATCCCCTTTCGATGGAAAAGTCGTGATCCGCCATGTTGATCCGGGCGAATGGTTGCCGGCCGGTGGCAGTGTCGTGACTTTGGTTTCGACCGGTACGATTGAAGCATGGATGAATGTCCCCGAACGTTTTATCGGATTGGTTCAATCGGCCGAAGAGGAATGGTTCGTCACAGCCGACGGATCCGGAGTTTCCTCAAAGGTAAAAGGAATTCGTCAGATTGCCGACATTGATATCCGGACCCGTCTGTTTCCAGTGGTCATCGATCTCGATGATGAGAATGGCTCTCTGGTTCCGGGACAGTCGGTGCATGCGGAACTGCCGGTCAGTGAGCCTGCTTCGCTCAAGGTGGTCCCGGTCAACGCCGTTGTTGAATCTTTCAGCGGCGCGCATGTTTATCGGGTGGGGATGCAGAAAGACGGTGCGTTGCCTCTTTCCGAAAAGATTGCGGTTGTCGTGAAATTTCGTCGTGACTCGAAAGTGTTTGTTGAAGCTGAAGCTCTAAAAACCGGGGACCTTATTGTCGTCGAAGGCAACGAGCGATTGTTTCCGGGCACTCCTTTGATGGTGACGAAACAGGAGGATATGGACGGAAAAGGAGTGGGCGTAGAAATGCCGCCAAAACCGTAGAGGGAAAGCAGGAAGGATCAGGTCATGATCGAAAAGGCTGTATCACAACCGATTACCGTAGCGGTAGGAGTTCTCCTGAGCGTTTTTGCAGGAGTGCTTGCGGTTTCGCGTGTTCCGATTCAAATGACGCCTGAAGTGGAGTCGGTGGTGGTATCCGTTTTAACCAACTGGGAGAGTGCGGCTGCTGAGGAGATCGAGAGTGATATTGTCGAGGAACAGGAGAAAGTTCTCGGAGAGGTGACAGGACTGAAGTCGATGACTTCTACAAGTGCGGCCGGGCAGGGAACGATCCGTCTCGAATTTGAAACCGGAACAGATATCGAGGCTGCGCTGTTCGAAGTTCTCCAAAAACTGGATGAGGTGCCGGGTTATCCTCCGGGTGTGTTGCAGCCTGTGGTCGAGCCGGTTGATCCTGAGTCGGTCGATTACATTTCCTGGATCGGTTTAGCTTCGACTGATCCTGAGTTTGATCCGGTCTTGCTCTATGATTTCATGGAGAGACGGATGCAACCGCAGTTCGACCGGGTTCCGGGAGTTTCTAAAGTCGGCATCCGCGGAGCGGTGCAATCGGAGTTGCACATCATTGTGGACCCGGTTGCGATGGCGAGTCGGAAGATTACCTATTCGCAACTCCAGTCCGCCATTGCAGCAGCGAATGTGGATGTGTCTGCCGGAAAAATCGAAGAGGGGAAACGGGATATTCGGGTTCGCAGCACGGGGCGCTTCCAGTCTCCGAACGAGGTGGGTGAAATGGTCATTTCCTACAATGAAGGAGGCCCGATCTATCTTTCTGATATTGCTGAGATCAAGGAGGCCTACAAAGAACCATCGAGTTGGGCCCGGGCGCGGGGGGTCCAAATGCCCTTCTTCAACTTCACCCTGGAACGGGGAGCAAACCTTCTCGAAACGATGGGCGCATTGAAAGCGGAGGTGGATGAGCTGAACGCACCCGACGGTTTGCTCGAACGAAAATCGAAGGAGCTGGGTCTAAATGGCAAACTGGAACTGGTCGTCACCTATGATTCAACGACCTACGTCCGGGATGCAATCGGACTGGTTCAATCCAATCTTTTCCTCGGAGGGATTCTGGCGACGCTGACATTGTTATTCTTTCTGCGCTCTTTTCGTAGTGTTGGGATTATCGCGATTGCGATTCCCGTATCCGTGATCGCTTCTTTTGTCGTCCTCGTTGCCCTTGGACGATCCATCAATATTATCTCCCTGGCTGGCCTCGCCTTTGCCGTCGGGATGGTGGTCGATAATGCGATTGTGGTGATCGAAAATATTTACCGTCATCTGGAAATGGGGAAGCGTGCTCCTCAGGCGGCACTTGAAGGAACTCAAGAAGTTGCCGGCGCAGTGGTCGCTTCCACTTTGACGACATTGGTCGTGTTTTTTCCTATTCTCCTGATTCAGGAAACGGCAGGCCAGCTTTTCCGGGATATTGCTTTGGCGATCATGGCGGCGGTGGGACTGAGTATGGTGGTTTCGCTGACTGTGATCCCGACAGCGGCCGGACGTTTTCTTCATCGAAGTGATGTTGGCGAATCCAATGAGACAACATGGCTGTCTCTTATACACATCTCCGAGCCCACGAGACCGAGGCTGATCT
>CAJXQE010000062.1 GCA_913058215.1 uncultured Verrucomicrobiales bacterium
GTGATAAAAAGTCCCACGCCCGTGCCTTCGAACTCGAATTCGAAGGCCGCGCCCGGTTCGACGCTGACGAGCGCGGGCACGTTGACAAAGCCGGCGCGCGTCCCTTTTCCATCCGTGGGCTTCCATGCCTTCTCCAAGGTGAAACCCTCGATGATGCGCGCGTCCGCAATGTCGCCAAAACGACCGCGGGCATAGCAACGCGGATCGACTGGCGCAGGTAGCGGATGCGGTGCTGATGCTGTTGGCAGCTGCTGAGCGCAGGCTGCCTCGAACATCCGCCGGATGCTGTTGCCGTAGAGCTTCTGGCCGAAGGGAGACGGATGGAGATTTTTGAAATCCTTCGCCCAGGTGAACTCACCAGCATTGATCCGGTCGGTGACCTCCATCGCGAGATTCAGCGTCACGTTTCGGTAGGCGACCGCCACCTTCTCATGCTGCTTGATGACCACCGGTGTCTTTCCCGCGTTGTAGTCGGCCATGTGACTCGGCATGACGAAATGCATTTGCACAATATCAGTCAGCGGATTGACCATGCGGACGTGACGCACAAGGCCTTCCATCCCACGGAGCATGTGCTCGGGATGATCGGAGGTGTTGGAGGCGTCGTTCACAGCCGCTTCGACAAAGAGCAGGTCAACCGGACCGTCCGACAACACATCACGCTCCAGCCGAAACGCGTGGGGGACCGAGCCAAGTGAACCGATCCCGGCGCTGATGAACTTAAATTCCGTTTTCGGGTAACGCTTCTGGAAATACTCGATGGTCTGATTCCGCCAGCCGTTCATCGCGGTGATGGAACCTCCGAGAAAGGCGATCCGCCCGGTCTTTTCTCGTTCGAATTTGATGCGGCAATTCGTGAGGCCGTTGCGCAATTCGAAGTAGTCGTGTCCCTTTGGGAGGACGTCAGGGTCGTAGCTTGTTTCTGCAGAAAGTAAGAGCGGTAGAAGCAGCAGGGAAGTGAGCAGGGGGAAGCATCGTTTCATGAGTGGATATGTGATAGGAAAACAACAAGCGGAGATGGAGGCGTGAATTTATTTCATACGGCACATGGGGACATTCGCCAAATTTTGAATTATGGGAAAACGGGCGATTCGTCAGCGATTTCAGGGAGACCGTGACCATTGCAGAAAACTGGTTTGGAATTTTTTCAAAGCGGTTCAGAAATCGTCATGCGCCCCTGACGTGCTTCTTTTAAGCCATTGTTGCCGAGGATTTGTTCCCCGTGCGGTAATGAAAATGCGAAGTCTTAAGGGTTTCGGGCATTGGAAGCACGGGCGCGGAGATGTATTTAGGAGTTCACTCTTTTGTATTTATGTTTAACTTCAGCACCACGGTTTTTCACGAAATGAGAATTCTGCTAGTCGAAGATCATCCCAAACTTAAGGAGAGCCTCGCCCGTGCATTGCGAAATGCGGGGTTTGCGGTGGATGTTGCGGTCGATGGGCAGGGAGGCCTGGGCAAGGCGGAGGATTATAATTACGATGCTATCGTTCTCGATGTAATGCTGCCGGTTATGGATGGCTGGACGATGCTGGAAAAACTCAGAGCATCAAAAGATACCCCCGTGATTATGCTCACAGCGAGGGATTCGGTTCAGGACCGGGTTCATGGATTGGATCTTGGAGCTGACGATTATCTGGCAAAACCTTTTCAGTTGAATGAACTTCTTGCGAGGCTTCGCGCTTTGATTCGTCGTTCGGCTGGTCAAACGTCGACCCGTTTGAATTTGGGTGAATGTTCCCTTGATCTTAAAACCAAAAAATTATCCCGGGGCGACGAGCAGATCGAAATTACGGCGCGGGAATACCACCTCATCGAGTTTTTGGCATTGCATCGGGGAAAGGTTGTGTCGCGAGCGACCCTTCATGAACATCTCTTTGATGAAGATGAACTCACTTTGTCTAATGTCCTGGATGTCAACGTCTCCAGGGTAAGGAGGAAGTTGGGCAAAGATTTCATAAAAACCCACCGTGGACTGGGATATTCGATCGATTGATTTTACCATGTTTCATTCTATTTCAGGAAAGCATCGGGTTTTCTTTAGTCTCCTGGTTCTGCTGGCATTTCTCATTTTGGGCTTTGCTGCGGCCCGGCAATTTGAGCGAGATAAGCAACTCAGTCCTATCGATGGTGAGCTTCAATCACGGATTACCAGAACGACTGGAGTGATGGTTCGGATGGTGAGACAGGCTCAGGATGTTCTGCCAGACCAATCATCTAATGGTCTTTTTCTACCCGAGCATGAACAGAATTTCGGACCGGATTCTTATTTCTATATTATCTGGCGGACCGGGGACGGTGAACCTGTCTTGTGGTACCATTCAGAGTCGGCTCCAATAGAAATGACTCCGCCGGTTGATGCCCCTGTTTCTACGGAGAATCGCACTGTAAGAACAAGGAAGAGTTTTCGGGAAATTGTTCATCATAGCAGGCACGGTTTTTTGTTGGTGGTTGGTCGTGACATTTCGGATGAGCTTTCGTCAATTAGAGGGAAATCTACCGGCCTGGCATTACTTGGTGTTTTACTCCTTGCCGGAGTGATGGCGTACAGCTTCTGGGTTGCTAAACAGGCCTTGAAACCGGTTGTCGCTATCAGCACGGCGGCGACTCGGATTGCGGACGGAGCTTTGGATGAAAGAATCAAAATTTCCAGTGTACGCTCGGAACTGGGAGAGCTCGGAGATGTCTTAAATCATACCTTTGATAAGCTGGAAAATGCTTATCGACGTCAGACTCAGTTTACGGCTGATGCCTCTCACGAACTTCGCACTCCGGTAGCTGTGATTCTGACAGAGATTCAATCGGCCCCAAAATTGGCGCGGACTCCGGAGGAATACGAAGAGTGTTTGAATGTTTGTGAAGAGGCTGCGACTTCGATGCAGATTTTGCTCCAGCAGCTGATGGCACTGGCACAATTCGATGCCGGGAAAGTTGAAAAATGCCTTGATCCATTCGATCTGTGTGAAGTTGCGGAGGCATGCCTCGAGCGGATCCGGCCCATGGCAGCGGCTCAAAATTTGAGCCTAAGTTCAGATTTTCCCGAAAATGTAATCTGCAAGGGCGACTCGGACCGAATTTCCCAGATCGTGACCAATTTGCTTAGCAATGCAGTGGCTTACAATCGCAAAGGTGGTGAAGTGAAGGTAAGCATTGAGAATAAAGAAAATGAAGCGGTTCTAAGGGTTTCCGATACGGGAGTTGGAATCGCTGAAGAAGACTTGGGGCATATTTTTGAACGGTTTTATCGCGCCGATAAATCCCGTTATGGCGAAGGCGAACACAGCGGTCTCGGGCTCGCAATTTGTAAGGAAATTGTTGATCTACACGATGGGCGGATTTCGGTGGAAAGCTCCCCGGGAGAAGGTTCGACCTTCATTTTAAGGCTTCCGGTTTGAGTAGTTTGGACAGTTTATCGTGTTTGTCATCTTCCTGTCATGCTACCTGGCCCATTGTGTCGCATGATGTTTAAGAAATACTGCGCTCTGAGCACTTTCCTTTGTCTTTTGACATTGGTCCGTGCCTTTGCGGACCCTCAGCTCAGTTCGTGGTTTACAGAACCTTCCGGTCGATACGCTAAGATCTATGCCACTGACGCCGACAAGGATGCCGGAAAAACGATTACGTCCTGGACCCATCCCGACGGCGGAGCGGGCCAGGTCCTGCCAACATACGCTGGTGTTCACGAGGTGGCTTATACAGCCTCAACGGTTTATGTCCGCGCAACCGGCCTTGGCTACCATGTTATGGGGCCGTGGTATACGAATGATGCCCGAGACGCAATTGTTTTCAATTATCCTGCGAATATCGCCGATATTTTTCACTTTCCCCGAACTCCGGTAATTCCTGCAACAAAGACAATCCTCAACGGTCTCGCCGTGGGTTGTTATGTCGACGGAGTGACCATGTTTGATACCCGGGATCTGTTTTCTTATGACAATGGTCGCGGATTCGACTCGCCTCCATTCGGAGGAGACCCGGGAGATGGGATCTGGAACCGGAATGCAACCCTGGCCGAGGCGGCCACCTTTGATAACTCCAACGGTCATCAGGCGGACGATACTTATCACGTTCACTCATTGCCGCTGGGTCTCAGGCACCTCCTCGGCGACAGCGTTGACTACGATTCTACGACCAACACCTATACCGAGAACTTTAACGGAAAGCATTCGCCTATCCTTGGCTGGGTGGGCGACGGGATACCTCTCTATGGGCCCTACGGGTATTCCGATCCGCTTGATTCGGCGTCTGCAGTCCGACGCATGGTCACCGGTTACCAACCTCGCGACGGATCGAACGGCTCAAGCAACCTTGCTGTCACCGGCCGGACAACACTACCCGCATGGATCGTTCGAAATAAGGCTGAATTCAGCAGCTCGACGCTTGCTGCAAATCAATATGGTCCGGCTGTCTCAGTGGAATATTATTTGGAGCGCTATCTCGAAGACAATGCTTATAAAGGAGATCTCGGATTCACTCAGGGTACCGAATTCGACATGTCGGAATACAATACCCGCTGGTGCGTCACTCCGGAATTTCCCGGTGGAACCTGGGCTTATTTCACTTGTATCGAAGCGGATGGAACTCCTCAATTTCCCTACAATCTCTGTCTCTTCTATTTTGGGACCCCGCCGGTAGCGGGAGGCTTTGGTTCACCGGTTGTGGTAGATGAGGTTCCGGTTGAAGCCGTCACCTATTTTGAGGGCGGCCCGGAAAGACCTGTTAAGGTCAAGTCCATTTCTGCCGATGAAAGTAGTGGAGATGTTGTGATCTCATGGACCGCAGCGGCGGGCGGATCTTACGCTGTTGAATCTTCTTCAGATGCCGCAATCTGGACCGATATTCCGGTTGTGGTTCAATCTGAATCTGAAATTGCATCTCTGACAGATGGTGCGCGGGCCGATTCAGATGCCAGTGCTTACTACAAGCCTCGCATGACTTCGCTGGCTGCGTTTGATGACACCGGTTTTGTTTATGATGATTCGATAGTGCAATCTCCTCTGGACAGTGTCACCGCTTTGCTCTCATCAGGAGGAGGGACTCAACCTCCGGTGAATCTAAATATTCTGCCCACATCAATCACCATCAACGGCCAGGCAGTTACTATCCTGTCCCGCCCTTCGCAATACATCGTGGAACTCGGGCTTGATCTTGCCAGTCTTGTTGACGGTACCTACACCATCGTAGCGACTTTTCCGGATGGTGGAGTCTGGACCGGAACCTTCGATCATGTGGGATCCCCTAACGTGCTACTATTGATCGTTGATGACTGGGGAGTCGACTCCAGCCCTCTCGACAACAGCTCGGTACAGAATCCGGGAACAAGCTTCGCTTCCATGGCGAATTTGGAAGCTCTCGCTGCCAATGGCCTACGCTTCACGAATGCCTATGCGCAACCAACCTGCTCACCTACCCGTGCCGCCCTGATGACCGGTCGCCATGCCTTTCGAACCGGGATTGGTAATGCCGGTGATGTGCTTTCAGATTCTGAGACGACTTTACCCGAAGCGTTTACTGCGGCGAGTTCTCCCTACCAACTCGCCTCCTACGGAAAGTGGCACCTCGGCGGGGGCGACACCGGATACAGCACCCTGGGTGGTTGGCCCGAGTTTGTCGGGATCACTGGCGGAGGTGTTGCAAACCAAGCCGACGGTTATGAAAATTGGCCGAGGAACAATAATGGGGTGTCTGCTAACAGCACGGTTTATACCACTACCGATCAAGTAAATTCAGCAAAGGCATTCATCGAAGCGAAAGACGCAGTCAGCCAACCGTGGTTCGTTTGGATGGGCTTTAATGCGCCTCACACCCCGTTTCATGAACCTCCATCAGGCCTGCTTCAGGGAGCCACTGGAACTAGTGATAAAGATCTCTATCAAAAAGCGCTTGAGGCTCTGGATACAGAAATCGGCCGTCTCTTACAATCGGTTGATCTCAGTAAAACCAATATCATCCTTGTCGGTGACAATGGTACGCCTGCTCAGGTCGTTCAGGATCCATTTGGTCCGATAGGGAACGCAGGAAAGTCAAAGGGTGACCTCTACGAAGGTGGTATCCATGTCCCGATGGTCGTTCGCGGCCCTTCCGTCAAACTTCCTGCCGGGTCAACGACCGATAAGCTGGTTCATGTCGTCGATCTATATTCGACTATCCTCGAACTGGCAAATATCCCGGTTCCGGAAGTCGCGGTAGATACCACCAGTATTTTACCGGTCCTGGCCGGTAACGATACTGCCGAGCGCTGCGTTGTGACCGAATCCTTTGGTATCGATATTTTCGGAGAACCGGGGCGCTCATTCCGTCTTGGGGCCTGGCCCGATTATAAGCTCATTATCATCGATGACCCTTTGGATGCAGGGGATACTCCTGTTCACAATTTCTTTGATCTCTCAACGGATCAAAATGAAGATTCGCCGATCGATATCGCCAGTCTGACTGGCGATGCTCTGATTGCTTATAACGCGATGATAGCCAAAGACACCGCACTTGGTTCGGCGGCCCCTGAAGCCACTCTCTACATAGAGATCGAAACGGGATCAGGAGCGGGTAGTGTTCCGGCTAGTCTGGCGGCGAATCCCACCGGGATAACCGTGGATGGAGTTACCGCTACTTATATATCAAGGGTTGATTCCAGCGAAACCGCTCAGAGATACTGGGTCAAGTGTACCGTCCCTCAGGCAGCTCTATACACTGCCGCAGTTGTCACCTTTACCAATAACCCAAATACCGGGGCCCCCCGGGTTTTCGACTCAGTTCAAATTATCACTTCACCCTAGGGAAATATTCCAAGAGGTCATGATTCTGTATTCTGTGCGGGAAGATAGTCCAGGAACCTTAAGGCCTATAAGTTTAAAGGGGCAGACAAGAATGGCGCTGCATTAAGTGGACTTATCGAAATAAGGAAGATTGGCGTCTTCTGCTACAATCCATTGCCGTAGCAGAGCTTGCAAAAATTCTAAGGCTTGGAGCTTGAGTGTTAGGATTACTTAAAGCCGTGCCATTCGGGGCAGGCAACATTTATTGATTCTGTTTCCGCTCTGGCAGCACTCGCTCGCGTCGCGTGCGACAAGAATCGAATTTGAAAACGCCTGCCATCACATCTTCGCTCGCTTCTTTCGTCGGTAGGCTCTTGGTTTCTGTTACAGCTAGGAATTTGTTTTTGATGTCGCGTTCAGGGAAACTATAATCGAGCTCAAAGATCGAACCTGGGTTCGCTTCGAAGTCTGGGACGTTGCCAATAACGGCTCTTTTACGCAAGCTGTGCAATTGTCACGATGAGTGACTGTTAGATAGAAAATCAGCGATCACTCTCTAGCGGTAGGTTTCGAAACATTCGAAGCCGTAGGCACGGCCTTTCTCCAGAGGGATCGAAAGACCGGGAGCCGGGCATCGTCAGATGAGTAAAAGTTGCCCGCATTGCCATATCCGCGTATCCGTTTCCCCAGTGAATATCGAAAACCATACCGATCAGATTTTTGCCTATCTGACGGAAGGCACATGGCGGAATGTCTTCGACTCTTCCGCTGTTTCAGGCGGAGCTCAGTTCGTGAGGTCGCGTCAGGTTTCTTCGGTTTCCGGAGAGGTTCTGGATACGGGTGATGTCGAAATTACGGGAACGGTGACGGAGAAGGCGGGGGATGTTTTTCAGCCGCTTGTCGTGCTTTGGGAAGAGGGGGGCTCTTTGTCCCTTGAAGGGGATTGTTCGTGTTCAGGAGGAACCAATTGCAGTCACAGCGTCGGGCTCCTGGAGTATTTGCTTAAAGGAAAAGGCGAGCGTGTCGAGCGGGCCTTTGGCGGCACACCCCATGCAGAAAAAATGTCGGAGGGACAGGTTTTAAATTTGGATGAGCAGGCCGAAGAAGTTCTGCCCGCTGCCAAACCGGAAAAAGGAGCGCCCACTTTTCTGCTTCGGATTGAAACTCGACCCGAAGGAGAGCGAACCGCCTGGCTGCCTGAGATATATAGCGAGGCGTATGCGGTGTATGAAGGAAATCGGGTTCCGCTCAATCCTGCCGGGAATCTGCCTCCCATCGTTACTCCGGAAAAAAAGATCAAACGCGACCGGTCTGCAGAGACGGAAGCACTCAATCATCTCTACGCGCTCGATTTTCTACCAGGCGCGGAAGAGGCTCCGCAATCGCTTCGAAAACTGGAAGGTCCGCAAGTCGACGGAACTCTTTGGGCTCCCGACGGAAAGAAATGGCCCCATCCGGAATTTTTCTGGAAACGCTTCCGGCACGAGGGCGTTCCCGCATTGGAAAAACGCGGATGGGAAGTGCGCTTCGCCCCGAATGTTGGCCACGCGCCGCTGGTGTTTCGATCGGAAACCTGGCAGGCGGAAATCGTTGATGAAGGGAAAGGGTGGTTCCATCTTTCCGCCGGATTTGAAATCGATGGCGAATCGTTTGAGTTGCAGCCCATTCTTGCGGCGCTGGTGAAGAATCGTTTTCTCGAAGTGACCGAGGGAATGCCGAAGGGGCAGGAGTTTCTTATTTTTCTTCCTGACGGCCGGGCCATGGCGCTGCCAGTTGGTCGTTTCAGGAATATCTTACAAACGCTGGGTCAGCTTCTCGATTTTAAATTCACCGACGGACCCATCAAGTTGAACAAACTCGACGCCGCGATGATCGTGTCCGACGAGGCGGAGACAATTCCGGTGGTCGCCCCTCCGGAGGTGAAAGAGCTTTCTGAAAGCGTCCGCGATTTTGATCGCATCGAGCGAACCGAACTCCCTCCGGGGATGACCGCGACTCTTCGAGACTATCAGATGGATGGGTATTACTGGATGCAGTTCCTCGTCGATTATGATCTCAACGGAATTCTCGCCGACGATATGGGCCTGGGGAAAACGCTCCAGACGCTGACTCATTTGCTTGCGGAAATCGAATCGGAGCGGAATCAGGGGCTTCCTTCTCTGGTAGTAGCTCCGACAAGTGTGGTGGAAAACTGGCAGCGCGAAGCGGCAAAGTTTGCGCCCGGATTGGATGTGTTGATTCTCCAGGGTGCAGATCGGAAACGAAAATTCCGGCAGATTCCCAATGTCGATCTGGTCCTGACTTCCTACGCTCTGCTTCACCGGGACCTGGAAGTATTGACACAGTATCGGTTCCATTTGCTCGCGCTTGACGAGGCGCAGCATATTAAAAACCCGGGGGCGCAGGTGACGAGGGCGGCGCAGCAGTTGAAAGCAAAACATCGGCTTTGCCTCTCGGGAACACCGGTAGAAAATCATCTGGGGGAACTGTGGAGTCTCATGAATTTTCTGATGCCGGGCCTTCTCGGAACGCAGGAGAATTTTCGGGAAACCGTTCAGAATCCGATCGAGCGAAGTGGGAGTGAGAAGAAGAGTGAATGGCTCGCAAAGCGCGTCGGCCCGCTCATTTTGCGCAGGACGAAGCATGATGTCGCCAAGGAGCTTCCCCCTAAAACAGAAATTCCGCACACCATCCGGATGAGCGAAGGGCAGAAAGATCTCTACGAAACGGTTCGATCGACGATGGACAAGCAGGTTCGTGACGCGCTCGCTTTGCAGGGACAGGAATCGCAGATTGTTTTTCTGGATGCCCTTTTAAAATTGCGGCAAATCTGCTGTCATCCGCATTTACTAAAGAACTCGCCACCGGAGGCTGAGTCGGCCAAGTTTGAATATTTTGTCGAGCTCCTGGAAACCCTGCGGGAAGAGAAGCACCGCGTTCTCGTCTTTTCGCAATTCACCTCCATGCTCGCGATCATGGAGGAGTATTTGCAGCGTGAAGGTTATGAATACCTCAAGCTGACCGGCGCGACGAAGAACCGCCAGGAGTTGGTGGAACGCTTCCAGGGCGGAGAAGGGGAAGTATTCCTCATTTCTCTGAAAGCCGGCGGGACCGGGCTCACCCTGACCGGTGCCGACAATGTGATTCACTACGATCCCTGGTGGAATCCGGCAGCGGAGAATCAGGCAACGGACCGGGCGTATCGGATCGGGCAGGACAAGCCGGTCTTCGTCCACAAGTTGATCTGCAAAGATACTGTGGAAGAGCGCATCCAGCAGATGCAGGGGAAAAAAGATGATATCGCCACCGGATTGCTTTCGGGAGCCACTCGACAGCTCAGCCTCACTGCCGAAACTCTGGAGGCCTTGCTTGCGCCACCGTCGGGAGGGTAGTTTCCGTTGAATGTTTTTTCCGAATACCTGAGTAGAGCCGATCTTCAGTCGTCTTTTCAGACCTAAAAGCCATTACTACTCCCGAAAAAACGACAGCAGAATCTTCGATGCGATCTGTTCTCCGTATTCGTTCGCATGAACGCGGTCGCGATAGAAAATGTGCGGATGTTTCCCGGATGACTGGATGTATTGCATCCAAGGTGTGGTCATATTGAGATAGGCGCAGTTTTCCTCTTTCGCGAGTTTCTGCAGCCCGGCTCCGTATTTTCCAATGCCGGAATGTTGCGCCGTCGCCATTTTCTTCTCATCTCGCGGATCGAATCCGCCGAACAAACCGGAGCCCAGCAATATTTCTGAATCGGGCAGGCCGGCCCGGATTTGGTGAATGACTTCACGAATACTGTCGATGTCGCCTTTTTGGCTGATTCCACCGATAAAGACGACATCAGGCTTCGCGGGGACAATTACTTTTTGAACGCGGCCCTCCTCCCGGTAGTGATGACAGGCGCCTCCGCCACGAACGTAGACATTGGCTTTGATTTTTGCTTTTGGGTAGGCTTCCTGAAGTTTTCCCACCCAGCCTGAGCGCATGATGTCGTTCATGATGCTGTCTCCAAGTCCAAGAATGTGAAGGTCGCCGCCTTCCTGTAGAATTTTTTCCGTTTGGGGAAGCGCCTCCCAATCGGTGGGAACTGCTTCGAATTGGCCCTCGGGCATCTCCTTTTGAATTGTATCGATCTGTCCGTTAGATCGGCAGGGAGTGGAGGTAAAGGAATAGCCTTCCGTGAGCTTGATCTTGCTTGTGGCAATGTCGGGGACAAACTTTCGGGGAAGCGCTCCTTTTTCCGGGAAGCTTACCGGAGAATCGGCTACCATGCTGCTCACCGCTTTCGATTTGGTGTCATTAACCGGCGTCGCTTCTTTTGGGTCGGCGTTTTGGGCGTAAGTAAACGCGAAGGAGAGCGACAGAAGGGTTTGGACAGTAAGAGCTTTCATTTTGCCTGGGAAACTCGTTACTGTCGCCTGCATCAGGAACCACAATCAATGACTTTTCCGCGTCAGTTCATCGAACGGACAATCCTTTTATCGGTCGTTATTACAACGATTGCGTCCTGCTCCGTCGTGCCTGCGAAGCTGGAGCGGATTCACACCACGGCGAGTCCTGAGTGCCCGCTTTATTCTGAGTCGATCTACAATCTGCTGAAAATCTCTCTCGAAACACCGAATGAGGGGGAGTCGGCTCATGCTCTCGCTCATTTTGTAGGGGAGTGGCGAAAACAGCGTGGCGATGAAATTCGTGGAACCGTTGCTCCGGCCGTGGAGAATGGGGAAAGCGGCCAGGCGTATACGATTCATTTTTCAAAGCCGGCGATTGGTGGTTTTTTCCCGGGCTATTTCGATGAGATCAGTCCGGCTCATGATTTTCGCGTGAAGAAGATCGAGCAATATCAGCGCGAAGGATTCGGGGGGGCCTTAATGGCGATGCGGGAAAATACAGGACGCGAACCGATTGAGGAATACTATCCGCCCGAAGGAATCAGTCGCGTTGTGACCGCAGTGATTCATCCAGGGGGCGGGCGAAACGTGCGGATCGAAATGCTTTCGCCCCTGGCACATGAGACCGTTTCCATTGGGGGTAAAACGAAACCTTTGGCCGCGGATTTTTCTGTTTCGTGGGCAGCCTTGCTGGGAAGATCCGGTGATTTGAACCGCTCGGAGATAGGAGACGTTTTTCGTCGAAAGCCCCGGCGTGAGCCTCAGTTGTATCTCATGGAGGAATACGATCCCCGGAAAGAGCCGCTCATCATGATTCACGGCTTACTGGCCTCCCCCCTGGCCTGGGCGAAAATGAGCAACGAATTACGGAACGATAAGGATATCCGGCAGCGCTATCAAGTCTGGCACTATCTTTACAATTCCTCGGCTCCCGCCCTGTATTCGGGTCGAATATTACGAACTCAACTTCGGGATATTCGGTCGACTCTGAATCCGGGATTGAGTGACCGTGCCATGCAAAGGACTACCTTGTTGACTCACAGTATGGGCGGAATCGTTGCTCGCGGATTGATTTCTGATCCGGGTCGGGCCTTTTGGGATCAGGCATTTACGCGTCCTTTGGACTCATTGAACATGGAAGAAGATGATCGCGATAGACTTCGCGAGGCATTCTTCTGGAAGCCGGAATCGCATGTCAACCGGGTCATTTTTGTGTGCACACCTCATCGCGGAAGTGATTACGCCGACAATCCAGTGGGAAAACTGGGACAGCTGATTGTGAAACCTCCCAACAAATTTCGAAAATTTTATGAGAAAGTTTCAAGTGCGAATCCCGGAGCATTCACTCCTGAGTATGCCGATTTGGGAAGTGGGCGGCTCGACAGCGTTGGGGCACTTTCCCCGAAGCAGCCAACTCTTCAAATTCTTTCGGATCTTCCTGTTCCTTATCCAGTTGCGATGCATAGCATCATCGGGAATCGCGGGAGAAGTGGCGTTCTCGAAGAGAGTTCAGATGGTGTAGTCCCTTATTGGAGCAGCCATATCGAGGAGGCGGATTCTGAAAAAATCGTTCCTTCGGGCCATAGTGCCATCGACAATCCACAAACGGTGGAAGAGGTCGTTCGAATTCTTCATTTACCCCGCTGAAAACCGGGAAATGAAGACTTTCCTCACTGCTTGAAAAAGCGGTTGAATGAAAGGGGGATTCTCTCTACGTTCCGAGCCCCTGCGAGGCGGTTTCCGTTTTGCTGAAAACCATCCTAAGAAATTTCATGCTAACTCAAATTCGACACATTCAAAAAGGCACGCTTATCGTCGTGACGATCATTATCGTGATTGCCTTCGCGTTCCTCTATTCTGACTACGACTCAAGCGCAGTTGGTACGACAGACTGCATCGTGAAAGTCGACGGTCGTTGTTACCGTCAAAAAGAAGCCCAGAAGCTGGCGACGAACTTTGATGTTGCGATGAACCTGGGGATGTATGATTTCGCCAATTCCCTGTTTGGAGAGAGCCGGAAAGATCGGGATCCGACGAATTTTTTGATGAGTCTCATTGTTTTGAGAAACGAAGCTGAGCGTCTTGGAATCGAGCCAAGCGCCGCTGAAATCAAAGCCGCGATTCCTAAACTCCCGATTTTTCAACAACCCTGGGTAAATGCTGATTTTGTTAAGAATCGGATTCTTGGTCCCAATGGATTCTCAGACGGCGATCTGGCCCAGCTGGTGAAAGATTATTTGAGCTATCAAAAGCTGCGCGATCTGGTTGGGGCCGGAGTGCAGGCGGTCAGCGGCGAGGTCGAGAGAGAATATGTTCACGACAACCAGCGCTACACGGCTCACATCATCGAGTTCAATCGCAAAGACTATCTGGAGAAAGTGGATGCTTCAGCAAAAGCAGTGAAGGAATACTTCGAAGCAAATCAGGACGATCTGCTGTCTGCTGAAAAGCGTGGCTTCGCATTCGCAAAATTTACTCCGGAGAAACTCGCCGAAGATGCGACGAATGAGCAAAAAGCCAAAGCCAACCTTGAGTTCGCACAGGCCGTGAACCGGGTTTATGCGGACCTCTCTGCTGACGGGGCTGATTTCGAAGAAGTCATCAAGACCTACAACAGCACCAAACCTCCTTACAAAGTAGAGACAGGGAAATACGATTCCTTTGAGCCGGACGATGCACCGGAGACCATCAAGAGCGATCAGGCTCAGATGACAAGCCTGTTCAGTGGGGCCCTCAAGTTGAATTCGGTGACCGTTCCTTTCGGTCAGGAAGACGGAAGCTACTACGTTTATAAATATACCGACGAAGTTGAGCCGCGTTCTTTGACTCTCGCAGAAGCGACACCCGCGATTCAGACCGTGTTGAAGAATCGCGATTCCGATCAGCTTGTCAGTGAGGCAGCCAGTGCAGCCAAGGCAACCTTGACGGAGGCTGTCACTGCCGGAAAATCGATCGCGGATGCGGCAAAAGCAGCTGGATTGAAGACAAAACCACTTCCCGTCTTTTCCACGAACGAACCGCCTGCAGATATCGAGGACGCCAGTTTGATTGTGAATGCTGTCGATGGATTGAAAGCCAAAGAGTTTTCAGGCGTGGTTCAGCAGCGTGAAGCGCGCGGCTACATGCTCGCTTACGTTGAGAAAATCGAGATTTACAAAGACGAAGACAAAGAGAGTCGCCAACGCACGATTTCCGCAGTGATGGAAAGTCAGGTGAAACGCGATCTTTTCAACGCCTGGCTGAATCAGCGCCGCACAGCGTCGGGTGCCGTTGCCGTGAGTGCAGCAGCCGGGCCTGTTACTGAGCGTTAGGCTTTCTTTGCAATTTTCCTCCTGCTGCCATTCCTTCCGGTATTTGAAAACTCACCTATCGGGAGATGGCCAGCGAAGAAGTAGAGGATTTGTTTGATGATGCCAACGGTGATCTTGCCGTTGGCGATCTTGAGGCAGCGGTACTCAAGTATCAGGGCTGCGTAGATCTGGATCCTGATTTTTTTGATGGCTGGCACGCGCTGGCCATGGCTCTGATGAAGACGGATCGCATTAAGGAGGCGATCGGAGCCGGGTTAAAAGCGACCACGCTTCAACCCAATGACCTTCTCGCCTGGACGGCACTTTCTCAGATGTATGTTCAGGATGGCCAAATCGGTGAAGCCGAGGACGCCAAGGGCAAAGCCCGCATTCTTTCTCTCGGGGGCAAAGTCGTCCGCGAAGAGTAGATCGCTGAGATCTATTGTTTCTTTTAGTCGATTCGAGCGCCCGGAGTAGCTCGACGAAACGGCACCCGGTTTCGCTAGCCGGGGCGCTGACAAGTTCGTTCGGCTCTGTCAGCTGATCGATTCAAGCCCTCTATATCAGGGGCTTCATCCGCTTTGTGAAATTTTCTGACGATTTTTCTAAAGTTGGCACGGCAGGTGCTTTTAGGGATGTCGATACACAAGATTGGCCGGGTTCGTAACCGGGTCCGTTCGAATCAAAACAAAAAGAAAATGAGATATACATTCAACCTTAGAAATTGGTTACTCCTCGGGCTGCTGGTGCTGCCATTCGTAAGCGGAACTCTTATTGGCCAGGATGCCGCGCCAGCGGCAGAGCTGGAATATAAAGCAGGATACGATGAAATAGTCGCGGGTCAGGGAGATTACGCCTTTGCCTTCGATTTCTTTACCGTCTCGATGCTGTGGACTGTGATTGCCGCTGCGATGGTGTTTATCATGCACCTCGGTTTTGCTGCTCTCGAAGTTGGCCTTACCCAATCCAAGAACACGGTGAATATTCTGTTTAAGAACAGTTTCATTATCGCAATCGGGATTGTCAGTTATGCCTTGATTGGCTTTAACACTCACTACCCCGGAGACTTCAATGGATGGATCAGTTTTGGTCTTCCCATCGGTGACTTGAATGCAGATGGTGGTGACACTTTCGGATATGGCGGTGCTGGCCTTGCCATGACCGGGTTCGGTGACTTCATCTTCCAGGCGATGTTTGCTGCTACAGCTGCCACCATCGTTTCGGGTGCAGTAGCGGAACGCGTCAAACTTCCTTCCTTCATGATCTTCGCAGCGGTCCTCGTTGCTATTGCCTACCCGGTTGTAGGTTCCTGGCACTGGGGCGGTGGCTGGATGGGTAGCCTCAACGGTGGAAACGGCTTCAAAGATTTCGCCGGCTCCGCAGTGGTTCACGCCTTCGGTGGTTTCGCAGCTCTTGCCTGTGTAATCCTCCTGGGAGCACGCAAAGGCAAGTATACCAAAGATGGTATCAAGCCAATTCTCGGCCACAGCATGCCACTGGCAGCTGTCGGTGTATTTCTCCTCTTCTTCGGATGGTTTGGATTCAATGGCGGTTCGGTTCTCTCTGCTAATCCCGGTCCACTCGGACTTGTTTTCACCACCACAACTCTCGCAGCATGCACAGGTGCACTTGGCGCTATTGCGACTTCGTGGACCGTTCTCAAGAAGCCCGACCTTTCCATGACGCTGAATGGATTCCTCGCCGGACTGGTTGGGATTACAGCGAATGCAGACATCGTTTCGCCTTCCGGTGCGATGTTGATCGGTTTGATCGCTGGTGTGATCGTTGTCTTCTCCGTCCTGATCTTTGATAGAATCAGAATCGACGATCCTGTTGGAGCGATCTCCGTTCACGGAGTCTGCGGTATCTGGGGTATCCTCGCTGCGGCACTCTTCGAAGTGGTTCCTGAAGGTGCGGAAAAACAATTCTTCCTCGGCGGACAGCTTCTCGGTGTTCTCGCAGTCGCGGCAGCGGCATTCATCTTCGCCTTTGCAGTCTTCTTTGTCCTGAAGGTGACAATCGGAATTCGCGTCAGCGAAGAAGAGGAGCACGAAGGTCTGGATGTTGCTGAACACGGCGCTCCTGCTTATCACATCACCTAGTATCAAAGAAATTTAAACAAAACTCTTTCTTACAAGAAAACTGCTGGAGCGGTGGGGATTTTCCCCTCCGCTCTTTGCCGTTTTTTCTTGTTGAAAACGCAAATGAACTATAACAAAGAAAGTGAACGACTCTCCACCCCGGGAGATGTTGTTACTTTCGGAAACTCTTGTTTCAACTCTCAAAATGAAAAATAACTACGGGTCCGTACGGACCCTTCTCATGATGGCGGTAGTGGCCTTTTTCGCTGCCGGAAATGTCTTCGGACAGGATGCAGCACCCACTGCTGAAGAAGCTCTGGCAGCCGGCAACAACGCCTGGATGCTGACCTCGACAGCCCTGGTGCTGTTTATGACCATTCCCGGTCTGGCGCTTTTCTACGGCGGTCTTGTTCGCGAACGGAATGTTCTTTCCGTGCTGATGCACTGTTTCGCGCTGACCTGTATCCTCAGTATTACCTGGCTGGTGCTCGGATTTTCGCTCTCAGTGGGCGCAGACGGTGGCTGGACAGGCGGTTTCAAGAATATTATGCACAAAGGAGTCGGGCCCGAGGGTATTCTCGGGTCGGCCTTTCAGATGACCTTTTTCATCATTACTCCCGCTCTGATCGTTGGTACTTTCGTGGAGCGAATCAAATACTCTGCTCTACTGATCTTTTCAGTAGTCTGGGCGCTGGTTTGCTACGCCCCAATCTGTCACATCACCTGGTTCGGCGGATGGTTTGCTCAAATGGGAGTGGTCGATCTCGCTGGTGGGATTGTGGTCCACATCACCGCAGGGGTCGCCGCGTTGGTGGCTTGTATCATGGTTGGAAAAAGGAACAGCCCGAAACCTCCTCATAATCTTCCCATGACGGTTACCGGAACAGCGATGCTCTGGGTTGGCTGGTTCGGTTTTAATGCCGGTAGTCAGGGCGGCGCTTCCGATGCCGCAGCGATGACACTTTTTGTCACTCACATCTCGGCAGCCACAGGTGCTTTGACCTGGTCACTGATCGAATATTTCACCATCAAGAAGCCAAGTGTTCTCGGCATTGTCACTGGTGCGATTGCCGGCCTCGCAGCGATTACTCCGGCATCCGGAGTTGCTGGTCCTACCGGGGCTCTCATCATTGGGGCAGTTTCCGGCGCGGTGTGCTGGTGGGCTTCAGTGAAGCTGAAAAACTTGCTTGGATACGATGATTCTCTCGATGTGGTTGGCGTTCACGGCGTTGGTGGGGTTATTGGAACGGTTCTGGCAGCAGTCGTCGGAACGGCAGCATTCGGCGGTTTTGGTGATTTCACCATGGGCGCTCAGCTTGGAAAACAGCTTCTTGCTGCCGGTGTCACCGCTGTTTATACCGCAGTTGTCACTTTCATCATTCTATTTATAATTAAGAAAACCATTGGGCTTCGTGTTGACGAGCAGGATGAGCTGGTTGGTCTGGATCAGTCCTCTCACGGGGAATCTGCTTATTCCTCCAACTGATTATTCGAAACCAATTCGGTAAATCTCCTTCTAAATCCCCGTCCGGTCTGCCGGTCGGGGATTTTTTTTTATCCAAAAAAGCGGGTCGAAAAATGGAATACGTACTCGACAGGCCCCTATCACTTTTCTATTGTTTAGCCGTGCAAGAATACGCTTATATCCACGACGAAGACAATATTCCGGAGACTCTCATGGAAGTTCCTTTCCTTGAGGCTTTCTCCAAGGATCATCTCGATCAGGTTCTTCATGCCAGTGCCTTTATCCAGTGTGAAGAGGGCGATGTGATTATTGAAGAGGGCGAAGAGGCTTCGCGAATTTTCATTCTATTGGCCGGTGAAGTGGCCGTGGTCAAAGGCGGAGACGAACTCGTGACGATGGACACCACCGGTGATATTTTCGGCGAAATGGCCGCCCTCGACGATGAGAAGCGCTCAGCATCCATTGTCGCCAAAGGCGATGCCTTCTGTCTCGCAGTCGATCAGAAATTCCTCGACGAAATCATGCCGAAGGACGAGAACCCTGCGTTCTACGCGGCTCTTTACGAATTCCTCGCCAAGCTGACGACGAAGCGTCTCAAAGCGACCTCCGCTTATCTGGCGAAGATCGATGGCGAGTTGCGGGCTTTGAGGGACAAGTGATTCTCTTTTCAGGGATCAGGTTTAATCCTGTAAATAAATCCCTTTAGCAATTTAGCTCGTTCGGATCAACCATGTCCGGATCATATGGCTGAAGCCATATGATCTCATCATTTAACATGCAGTCTTCCGTCAGCGTAGGATCTGAACATGCGCTGACGAGTTCAGGTGGAATCGCAGGAGAAAACACCATCGCTAACAAAACGAATCAGCCGTGTTCCTTCGCAGCAGCGATTGCGTCCTGTGCTTGAGAGGTAGGCTTTGCTTTGAGGTCGCGCCAGATGACTTTGCCGCCTTTTACGAGATAGCTCTGACGCGCCGGAAATCCTTTTGGATTGGTGGGAACACCGAATCCTTTGATCACTTCACCTTTGGTGTCGGCTAGAAGAGTGAAGGGAAGGTCGTGCTTTTCGATAAAGCTTTTCTGGTCTTCCTCTTTGTCCGCAGAAACGCCGAAGACTTTAATTCCCGCTTTTTTCACATCCGCGAATTCATCACGGATATTGCAGGCCTGCTTGGTGCAGCCGCCGGTGTGGGCTTTCGGGTAGAAATAGACGAGGGTAATTCCCTCAGCGAATTCCTTTTCAAGATCGATCTCTTTCCCGTCCTGATCAACGGTCTTTACGGTAGGAGCTTTGTCACCAACTTCGAGAGGCTCTGCTTGAAGAGCGACAGTTGTAAAAGCAGTTAGGACGGTAAGGGCGAAGATGTGTTTCAGTTTCATGATAGAAAAATTATCACGCCATCTTTCAGAGATCGCAAGGGGCTGAAGAACGTTGATCGTCCAACTCTTCACTTTGAACCTTTAAGCTTGGAGGTTCAAAGTGCAGCGTTCGCGCGGAGCGCGTTATTTTTTCGCTTTTTTCTCCGTCGCTTCGTCAATCTGACCAGCGTTGAAGAGAAATTTCAGATCCTCCATTTGCAGGTTCCGGGTAAAGCCTTCTTCGCCAAGAACACTGGTCATCATTTCACTCTTCTGTTGCTGAAGGACGCGAATTTTTTCTTCGACACTGTCGCGAACGAGCAAACGATAAGCGTTCACTTTGCTTTCCTGTCCGATCCGGTGACAACGGTCAATCGCCTGATTTTCAACAGCCGGATTCCACCAGGGATCGTAAAGCACGACGTAACTCGCTGAAGTCAGGTTGAGACCACTACCGCCCGCTTTCAGGGAGAGAAGGAAAGTTTTCGGCTCCTTGGTTTCCTGGAAATCACTGATGACTTCATGACGGTCTTTGGTTTGACCGGTAAGGTAACTGTAGGGACGGTCGCGCTCTTCAAGTTCATCACGAATGATGTCGAGCATGGAGACAAACTGGCTGAACACCAATACCTTGTGACCTTCTTCGTGAAGCTGGTCGAGAAGGTAGAAAAGCGAATCCATCTTCGAACTCGGAGACCCGATGTGCTTCGGATCGATCAGGCCGGGGTGACAACAAATTTGCCGGAGGCGCATCAGACCCTGGAGAATGACGAAGCTGTTTTTGCGCAGGGTGTCGTCGTTTTCGATGCCGAGCAGAACTTTCTGAATTCGTTCGAGTTCGGCTTGATACATTTTCGCCTGAACGTCTTCCATTTCGCTGAAGACGTCTTCTTCGACTTTGGGAGGAAGGTCGAGTGCAACTTCCCCTTTGGTTCGGCGAAGCAGGAAAGGGCGGAGACGGGCGGTGAGGCGGGTCTGAGATTGACCATCCTTACGACGATCAAAGCTTTCGCGGAAATATTTACGATCACCAAGAATGCCGGGCATGGCAAAAGCCATCAAACTCCAGACATCAAGGAGACGGTTCTCGATTGGAGTACCTGTGAGGACCAGTCGATTATTCCCTTTGAGTGCCCTGGCCGATTTGGCAGCTTTGGAATCGGGGTTCTTAATCTGCTGACCCTCATCGAGAATGATTCCCAACCAGTGGATTCCCTGAAGATCATCGGCGCAGGTTCGCAACTGGCTGTAGTTGATAACGAGGAGATCGATGTCTTTACCGAGACGATCCACTTCCAGTTCCACTTTGTTCCGCAGAACTTGAACGCGAATCGCAGGCGCGGCCTTTTTGACCTCATCGGCCCAGACATCGAGTACTGATTTCGGACAAACCACGAGACAAGGCGGAGCATCTTCGCCCATTTCCTCACGGAGCCAGAGCATCCAGGTAAGGGTCTGAATTGTTTTTCCGAGACCCATGTCATCCGCCAGAATTCCTCCGAAGCGGTTGGTGGCGAGATAGGAGAGGAAGTGAAAACCTTCCACCTGATAGGGGCGCAAATTGACGTTCAGTCCCGGAGGAATAGTCGGACGAACCTGAAGTTTCAGGCTGCTTGCGCGATCGGAAATTTTCTCCCAGGCAGCTGCGTCGAATACTTCTTTGGCAAGAGGTTCGGCAAGCTGCAGGGCATGCATGCGGTGTACTTCGCCGGAGAGATCGAAAGGATCCAGGCCGATTCGGCTGACGGCATCCTTCTGATCTTCATCGAGATTCATTTGCAGGCGAAGCCAGCCTCCGCGCTCCATACGGACAAATTCACCACGTGCTTGAACGAGTGCTTTGATTTCGTCCTGGGAAAGGTCCATTCCCTCGACGTTGACGACGACGCGCAAATCGAACCAGTCGATTTCCTGATTGACCACTTCGAAAGAAACCTGAGCCTCGATTGGCTCGGCATCGAGTGTGGCGAGTTCCGAATCCGCAACGATTTCGATGTCTTTTGGTAAAGACTCGAGCCACTCGGTGTATTTCTCGGGAAAATTCTTGGTCACCCTGGCCCGGTAGCAGGCGATGTTCGGATCAAAGGTCGGCTGCATCGGGGCGATGAGTCCGCCGACTCGACGGAGAACACTTCGATCATATCGGTAAATAAACTTCCCGGTGTCTTCCGGCTTTGTGAGCACTTCCCATCCTTCGCGGCCGAGCGTCTCTTCGCGAGTGGCATCGTCGTTCGCTGCGAGGATTCTCATCAGCATATGTTCGCTGCTTGCACCGGTGGCATTCGGGGAAATGCTGAGGTCGAATTTGACCTTGAGAACTTCCTCTTTAATCCGAGTGGAAAGATTCTTGGGAATGTCAGCACCGAGACGGTGAAGGTAGGCCACCCCGGCTTCGCTTTCGATCACATTGATCGGAATGACATAGCGGGGGTCAATCAGAGTGGTTTCCTTGATCCACGATTCAGGGCCGCGAAATGCCCATTCGTCACTGAGATAAAGAACTTCGTCTCCTGGAAGAAGGCGAACGGTGTGGGAAACGTCTTCCCCTTTTCCGGTCACCAACTGCAATTCGTAATCTTCCGAGCCCATTTTATCGGGACGGCAGACCCAGTGAAGATTTTCGTCAGCGAAACGGAATGGGACTTCATCGAGATTGACGATGCGCCCCGCCACTTCAGGTTGGTGGAACAATCGGTTGAGCAGTCGGCAGTTGTCGAGTCGATCAAGACTGAGGCCGCCTTCAGTGGAGTCTTCCTTGGCAGCAGCTCTGAGGAATTTACTCCAGAGAATTTCGGAAGCGGCATCCATCCGCAGTCCGCCGGCGGAATAGCGATCCTGAAGCCAGTCGAACTGATCGTCTTCAGTGACGCGGTTAAATTCAGTTTCCTCTTCCTTTTTCCACATGAGCCGCGCTTCGCGGGTGCTGATGCGGATGCGGAATTCTACGCTGTCGACCGCTTCTTCCGGTGGTCGTTTGTCAAAAACTTCAACCTGGTAACGCCATTCGCTCTCTTCCCGTTCGCGCTCCCATTCGAGCATTCTGTTCTCGGTCCACTCACGATCTGTGACCGAATCAAGAAACTCGGGGTACTCATAGCTTCCCTTGTTGAAGGCATGCGCGAGATAATTCCAGAACTCGATAATGTTGTTCGGAGGCGTCGGCCACAAAACCAGCGGATCAAAACTTTCCACCGGCCAGCGGGGGGAAAGTCGAACCAGGTCGGAATCGAAAATCTCCCGTTCGAGTTCGAAACGACGGTAACGCCGCTCCAGTTTGTTCAAAAATTCGTCTTCTTCACCGGTGAGCGACCGGCTCAGCTTTTCCTCGATCACCTCAGTAAGCGATTTTTCGCCGACTTCGTTAGGAGCTTCGGGAAGCTCGCCTTTACGGGCGATTTTTTCCAGCATCGTCGCGTAAAGAGCGGCACGGCCGGAAGCGCTTTTTTCATCCGCTTCGCCGACCCATTCATTGCCCTGAAGGCGAATCTTAGTGCGGCAGGACCATTCGCGATCTTCGATTTTCGCCTGAATCATCAGGTGATTGCCGAATATCTGGGCAACTCCACCATCGTCGTGGATTCGCTGGCCCTCTTTCTTCTCATCATCGGAAAATGCATTCAGGAAGTCGAGGGTCGCGCGATCTACGTTCATACTAGGGTCGTGAAGAGTGGGTTGAGTTGGGGAAAAGGGAGAAAGATTGCCGAAAGTCGGCGAGAGAGAATTTAAGACGATTTGGGAGAGAGGGAGGCACACAGAAGCTCCCCGGATAGAACCGGGACACCTTTGAAAGCAGAGCGACGGATGTCAATTACTGACTACCGTCTCAACTTCCAATCAGAGGACTTCTAATGCAAAAAACTAGCGACGACGGCGGTAGTGCTGAAGCATTACGCTGTCGTTAAGTTTCAACTTCTCCTGAACTCCGTCGATGACGGATGGCTCAGCTTCGAAGTGATATTGCACGAAGTAGCCGTGGTTTTGTTTCGCGTGATTTTCGTGAGCGAACTCTTTTTTACCGACGCGCTCGATTTGTTCCATCGTGGCACCATTGGATTCCAGCTCTTTGGTGATACCACCAACAGCTTCGTCGAGTCCTTCTTCCTGTCCCTGCATCTTGAGGACAATCACACCTTCATACTTGCGTTTCATGATCTGTTCGTTCGTCAATGTCCGGCGATTCTTTGTTTTCTTCCGCCTTCTTTTTCCTTGTTTTCGCTTTTTGATTGTAGCGATTCATGGCCGCATCCAACCCAAAGTCGAGCGCATAACTTACTCCTTCTACAGCATTCGCCAGAGTTTTTTCTAAATCTTCTTTTTCTTTGGCCTCAAACCGCCCCAGAACGTGGCCTACAAGCTGTCCTTGACCTCCACTTTCCCCGATTCCAACCTTCAATCTGGGGAATTTATCGTGCCCGAGCGATTGGATAATGGATTTGATGCCGTTATGACCTCCGGCCGATCCCGACGCTCGGAAGCGCGTTGTCCCGAGAGGAAGAGAAATGTCATCGTATGCGATGAGAACTCCAGTTCCCGGCACTTTATAAAATCCGGTGAACTTTGCGACTGACACGCCGCTCAGGTTCATGAAGGTGAGCGGCTTCACCAAAATCAGTTCACTCCCCCGGCGAGCTACCATGGCTTTAAATTTCCGCTCTTTCGTCCATTCGAGCCCGTGATGCTCCGCGAGACGGTCGAGGAGTTCAAAGCCCACGTTGTGACGCGTTCCTTCGTATTCAGTTCCCGGATTTCCGAGCCCGACGATGAGACGAATTTTGCTGTTGTCGGGAGGATCCGCAGGCATGGGTTCTGAGAAGAATCGTTTCAGGAAATTCACGAGAGGGGAATTAACCTGTGAATGGCTGAGGTTTCAAGGTGCGATCAGGGGCCGCATTCGTATTCACGGATTCAACCCGAAGCCCGTTGAATTCACGATTCGAGTGGTGTTATCTTTTCTGTGATGACTTTGCCGAGCCGAATTATTTCCTTCGCCTGTATTTTTCTCTCGTGGACGGCTTCATCGCAGTCGGAAGAAGTTGAAGCCGATCTACTAATTGTCGGAGCCACGGAGTCTGGATGGGCGGCGGCGATTCAGGCGGCGCGGCATTATGTGAAAAAAATTATCATCGTTCACGACGGGACCTGGTTCGGGGGGCAGTTCACGGAGCAGGCTCTGGCCTGTGTCGATGAAGACAAGGGAGTTGGTCGCGTCGGTTGGGGAGTCGATTGGCATCCGATGAAAAGATCTTTTCGTCGAAGCGGCCTTTTCAAGGAGCTCATGGACCGGATTGAGTTGGAGAATCGTAAGAACTACGGATCCTCGATGCCCGGGCTTCCCTGGCATGGTCCCAGTACATTCCGGCCCGCCGAGGCCGAGGCAGCTTTTCGCAAACTGATCCAACCCTATCGTGAGTCGGATCAGATCGACGTTTATTGGAAAAAGTATCCTGTTTCAGCTGAGGTGAATCGGGATGGGGATCGACCACGACTCACGGCCGTCAATTTTGCCACCATCGGTTCAGAAACTCCCGGTCTCACGGTCAAAGCGAAGATGACGATTGATGCGTCGGATTGGGGCGAGGCTATTCGCGTTGCCGGTGCCGCCTACGAAGTTGGTCCGGATCTTCAGTCCAAGTATGGCGAGCCGAGTGCGCCTTCCTCGCCTGAAGAATTTCCGCCGAACGAAATGAATCCGATCACCTGGACGATGATCGTGGAACAATCCGAAGGCGAAACACCCATTCCCGAGCCGCCGAATTTTGATGATCGTAATTATCCGCGGGCCACTCATTTCAGCCGCAACGCTTTTAAGGAATTGAAATGGGATCGCAATGCCCGTCCCGGATCCATTTCTCATTGGCCGGATACGGGAACGGAATCAGAGCGCCAGCTGTCGGTTTATTCGGTTCGCCGGATCGTCGATGGCTATTCCAGTAAGGATAAAAAAACCAGCATTCTTCTCGCCTACATGAATGGTCAGGATTATCCGCTGATGCGACTTCCGACAAGGGTTGCGGAGGAATTGGAAGCCACGGAGCCGGGGGCATCCACTAAGAATATCGTTGAGCTGACCCGGTCTCAGCGCGATATCATTTTTCAGGATTCAAAAAATCATGCTCTCGGAGTTCTGTATCATTTGCAGAATTTCGTCCACGAGCGAGCGCCGGACAAAACCAATTCCTTCCGGAATTTTCACCTCAGCGATGAATTCAACACCGCCGACAAGCTGCCTCACAAGCCCTACATTCGTGAATCGCTGCGGCTCAAAGCGATGTACATGATGCGTGAGCAGGATGGACGGAACCGGGATGGCGAGGATAAAAAATCGGCGAAAGAGCGATTCACACAGGTGATGTATCCGGACGGAATTTTCACCTGGCAGTTCCATTACGATTTTCATCGCACCGGCCGGACTTACCTGAAGGATGAGGGCACTGACGGCCCGTGGATCGATTACGAGCGTCCCGGGAGAAATACTCATTACCTCAGCGATCGATGTGTTTTCCCCGCCCGCAGTCTTGTTCCCGAAGAAATGGACGGTCTCCTTGGTGCTCAGGGGAATGTTGGTTTCAGCAGCGTGGTGAGTTCTGCGATCCGGCTTCATGATCAGCGAATTCACGTCGGTCAGGCAAGCGGCGCAATGGCAGCGGTCAGTTTGAAGAAAAAGATTCAACCGCGTGAAATTCCCTATGACCGTGAACTCCTGGAAGATGTTCGTCACGCGCTTTGCGGTCGGACGACCTGGGCCCCCGGCTTGCTCCTCTGGCCATGGCGCGACCTTGATCCGAAGCACGAAGCCTTCGTTGCCATCAACCGCCTCTCCGCTCTCGCTTGCATTCCCATGGACGCTACGAGTATCGACTTCCGCCCTGACAATGTCGCCTTCGCGAAATTTATCCGCGAGGTACAGGAAAAATCAAAATCTCAGATCAAAGGGATCGACGACCTGAGGATCGAAACTCAGGAAGGGATGACAAGAGGGGAGTTTTGCAAGCGTTGGTGGGAGGCGATCAAAAAGCTCGACACGGAGTATGTGTCGTTTCCCAAAGAGAGCAAAGACGATGCGGACAGTGACGGTATTCTCAATGGGGATGATGCATTGCTATATACCTCCAACGAACCCATTCGCTGGGCGGTGGAAATGCCCACCTTGACTGACTCCACAAACGGCCTCGTTGATGAGGAGCCACAATCGCTGGAGCGGCGTTTTAATTTTTCTGACGCCAAGCTGAAAGGATTCGAGTGGGACTCCGGGCTGCCTTATGACAAGGACCGCGGCTACGGATGGAAACGCGACATCTCCCGGAATTTTCGCCGCAGGGGAATGTATCCTGAAGATTTTCGGGATACGTTTTTGTTCACCCGGGAAATGGATACCTGGATCTGCGATGTAGAAGAGGGTGCGAAATACGAAGTGACGGTATGCGTGGGAGATTCCGGAAATGAACAGAAAGGCCATCACGTCCGGATCGAGGGTGAACCGCTGATCACCAACGAGAACACCAGCTCCGGAAGTTTCTTGAAGCGGTCTGCGACGGTTACCGCCAAAGGTGGCAAATTGACGGTCACGATTGGAAAAAAAGACGGGAAAACAAACACGACACTCTGCTGGTTGTTGTTCAGGAGATTGCTTTGAAGTGAACTCTTTCAGGCCACCTCCCGCTTGAATCGCTGACAATACAGGGTTAGATCGTGCACCCAACCCTTTTCAATCGATTCATCGTGGCAGCATCACCTCAACCGGAACCCATTATTTCAGCGACTCAGCTGGGGCTTTCTTACGGAAATCGAAAAATCCTCGATAACGCGACGCTGGCGATCAATGCCGGCGAAAAAGTTGGATTGGTTGGCCGCAACGGCTGCGGAAAATCCAGTTTTATGAAAATCCTCGCGGGAGAGGAAGTTGCGGACGAAGGACATGTTTCCCAACGGCAGGGGCTTGTGGTCGGTTGGTTGCCCCAGGAATTCCAATTGAATGACTGTCTCTTATACACATCTCCGAGCCCACGAGACCGAGGCTGATCTCG
>CAJXQE010000063.1 GCA_913058215.1 uncultured Verrucomicrobiales bacterium
GATCTACACTATCCTCTTCGTCGGCAGCGTCAGATGTGTATAAGAGACAGCATTCTATCCGGAGTTTCCTCAATCTCCATGTCGGCCTTCGCAGCCGCCTCGCTGCTCAGGTAGGATTGTGGCAAAGTCGTATTCAGCAGAAATCGAAGGGTCTCTCCCTGATGAGTCATCTCAAAGGCAGCGACAGTGGAATTTCCGTAGTCGTAGGGAACCGGAATCCGGCCTGTTAGTTCAAGGATCTGATTGATCGAAATTCCGGACGCACCTTCTCTGCGGGGATTGGTGTTCCAAAGCTCTACATACTCTTGATCCTCCTGGCTCAGCGATGCCAGAGGAATTGAAACTTCCTGGCCTCCATCCGTTTTGATGGTAACAACACCCTTCTCCTGAGACACCCATTCGCCCATTAATTTCCGCCCCTGTGTATCGGTGTAATCGCGCAGCTCAGATGGAACAGGAGCTAGCTCCGGAACATCCTTCTCCGTCTTGAGAAAGACGCGTTTCTTTTTCCAGTCAATAATCGCATCGTTGAGATGAAAAAAATCGGCACCCAGAAGTCCAATCGCCTCGAACCCAATTTTAGGAAGATCGGCAACTCCCATGTCCCAGGGACCGAATCTGGCTTCTCCCACCACAAAACTTTTGAAGGTCCCCCCGAAGACGGTTTCCATGCCTCCACCTTCCAAGGGGAAGTCCCCGTAGGCGATGTCAGACATTTCGACACCGGAGACAAGCGCCTGCTCCTTGTTGAAAATCGTAAGGAACCTGCCTGGATCGACCTTAAAATCGAAATCAGCGCCGTTCACTTTCGCGCTCACTTCCAATACGTCCTCTGCCATTTTCAAAGGCATGACCGAAAACCCTTTGTCACTCAAAAACCCATCAATCCCCTTCTCATCCATCCAGGATTTCATTCGCTCCAGAGAGTCCCACTCTTCGATGTATCCCTGATCGTTATCCGAAAGCCCCGACATTGGAGTCGTAAACTCCTGCCCGAGCGAGGAGCGTAACACCACGGCATCGGCTTCAAAAGAAATCAATCGAGCTCTGATCTCTTTACCCTCGCTGTTCTGGAAGGTCCTGTAGTCGCCAGCCCCGGGATTCTCGTCGGCATTCAGAACCGGGCCGGCAAAAAGCGATGATAGAAAAAAGATTCGGACAAAAATGGAAGAAGTCATTGGAAGTTATTGCAGTACTAATCGTGCCATTGATCTATCCTCTCTTCTAAGGAAAAGTGAACGATACAATCTCGCTATGATTTTCTACCGACACTGCTTCACTCTGCTATTCGCACTCGTCCTCCCGCTGTTCAGCTCAGCACAACAGAAGGAGCATCTGGATCTGGAATCCCCTTTTGCCTCATTTGTGGAAACGGACTTCCCTTTTTTCACTCAAACTCTCGACGCCCGGGAATTTGGAAAGGGCTGGCCGGAAAAAAATCTGACCTCCCGGGGAATTATTCTTCCACTGGGAGAGGATCACTTCGCGTGCTTCGATCCGGATCTGCTTCGGTGGGCGCTCATTTGGAAGGCCAACAAAGATGGAGAATACCTGACGATGGACGGAATGGGGCCGGGCAGCTACCGGCTTCCAAATCGCAAAGCTTCCCCTGGCCAGGGCTCACTGCCCAAACCGATCGGCGAACCTCTCTTCGCATCGCCTCTGCTTCCTGGCTGGAGCATCAAATCATCGCCGGACAATAGTGATCCCCGCGAAAAATCAGGAGCCGACGAAGATGAACTGAGCATTGGTCCCATTCCGGTCTCAATTGGCCGCTGGAGCGGGCTCAGGCTGATGGAGAACGGTGTTCAATTGGAATACGAAATCGCCGGGACACCTGTCCTTGAAAGACTCATTGCCGGAAAGGAAGGAATCGTCCGGAGTATCACCATCGCCCCTCACGATCTTGATTTCTGGATTCGAGGGGGAATATCCGGAGATAGTCAGAAAAGCGATCTTCACGTGAAGATTCCTGCAAACAAAAAGGAAGCGACGAGCACGGTTTCATTGACTGCGTCGAATATCTCTTCCGATTCGGCAGACATCCCTAAAAAGAGATGGCCGGAAAATATCAATACCAAGGTAACTGCGGGCAAAGGCGACAAGGCATTCACTTTCGACTCCATCGAAATTCCCGACAAAAACCCATGGAAGCGCAACGTTCGCTTTTCCGATCTCCAGTTTTTCCCCGACGGACGCTGTGCGTTGGTCACTTTTGACGGCGATGTCTGGATTGCAAAGGCGGCGAAAGGAAATCCGGATCAGTGGAAATGGAACCGCTTCGCCTCCGGGCTTCATGAGCCTCTCGGTCTGGAGATCGTGGAGGACTCGATCTACGTGTTTGATCGGAACGGTATCTGCAAACTGGTCGACAAGGATCAGAACGGGGAGGCAGACTTCTATGAGAATTTTTCCAATGTGGTCGCCCAGTCCGCCGAAACCCGGGAATTTGCCCAGGGTATAGTCGCGAAAAAAGGAGGAGGATTCTTTCTCGCAAAAGGAGGTCAGGTCGGATCCACCCGTGGCAAACTCAATGGCACCGTCGTGGAAATCAGCAAAGATGGCCGTTCTTTTGAAGTTATCTCTACCGGCCTTCGCCAGCCCTATATCGGATACAACCCTGAAACTGAAGTCCTCACGGCCAGTGATCAACAGGGACACTGGAAACCGGCCACTCCGATCTACCGAATCGAGAAGAATCGCTATTTTGGATTCCAACCCGCCAAATTGAAAGACAAGGCAAAGCATCCCGCATCGATTGACGCTCCGGAAATCTGGATCCCGCACTTTGTAAATCAGTCCGGCGCCAGTCAAATCTGGCTCGGGGAATCCGACCAAATGGGAGAATTGAATGGGAGCCTGATCCACATTGGCTACAACCGCCCCGAGATGTTCAAAGTCTATCTGCAGGAAAATGGAAATCAGGGAGCCGTTTTCCCTTTGCTATCGGGATTTCCGTCGGGAGTTCTCAATGGTGCCGTGAATCCCGTCGACGGACTGCTCTATCTGTGCGGATTCGAAATATGGGGGACCTCCGGCGCTGACATCAGCGGATTTTTCCGCGTCCGCCCCGGTGAAAAGAAATCCTGGCATCCGGAAAAGATCCTCGCCGGCAAACGGGGGGTCATGCTCACTTTCCGGGAGAAACTGGATCCATCGGCTGCAAAAGTCTTAGCCAACTACACCGCCGATCGCTGGAACTACAAGCAGACTCACAATTACGGATCCGGAAATTACAAACTGGACGGGGAACCGGGCCAGGAGGGACTTCCTGTAACCAGCGCCTATGTTTCCGATGACGGTAAGAGTTTATTTTTGGGGATTCCCGATATGCAAGCTTCTCATTCTCTCCGTGTCACTTACCGGATTCCTCATCCGGATGGAGGGGGTATCGTCGAAAATGCTTACCTCACAGTGAAAAGCCTTCAGAAACTCGATTTGGAAAAAGAGGGATTTGGAAAGCTTGAGGTGAATCTGACAATCGATGAATCCATGAAACGGATCGGCCCCAAAGTGAAACCAACAGCGGAGCTAGGGATACAAGTTGCAACTCAATATGGTTGTATCGCCTGTCATGCAGCTGGTGATCAGGTGCCAGCCAGCAATCTGACCGGAGCCGCTGCCGCGCAGGTTGCAGTCGGTCCTTCCTGGAACGGGCTCTGGCATTCAATGCGCACCTTTTCTGATGGTTCATTCATCAAGTCTGCCGACGAAACTTACTTCCGGGAGTCCATCCTTGATCCTTCCCGACGAGTCACCGAAGGATTTGAAACAGAGAAAACCGGTGTTGGGATGCCCTCTTATCTGGGAGTGCTGAAAGATCACGAGATCGATTCTATTCTTCTCTACATCAAATCCCTCCAGAAAGTGAAGTCGAAGAATAAGAAGAAATGAGTCAAGTTCGTGCCTGACTGCCTCTGAAAGCTTTGGAAATTCGGATTTTCTGACAAATTGAACCCTTCTTGTCATCAAATGGCTTGAAGTCAGTGCGTTCCAAACGAAAGAATACGGCAGTCGTGCCGATTAGCGGACTTATCCTCTCCATGCCCAAAGAAAGCCAGTCTGAAACCAAAGTGGATCCCGAACTTCCTTTCGAGGAAGCTCTGGAACAGTTGGAAGAACTGGTCAGGGAAATGGAATCGGACAAAGTCCCTCTTGAGGTTCTGATGAAACATTACGAACTAGGCACCCGTCTCCATCAAGTTTGCGAAAAGCGGCTTGATGAAGCGCAGGGCCGCATAGAGATTATACGGCAAAAGCGGGACGGTTCCGTCGCCCTCGAAACCTTCGGGGAAGAGGAAAAACCAACCGCTGCCGAGACCACCAACGACCCCGGGGACGACAGTCCCGATCCGAATGGAGAACTCTTCTGAATTAAGCGAAATCCCGACCGAAGACCTGCCCAAGGTAGATTCACCGGACGATTTGAAAAACCTGCCACTGGAGGACCTTCCTCTACTCGCGGAAAATATTCGACGGACCCTCATCGGCTGTCTTTCGAAAACCGGTGGCCATCTCGGGCCCAATCTCGGAGTGGTCGAGTTGAGCATCGCCTTGCATCGGATTTTCAACACCCCGGATGACAAATTTGTCTTCGACGTTAGTCACCAGGGCTACGTTCACAAAATGCTGACGGGCCGCTGGGATCAGATCCACACCATCCGTCAGTATGAAGGTCTTAATGGCTTTCTTCTCCGCACCGAAAGCGATCACGATTGCTACGGAGCTGGACATGCCGGAACCGCCGTCTCTGCAGCTCTAGGAATGGCTGCGGCCCGCGATCTCAAGGAAGATGACGATCATGTCGTCGCCGTCGCCGGTGATGCCGCATTTACTTGTGGACCGACTTTCGAAGCGCTTAACAACATCGCGACCACCACAAAGAAATTCATTCTCGTGTTGAACGACAACGAGTGGTCCATCGACCGGAATGTCGGCGCTATTGCCAAATATTTTCACGCGCTTCAGACCAGTTCGACCTATTCGCACATCCATGAAAAAGCGAGGGAGTTCGTCGAGAAAATCGCCGGCACCACTGGTCTCAATCTTGCCCACAAGGTCGAACGCAGCGCCAAGAATCTACTTTTCCCCAATGTCCTTTTCGAAAAATTCGGCCTTCGATACTACGGCCCCATTGATGGACATGATGTGGGTCTTCTAGTAAAAACCTTCGAGTTTTTGAAAGAGCAGGATGAGCCCTGCATTCTCCACATCATCACGGAAAAAGGTCGCGGTTACGAACCAGCCAAGGCCAACCCGATGAAATTTCACGGTCTTGGGCCGTATAAAACGGAGACCGGCGAGACCCCTTCTTCCGGGACACCGACTTACTCGACACTCTACGGGCAACATCTTGGTAAATTCGCCCAGGCCGACAAAAAGATCACTGCGATCACCGCTGCGATGCCAAGCGGGACCGGCCTCGTCGAATATCAGAAAGTTGTCCCCGAACGTTACTTCGACGTCGGGATTGCCGAGGAACATGCTGCGCTTTTTGCCTGCGGTCATGCCGTGCAGGGCCTCAAGCCCTTCCTGACAATTTACTCGACGTTTTTCCAGCGTGCCTACGACATGGCCGTTCACGATATCGGAATTCAAAACCTTCCCGTTCGTTTGTGCATGGATCGTGCCGGACTCAGCGGCGATGACGGCCCGACCCACCATGGCCTTTTTGATATTGGTTACATGCGTCATGTTCCCAACTGGATTTTCATGCAGGCCAAAGACGAAGACGAATTCGTCGACATGCTTTGGACCATGGCCAATTACGAAGACGGGCCCTGCGCCATTCGTTATCCGCGTGGGGCCGGAACCGGTGCCGAGCCGAAGTCCGAGCCGAAGCTGCTCGAAATCGGAAAAGCGGAAGTGGTTTCAGAAGGAACCGACGTCGCCATTTTCGGACTCGGGAATCTTTTCGAGCTAGCCGAAGAAGCAGCTGAAACACTGAAGGCCGAAGGCTATTCCGTTGCTCTTGTAAATCCACGCTGGATTAAACCTCTCGACACCGACTGCATCGAAAAACTCGCTGAAGAATGCGATGTCGTCCTGACTTTTGAAGACCACGTTCTTCACAACGGGTTCGGTTGCGCGATTATTGAGCACCTCAACGACACCGGGATCAAAACCCCGGTCGTGCGTGTAGGCTGGCCCGATCAGTTTGTCGAACACGGCAGTGTTCCGATTCTCCGCGAGAAGCATGGAATCACTGCGGCAAACGGAGTCGAGAAAGCGAAGAAGCATCTCGCTGGAAAAAACAGCGAAGCGGTAACTGCCTGAGGGCGAATCAGTCGGCAGGGTTGAATCGACCATTCAACCCTGTTTCATCGTTCAGAGGGTTATTCCGCCAGCCACTGTTTCAACTTCGCCAGATTACTCTGAGTATTCCGGATAATCAGTTGCTGAGTTCCCCTGTTGTAAACTGCCGATGCATTTTCGGGAAACTCGACCCCAGCTTCTTTGAGAATTTCGACCGGGGACAGATTTCCCGTAGAAAACCGCGACGGTGATACCTGAAACACTTCCGTGAAGAGATCCATATTTATCTCCTCTTTTCCAATGATCAGAATGTGATCTTCAACATAGTAAGTGGCATCCACCGCGGCAGTGACATGCCGGAGCGCTTCGCCGAATGGGATATCGACAAAGCGAAACGAGACGGGTGACTTCCGATTCTTCAGATTTGCCGAGATTCGAATATCCACCCCTCTCTTCGCAGGATCCATTTCCCGCATTTTCATCCCGAGAAAGGCAATCGCATCCTCGAAAGGCGTCTCCGCAAATTCGATCACTGGAATCTTCAGTTTTAAGACCTTCTCAACACCTCCAATATTTCTGACAGGAACATTTTCTCCCACACTTTTCTCATCCAATTTGTTCTTCAACCACTCTCCGATCAGATCCATCATCGGCTGGTGGTTTCTGACAATCAGCTGACCCGTTTCCCGATTGTAGATCGCAGAACATCCTTCAGGAAAATCGATTCCTACTTCGGTAAGAATCACCTTTGCATCTTTGTCTCCCTGGGGAAACAGCCTTTGCGGAGCCGTAAAAACCACGGTGCGACGCAGTTCCCGGTGTTGCTTTTTATCCATGACCGTCACCTGGTCGCCATCAATGATGTAGGCTGCCTGCGCCAATGAGGTCACGAATCGTAAAACTTCTCCAATCTTCACATTGCTCAGCCTCAAAGTTATTGGCGCTTCCGCATTTTTGAAACCATCGGCGATTTTAAACTGCACCCCCTTGTCTGAACCATCGTTTCCCTTGGTTTTCTCCTCCAGAAAAGCCAGAGCCTCTTTCAAAGGTGTATCGGTAAAATTGACGGTCGGAATTTTGGTACCCAAGCCGGAGGGCGCCCATTTACCGGGAACCTCCCACCCATCGGAAATCTCCCCCAACAATCCTTCCCTCTGATCCTTCTTGTTCTCAAAAATTACGCCATCACTTGTGACGCGAAACTCCCCTCCAGCGAGAGCCGAGAGATAACGAAGCCCTTCAGAAAATGGCACGTTGGTCAGCTTGAGAGAGATGAGTGCATAAGGTTTAGCAAAATCGTCACTCACATAAATTTGAAAACCGGCACCATCAGGATCCACTTCACGGCTAATCTTTTCGACGGTGGCAATCGCGTCTTTCAACTCGATATCTTTGAGGCTGAGAGTTGGAATCGCGTTTTCCCAAATGAAGTTCTTCAAAGTCGCCTGGTCATCATTCTGCGCCATCCCGATGCTCCCCAGGAGAACTCCAATGAACAAAACCGCCGCAACACCAAGGGTAATCAATCCCTTCGACGGCGGCGATAGGGAAGCGTTTCCGCGAACAGCACGCAGTCGATCACTGACTCCCGGTATCCGGATCAATGCGACACTGGCAGCAGGATGGGAACCCGGCAAAAGCTCAAGAGCAAGAGCGGCGAGCGCTTCGCGGTAGGCGTCCGTTCCGCCCGATCGTGCTGCGGCAGCATCCGCAGCTTCTTCGCAAGAACGCAGGTGGAGAGCCGATATGACCCACATGAGAGGATGAAACCAGAGCAGGCAGGTCACGAGACGGATCAAAGGCATCCACTGAACATCTCCACGCGAAATGTGCGCAGCCTCGTGTCGAAAAACCTGGTCCATAGTATCGGCCCCGAACTTCTCAACCATTCCGGACGGCAGGACAAGAGCAGGACGTCGGCCCGGACAAAGAAATGGCGACTCGGATTCCGAAACCTTTTGAACAAGCAACGCCACCCTATGAGCGATTCCGAACTCGAGACAGATTTCCTGCCATCGAGACACGAGAGCCTCTTCTGCAGGTAAAGATTCTCTGGATTTCTTTCTCAGTCTAGCCAAGCCGATAATGTCGCGAACCAGGAGGCCAATGGCAATCGCCAGCCAGATGACTAGAAGCACTGCTGGAATGCTGAGAGGAGAACTCTTAACAGGCTCCGCACCGGAAATTCCTGCCGGGACGCCGACGCTTTCTGTTGCGACTATAGGAGCGGCCACTGTCGCGACCTTCACTTCGACCACATCAGCTTGAAACGGATTTTCGAATCGGAAAATTGGATCCCCAAAGGAACCCCAAATCAGGATCGGCAGAACGTAAATCGCTGCACGAACCATCATGACACGCAGTCGGGGTTCAAATCTCTTAAGGGCCACTAGCAGCAGAACTACTGAAAGTAAAAGCAGGCTCACTCTCAAGAGGAGTGGTAGAAACAAGGCGAAGTCGATTGTGTTCATTTCGTGGATCCTTTCGCGGTGATTTTTTTCAGTTCCTCAATTTCTTCATCCGACAGCTTTTCGTCCTGTAGTAGCTGCGCCACCAGCCCGGCCCGGGAGCCTCCAGTGAAGACCTCAGCCAGACCGGCGAACAATTCCGAGAGGGCGTTCTTTTTGTTCTTCTTTGGAAAATAAAGATACGCTTTGCCCTGCTTTTCCCTTTGGATCTCGCCTTTCTCCATCAGGATCTTCAAGACGGACCGAAGTGTTGCATTTTCAATCGGCCACTGAAAACGCTCTTCAATTTCCGACGGCTTAAGAGATTCGTCGGCATCCCAGAGAATCTGCAAAACGTGCAGATGAGTCCGACTCAAATTGGGAATAGGTGGGTCTGTAGATTCATTCGCCATAGCGTTATGTGAAAATTTCACACATTTTGAACAGCGTCAATCTTTTTGTGTGAGATTTTCACAGGTCTACTCTTCCAGCCTTGAGCTCAAGGCCTCTTCAGAGCCTCTGCCAACTTTCGAGCAGCCACTTTCCACTCCCCTTTTTCCGCAGAACCAAAGGATGTTACCATCCGCCATTTCCCTTTGAATCCGGCAGGAACGGTATCGTTGTTGAAACACTTCAGATAGTATTTTCGATAAGCTTTCGGAACATTCCAGACCATCGAAATATTTCCCGCTTCCTCCGGCGACTCCAACAAGCGCGAGACCGCGAACTGTTTGCTCTCCGGTTCGTAGACAGCCATCCAGTCGACTTTCTCATTGATGAAAAACTTCCGGGCGATAGCTTCGTCATCGCCGAGCGGTCCGGTAATCACTTTCTCAGATTCCGCGTCCACTCCGGCGAGGAATTCCGACATCGAGGGTTTCCAGGCGTGCATGAAATGATAAACCAGCTTGAGGGGCTGGGCGGTGTCCGTTTCCACTTCAGCCGTCTCATAAAGCCGATTGTCTTTCAGCTGAATCTCATTGAACAAACGGAAACTTCGAATCCGGGACTTCCTCTCGAATCGAAAAGTCTTTCCAGACATTGCCTCCGACAACTCAGTGGTTTTTTCGCCATCGAGGAAGAAATCAAGCGACTGCAAATTTTCCGGCTCATTTTCGAAATGTCCGGTTCCGATAAAACCAATCTCGGGATAAGAAAAAACCGTGCTGTAGGCGCTGGCTTCAGTGGTCATTGGGTGAGACCTGAAATCTACCCTGCCCGGAGTCCACTGAGTCTTCTGACGCAACAAAAGAGAAACATCGCCGCAGGTGATGGTAAACGCCTCTATATCCGGACCAAAACGCTCGCTAGCCTCTTGAGCATCAACGTTCTGTAAGCCAAACAAAAGCAGTGCAGAAACGGTGTGCAGAATCGGAATCTCTTCAAACTTCATCGCGGTACGGTAACACGATTCAAAGAGCTATTCTCAGGGAATGCACTTCCGCCATTCCGCCCCCGTTTGAAAGCTGAGTCTCCACCGGTAAAGATTCTGCTTTTTGGTAGGTTTTTCTGCGTGACAATTCTCCCAAATGCCTCCAAACCTGACCTGCACGAACACGACATATGGACACTCTCGTTTTTATCCTTAAAATTCTCGGCGCTCTTGGAGTTTTCCTCTATGGCATGAAAGTCATGAGCGAAGGAATTCAGCGGACCGCTGGAGACCGAATGCGTAAGATCATGGCGACCATGACTCACTCGCGCCTTGCCGGAGTGGGAACAGGGCTCATTACCACCGGACTGATTCAAAGTTCCTCTGCAACCACAGTGATGGTGGTCAGCTTTGTGAATGCCGGACTTCTCACATTGACCGAATCGATCGGGGTGATTATGGGAGCAAATCTCGGGACGACTCTGACAGCGTGGATCATCGCGACGATCGGGAAATTCTCTTTGTCCAAAATTGCGCTTCCCATCATCGGGATAGGACTTCCCCTTTTCTTTGTCGGCAGAAACCGATGGAAAAGTTTCGGCGAAGTATTGATTGGATTCGGCCTTCTTTTCTACGGACTTCACCTGCTGAAAGAATCTGTGCCCGATGTAAAAAGCATGGTGCAAAGCACAGACATTGCCGTTCGTGAGCAGGCTCAAGCGATCAAAGATTTTGTCGAGGGCTTCTCCAACAAAGGATATTTTTCAATCATCATATTCCTGATCGTCGGTGTTGTTCTCACCCTGATGGTTCAGTCATCCTCCGCCGCCATGGCGATTACCGTTACACTCGCAATTCAAGGGTGGATAGGCCTGGAGGAATCGGCCGCAATTGTTCTCGGGGAAAATATAGGGACAACTGTAACCGCCTGGCTGGCCTCCCTGGGGACCAATGTCAATGCGAGGCGAGCGGCCAGGGCTCACTTTATGTTTAACGTTATCGGTGTGATCTGGATGCTGATTTTATTCTTCCCCTTCTTGAGGGGGGTCGAGTATCTAGCGGAATTTCTTCCCGACAGTTTCCGAACGGAAAAACACGATTCGGAAGAGGGGTTTAAACTCGCGATTTTTCATTCGGCTTTCAACTTTCTCAACATACTCATTCTCATCTGGTTCGTTCCCCAGATCGCAAAACTGGTAACCAAATGGGTGAAGGAACCGAAAACAGAGGGCCCTGACGGCTCGCACCGTCTTCACTTCATCTCCGCAAATATGGTGAATTTGGGAGAGCTGAATATTCCGGAAGCGGAAAAAGCGACTCTGGAACTGGCGAAGATGACCAAGCAAATGTTCGACGGCTACTTGACGGTCTTCAATGATTCGCAGACGGATCACAGCGACATCGTCAAACAGATCAAACAGCTCGAGGACGACGCCGACGTCCTAACGCACGACATCACCGGGTATCTGGTCAGAACATCTGCAGCCGAAATCAGCCAGGAAAATGCGCGTGCAGTAACCCGGATGCTGCGAATCGCTTCAGAGTTGGAAGAAATTTCCGACGCTATTTTCCGCCTCATGCAAATCACCCAGCGGAAGTACAAGAAAAACCGGATCCTCAGTGATGAGGCAACGGCCAATACGCTGACTTTCGCTCACAGGGTTATTGATCTGGTCGATCTTTATATCAAGGTCCTTTCCGGAAATGCTACTGAAGATCAACTCCGCCTGGCGGAATCCATCGAAAATGAGACCGACAAGATGCGGAAGCAGTTCAATAAACAAGCCATGAAGCGAATGAGCGAAGTGGAAGGCTCTGTGAAGACTGAGATGGTCAATATTGACATGAACAATCAGTTCGAGCTCATCGCCAACTACGGCCTCAATGTGGTGCAGACTGCTTTCTACATCGAAAACGAAGACGAAGTCCCTGAGAAATACGACTGAGTTGCTCAATACATCCCGTGCCTTGCAGCACGGCTTTTCAAAGATTAACCGTGAAAATGCAGCAGGCGTTTTCACGGTTTTTTCTTTTGATCCTTGTCGGCCCGTTGATTATCCACGCCGATGATCGTCTCGTTCGGGAAACTGAAGCGCTTTCACCGGAAGCAGAGCGGGCCGCTTTACATGTTCCTGAAGGTTTTGAGATCCAGCTCTTTGCGTCAGAGCCTCAGATCAACAAGCCCATAAATATCGGCTTCGATGACCGGGGAAGACTTTGGGTCTCCTCGACAGTGGAATACCCCTACGCGGCTGAGAGGGAACGCTGGGTTGATGCCCGGGGCAGTAAAGTAAGGGACAGCCGTGACGCTATTAAAATCCTTGAGGACACCAACGGTGACGGAAGAGCTGACAAAGTCACCGATTTTGCGGATGGGCTGAATATTCCCACAGGTGTTCTCCCCTGGCACAAACCGGAACACAAGTCCGGCTGCATCGCCTGGAGCATTCCCAATATTTGGTATTTCGCCGACACCACCGGCGACGGAAAGTGCGACCTCCGCGAAGTGCTGTTCGGACCGCTTGGATACGAGAAAGACACCCACGGCATGTGCTCTTCCTTCCGGATGGGAGATGACGGCTGGGTCTATGCTACGCACGGCTTCAACAACACCAGCCACATTGTCGCGAAAGACGGAAGCTCACTCGACCTTCATTCAGGAAATGTTTTCCGGTTTCAGCCGGACGGATCGACCGTGGAAGTCTGGTCGCGGGGACAGGTCAATCCTTTCGGGCTTTGCTTCGACCAGCGGGGCAACCTCTACAGCGCGGATTGCCACAGCGCTCCAATTTACCAACTTCTTCGCGGGGCGACTTACCCAAGTTTCGGAAAGCCCCACGACGGTTTGGGATTCGGTCCCGCCATGATTGAACATTCTCACGGTTCCACCGGAATCGCCGGCATCGTCTATCTCAAGGGGAATGCCTGGGGTAGCGCATGGAATGATCACATTCTCGTGGGAAATCCGGTAAATTCACGAATCAATCTGGATCGTATCGAGTTTGATGGCTCCACTCCCCGCGCTATCGAAAAACCGGATCTCGTGGAAAGCGACGACCCCTGGTTTCGCCCCGTCGATCTGACGATGGGACCGGATGACGCACTCTACATTGCCGATTTTTACAATCGCATTATTGGTCATTACGAAGTGCCACTTGAACATCCGGGACGGGATCGCGAAAGGGGCAGGATTTGGCGGATTTCGAAAACAACGCGAGCAAGCGGGACTCAAGCGGCATCCATAGAAGCGCAAATCGAGGATCCAATCAAAGCCTTGTCCGCCCGGAATCCCTTCCTCCAAAGGAAAGCGGCCACAGACATTTTTGACTCTCCATCTATCGACGCAATCCCCGCATTGGTCGATGCTCTCGATTCTGTTTCCGAATTGGACACCCATCTCCGGCACGCCTTGAAACTGTCGCTGCGCGAATGCCTCAAGCTTCCCGATGCATTTTCTTCACTTGAACAGAATTCACAAATCGCCTCAGTCGCGTTGGCGGTTCCTTCCGACCAATCCGCTGCCCACCTTTTAAATTTCTCCACCCTCAATAGCGAAAGCCTGCCCGATAGTTTTCAAAAATCGAGACGATCTCATATCGCTGCATATGGAACCGAAGAGACGATCCGCAAGCTCATCTCAATCGAAAGAACAAACGCCAAAGGCCCGCTCGCCTCGGCAGGTTCGCTGGCTGCAATCGTCGAAGGACTGGAGGAACGGGGTGCGGATCTCAACAATTCCGATCTCCTCACCTGGGCACAGGAATTAGCCAGAGTCTTTCTCCAAAAACGTGATGCCGACGGAGGAGGAAGCTGGACAGCCATTCTGACCAACAGTTCACAGTCTCCGTGGATCATGCAGGAAAGGGAGTGTTCTGACGGAACAACAGCTGAAGTGCTCTCCAGTTTGCGAAAGGGCGAAAAGAATGCGGAACAACGAACCGGAAAACTCAATTCAAAACCCTTTCCTGCTCCCGGGAAACTCAGCTTCTGGATCTGTGGTCATCAGGGATTTCCAGATCAACCCGAAAATTCCAGGAACTACGTTCGATTGATTCGGGCGAATGATGGCACGGAACTCGCCCGGGCATATCCTCCGCGAAATGATGTTTGCCGACAGATATTCTGGAACCTCAGCAAATTCACCAGAGACAATGTTCAACTTGAGATCGTCGACGGCGACGACGGAAAATCATATGCCTGGCTGGGAGTCTGTCGAATCGAAGGAGCAGAAGGAATTTCGACGGATTCTTTTATTGAAGGCCAGGCGTCAGGCAAACACCTCAGCACCCTTGCCAATCTCTTGAAGTTTTCCGCGCCGGCAGATCTGCGCGATCAACTGAAACCGTTTCTGCCCAGGAATCCTCCGCCACCGCCCCGCGAAATTTCTGCCGAAGAACAAAAGAAAATCGATGGAACGATCGACTCCCGTATCAAAGAATTTGCTGAGGGATCCCCTGACATCGAAAAGGGAGAACTGGTTTTTCAAACCCACTGTGCAGCTTGTCATCAAATCAAAGGTAAGGGTGGGCTAATCGGACCTCAGTTGGACGGAATCGGTTCACGCGGGTTGGACCGTCTTGCCGAAGACATTCTCGACCCGAACAGAAACGTGGACGCTCACTTTCGGCTCACCACGGTCACGATGAAAGACGGATCCGTTGCTGGCGGATTTATCAGCTCGGAAAAGGAAAAAATCCTCCAGATGATTGATGCCACCGGTAAGATGCACCGCCTTTCAAAAGAGCAGATCGAGAAGCGCGAGACCTCCCCTGTTTCTCTGATGCCGGCACAGTTTGGCGAAGTAATTGCCAGTGACGACTTTCGAAACCTGCTTGGGTGGTTACTTCGGTGAAGGAGGAGGTCCGCTTGTATGACAAATCTGTCTCTTGCGTTTTTCAGCAGGGAGGATATTCTTTTTCCAAGCATCAGGAGTGGTCCGATGAAAGTCGGATCCGGCAACCTGGTTTGGAGAAGCCAAGGTGCCTTGGATGTCTGACGGACGTATGAGCTCGATGACCTCCGATGTGCGGGATTAAGTTCCCGAACAGAAATTCTCCGGCGAAAGATCGTCAGAAACATTTGAGGGGTTACTCTCATTTGGGAATGACACATCTCGAGCTTTAGATCCTGATGCGGTTCACTGAATATCCAAAACAGCAAACTGCATCAAAACATGACCTACTTAGACATCCTTCAAGGATTGGACGGAGCCGCATCAGCCGGCCTTCATCTCAAACTCGCTGTCCGCGTCGACAACGAAAACCTCGATCACCATCTCTGGAACAACCGGGGAACCTGGTGGTGCCACTTCACCCTTCACCGGGCTGACTACACTGCCGAACGCATCCGTGTTTCACTGAAAACAAGAGACGTGGCCGAGGCTCGCTCCCGTCGCGACGAACTCTTACGAGCAGTCGCATGAGTATTCCCAAAAACTTCGATCAGTGGCCTGAGGGAATGCGGGCACGGTATTTGCTGCATGCAGTAAGACAGAAGTCCGGCCGCGTTCAGCGTTGATCTCTGAAAACCTTACTCACCTCTCCCGTAAGCGAGCATCACTTTGGCGGAAAGATGATTGGGATAATCTTCAAGTATCTTGACCAGCCTTTCCTGCACTTTGGAATTCTTCGCCAGATCGACGAGAGACATTCTTGAAGCAACTTCTTCAATCTCCAGATAGCTGCCGGTGGCGGCAAGGAAAGTATCCGGTTTGGGGGCGGTTGCCAACTCGATCGCACCACTGAAACTGTCTACGGCAATCAATTGCGGGCTGAAAAGAACCGAGAGATCTTCAGATTTTTTGATGCTCTCCAACACTGCGTCAAAAGCTTGCGAAGGAAGAATCAGGTAGGGTTTATCCATGAGGTTACCTGAGGCGAGTATGCCCTCAACACGCCCATCAACAGATATTTGAGTATCCTTGTTGGCTGCAGAATCACCAAGGCTTCCACAAAAGATAAATTCATCATCAATCGGCAAACCGCTGAATGCAGAATGAATCATGATACTCCCCGGAAGCGTCATATCCGCCTGCATCATGGTCCTGGGAGTGGAGAGTTCCTCTTTGGTTGAAAAGCCAATCTCGGCAACTTTCATTTGTGGCCAAACCGGATACTTTTGCCTCACAGTTTCTGAAATGGTCCGCAATCCTGCAGGCATAATACCGCCGGAATCCCCGACCATCTGCATCTGAGTGGCTCTTGCCGGATCGTCATCAGGCTTGAGCAGGCCAAACAGATCCTCTTCCCCCGGGTCAGGTTCCCGAATTTTCAGGGTTGCCAATCCCCCGGCCACCGCGTCTCCGCGAACGATCAGTGAGCTGACAAACGACATCGATACACTGTCGAGCTTCACTTCGGAAGCATCTCCCGCAACTGGAGGGACTGGCTCGCCGGATCCCTTTTCCCCTTTGGCATTTCCCATCTCTTCCCGCTCTTCTTTGCGTCCATCCCATGATTCCAATCGATCAAACAGCCTTCGAGCCGTGTTCGAGCTTGGATTATCAGCCGGCTGAAGCCGGACCATTTCACGCCATGGAAGAAACTCTTTTTCAGTCAGCTCCGCGTATAGTTCGACTCTTTGTTTCGGAGGCTTCGGGTGCAGATGCAGGGAAATTTCCATTAAATAGGGAGCGAGCTTCCTGGCTTCCGGTTCCGCACCTTTTGCTCCCATTCTTTCGGCCACGCCCCAGATGGCTTCCGACGCCGAGGGCAAACTGGTGAAAAAACTCGTCGCTGGAGGGTTTTCCCCTTTCATGAGAGAATCGTGAGCGACCCGCGAATTGTGATGGAGAGGCGAAATGCGAAGAGACAGGGCGATGCATTTTTCGCGAAGGTCGCTGTCGACCCTCTCGCTTCCCGAAAAATTGGACACCACCGAGGCCAGAGCCTCAAGAAGGCTGTCCCGGGAATTTTTTTCAAGGAACAGACCGTCCACATCAAAAATTTCGCGCTCAAAGTCAGGGGAATCATACCCTTTTAATCCGGATACGATGAGAAACAGCGCAAAAAAACCGACCGTAAAAGGGCGAAAAGATCGGAGGAAACTGTCACGGTAGGGAATCATACTGTATCAAAGAGACGGATGGACGCTTTTTGGCATATCAGTGTTTACCGAGAGAAGTAAAGAAAAGAAAAGAAAAACGATGAGTTGCGTAACTGTTCAGGAGGAAGTGCTCTACTACGATACCGATTGTGGAGGCGTCGTTTCGAATATCGCATACTTACGCTACGTGGAGAAATCCAGATGCGCTCTTTTCGACAAACTGGGAATGTCGCTCAAGGAATGCGCGGAGACACAACTTTTCCCGGCGGTCGTCCGATCAGAGATTGATTACCTGAAGCCAGCAAAACTTGGCGACAAATTGTTCATCACAGCCAGGGTGAAGAGCGTCGAAAAAGCTCGTCTTTTTTGCGAGTTTTCAATCTCAAGAAAGGACGAGAACGAGGACGATTTTTTTCTCGCCAAGGCTTTGCAAATGATTAGCTTGATTCAAATGCCGTCCGGTCGGCCCCGGCGGATTCCCCCAAAATGGTCGGAAATGGAGATATTGGATTGATTTCCCCTTGCCTGAACTCCGATATTAACTCACAATGTAAATACAGAGACGCAAGCGACTACCAGCAAACATGAGTTCAATCGAAGTAAACGAGCAGCCAGAGATTCAGTTTTCCATTCTGCGGGAGGGATCCAAAGATCCTGAAGGTCCCTATAGCGATACCGACATCCTCAATATGTTGAACAAGAGGGACGTCAGCCCGCACGATCTGGTCTTTTATGAAGGCCTCCAAAAATGGAGTCCCATTGGCGAAGTTTTTGTGATTCATGAGCAAATCAGTCACTTTGTCGACGACGGGCAGGACAAGATCAGAGTGGGCGAAGTCTTTCGTGAAATCTCGGAACTGGTCACCAGAGATGAAAATATTTACTACATCGCGGTTCAGGAAAGAGCGGGGCTTCTCAGTAAATCCAAGCAATCCGTCGCCTTGACTGACAAACATATCTTCCTTCTGACGTCCGTGAAGAAAACAGGCTTTGAAATTCAGGCACACCTCTGGTCACGCATCAGCAACACCATGATGCGGGATGAGGGCAAAGACCTGGCGACTTTTTCCATCCTTCTTGACCTTGAGAAAAAAGTCGATATTGCCCACATTCCTCTGAAACAGGTTCAAAGACTCTTTCAACTCTCTCAGGAAATGAAGGAAGCCCAGGGAAAAGAGGCCTGAGTCGAACACCGCGATTTTAGGAATCCGGTCACCGAAAACTGCGGTCGAAAGAAGCTTGGCATGCTCTTCGACATCACAGAATTGTAGCAGGAAATTCAATTTTTCTCTGCAGATGATCGATACGCACTCCTAATTGGGACCTCAATCCGGAAACGATCTGACTGAAAAAAATTTACTTACCTTCAAGGTATTTTGCCATCGAGCGCAGCAGTGCAGCTGCCAGTTCCGGCGACTGCTCCATCGCCCGATGCAACACCTGATGGGAAATTCCCGTAGCTTTTGCCGGAGTCAGCGCTCGCACCGTTGCCGTTGCAGGAGTAAATGATACCGCACTGATCTCACCAAAAACCTGTCCCCTGCCGGCTACGCGATTGACTTCTTCTCCATCAACCAGAACCGCAAGTTCCCCGTCCAGCAAAACCCAGATCCAGCGACCAGTGACCCCCTGCTCAACAATATCTTCACCGGGCGAGAACTCTTTCATCTCACCCGATTCTATCATTTTTGACAAGACATCCAGCGAGGCTGCTGAAAAAGTCTCGTTGCTGCTTAAAATTTCGACCACTTCCGATTCGTGCATGCTAGATTGTGTTTAGCAGTACCCTGCCAAGTCTATCAAGCAGACATTTGCGCCGAAAGGGGACGTACTCAAGGAAATTGAATCATGTTGAACGACCCTCAAAAAGAATCAGAGACCGAAGCGATCGAAGTTTCCTGCTTTTTTGTCAGGGAAAGAAACGCCCTGCTCGTGCGCGGCGAATTCTCCCCGATTTATACCGATTTCTATCTGCACCTGATGCAGCATCAGATTCGATACGAAAAAGATCAGGATCAATTACTTAAAGATTCCCTCGCCGCCCTTACGCTTCATCTGGCCTCGCGTCCGTGGAGCGAAGCAGTTGCCTGGACCCTGACCACGAAATCGCCGCTTCAAAATCTTTTTGTCACTGGCAGTAACCGACAGGGAAATGTCACCGGCCGAGTCTTTACCGAAAATATAAAAGAACCGGAAAAGGACCTCCTTTATTCTCAAACCATGACTGACGGGGAGTCCGCCCGGCAAAGTGTGATCGAAACCAAAAACACCGATTTTTTTGCCAGCGTTGAAGCTTATTATCAACAGAGCGAGCAACGGGATGCCCGATTCTTTCGTCACAGCGAAGAGGATTTTGTTTTCATCACCGCCCAGCCGGACTGCGATATCCCCTGGCTTGAATCACTGAATGACGAAACGATCCGCGATATTGATCAACAGGAGACGCTCAGCCTTTTGGAGACAAGGCAATACCGCTTCGATTGCGGATGCAGCGTTGGAAAACTCTTCCCCATTGTTGGAGGAATGTCCGAGGCAGCCATCGAAGAAGTATTCGCTGGAAAGGAAGTCATCAAAGCAAGCTGCCCTCGATGTGGTGCCAGCTACGCCCTGACCCGTGAAGCCCTCGAAGCTTTTCAGGCTGAAAATGAAGAATGAGTGCTAAATCGAAACCCGATCCCAAACGCCGGGAGCAGGAACTCGCCTGGATCGGAGACACAATTCTCGATCTCTACGCCCGAACCTGGATCCTCAAGGAAAAGGGAACCCTCTGCGGACAGACCCTGATGCGAATGACTTCGAATCAATTTCTGGCCTGTTTTGGGAATCCGACCTCAGTGGAAGCCCAAATAGGAACAGTCTATCAGGAGGAAGGTCTCGAACCTGCATTCGCCTGGATCGAGGCAGAAATTATGCCTCTTTTTAAAAAACAAGAAAGAAACCGCCGGTAATCTGCGTAAAAAACTAAATTTTACTAACGAACGCAGATAGTTTATCGTATCAACCAAGCCTGCCCTGCGTTTTTTTTGTGAATCGACTTGTATGAAATATTTGAAGAATTGTGCCATCACGGCACAACAGGGTTTATTTTTTGTGATCGGCTTTGCGGCTGTCTGCTTTGTTTTATCCTCCTGCACCCCTTCTGAGGGAACAGGAAGAATCGGCGGCACCAGCGGTTCCGGATTCAATTCCAACCATCCTGCCGTAAAATCACGGAACGCATTGATCGCTCAGGAACCTCCCGGCAACTACTTCTACGGACGCCGCTGGTGGACAGACGGCACCCGGTTCTGGGGTTACTTGAGAAAACCAGGCCAGACCTGGGCAGATTCTAAACTCGTGATCATGAATGAGTCCATCATTCATCAGCCCGACCGGGTTCCCGAGGAAGGCGTAGAACGCCGCCACGGCTACGATCACAACTTCGAATACAAATTCTGGGGCTCTTTCACCGGGAAGAAAGTCTACGATCCAAATTCCAATTTCATCCTGCCCGAATTTCGGGTATCGAAGTACGAATTGATCAGCGATCGCCCCGGATTCCTGTTTCAACCCGGCGAGTCATACAGCCCTAATCGCTTGCCTCCAAAACACCCTCCGCTTCCAAACTAGGCGTTTTGCTTCGATTCACGGATCCAACCCTCTTGAATCGACAATTTGACCCTGTTGAATCGTTCCAAAATGAAAGCCCGCTCGATCCTCGTAGTCGATGACGAGCCATCCATTGCCGAAACGGTCGAGTACGCTTTGAAAACCGAAGGCTTCGACGTCATTCTCGCGGAAACCGGGGGCGAAGCGCTTTCCCTGTTTCAAGAGAAGCGTCCTGACTTTATCGTTCTGGATGTCGGTCTTCCGGACAAGACCGGGTTCGATGTTTGCAGAGAAATCCGAAAAACCTCCGAGGTTCCCATCCTTTTCCTCACGGCGCGGGAAAGTGAAATTGATCGCGTCGTCGGACTCGAGATCGGGGCCGATGATTATGTGGTCAAACCCTTCAGCCCAAGGGAACTGACGGCCAGGGTCCACGCCATCCTTCGTCGGCTTGAAGGACGGGTGAAGAACGGTGCTGAAGGTTCCGGAGGATCACACCTTGAATTCGGTCGGCTTCACATCGATCTGGAACGCTATCAGGCGGAGCTCGACGGAAAGAATCTCGGTCTTTCTCGCTACGAATTTGGTCTCCTCAAAGTTTTTCTGGAACATCCCGGCCGCGTATACACTCGCGATCAACTGATGGAGCTGGTGTGGGACGAGCCCGAAACCGCCCTGGACCGAACCGTTGATGCCCACATCAAAACGCTGCGCGGAAAGATCCGCGAAATGGAGTCCGACTTCGACCCAATCGTGACTCATCGGGGAATTGGCTACAGTTTAAAGGAATAAGCGACGATTCGATATGCGGATTACTCTTCTCATCGTGGCGGGATTTCTACTTCTAGCGGGAAGTGGATTTTTTCTCTTGATGAAAATGTTCACGGATGACGTGGAACATCAGTATTCACAAGCCTCAGAGGAACCTCTCGTGGATTTCGCCAACCTCTTCGCTTCGCTCATTGAAAATGATATCGCAGATGGCACGATCGATCCCGCAAATTTCGAGAAGGCATTCGCCAAAGCCTATCAGCGCGAATTTCTGGCGAAGATTTATCAGCTCGAGAAAACAGGCATTGAGACCCAGGTCTACGTGACTGACAGCGAAGGGATTATTATTTTTGATTCCATGGACGGCCAGCGGCTCGGTGAAGACTACTCGCAGTACAATGACGTCTACCTCACCCGGCAGGGAAACTACGGTGCCCGCTCCTCCCGAACTGATCCCAACGACTCCCGCACGTCGGTGTTCTTTATTGGTGCTCCCATTCGGCATCAAGGCGAGATCATTGGTACCCTTTCCGTTTCCCGCCCCGAAATGGCGATGGCTCCTTTTGCCAATGAAGCACGGGCCCATGTTCTGCGCTGGAGCGTCCTCATTGGGATCTCCGTCGTCGGTCTTGCTTCGGTTTGGGCTTACTGGCTCTTGCACCCGATCCGGGACCTGACGAATCATGCACGCGCGGTTGCATCGGGAGAAAAATCTGAACTTCCCACGATCGGCCATGCCGAGCTGAAAACCCTGAGTCAGGATCTCGAAGAAATGCGCCGCGAGCTGGAGGGAAAACACTATGTAGAGAATTATGTTCAAGCGTTGACGCACGAATTAAAAAGTCCTATCGCAGCGATCCGCGGGGCTGCCGAGCTCATCAATGAGGACAAGGAGATGGATCCGGCGCAGCGAGATCGTTTCCTGAAAAACATCCTTGCCGAAACAGGCCGGACCGAAGACCTCGTTCGCAGACTGGTTCAGCTCGCTTCTCTGGAAAGCCAATCCACGCTCTCGACCATCGAGCCTCTCGATATGGCTGCGATTCTCCGGGAGGAAATCAAAGGACTGAATTCAGTAATCGAAACGAAGAATCTGAGAATCGACACGGATGAGATTTCCGGCGATGCCGTCAAACTAAACGGCGATCCCTTAATGCTTAGGATTGCTATTCGAAACTTGCTCACCAACGCAATCGATTTTTCCCCGCCCGAAGGCAGAATCGGAATTCTGTGCGCCCTGACAGACGACAATCAATTGATAGTTTCGATCAAAGACGAAGGCTCCGGCATTCCTGATTACGCAGAAGGCAAAGTCTTCGATCGCTTTTACTCCCTGAAAAATCAGCAAACCGGCCGGAAAGGCTCAGGTATCGGCTTGAGCTTCGTGAAAGAAGCAATCGAACTTCACAATGGCGAGGTCACTCTGAAAAACCGCACGCCAGAAGAGGGCGTCGTAGCGAAAGTGTTGCTGCCCGGTTAATTCAGGAGGGCCTGATTTTGGGGCTGTCGATCCACTACCAGTGAACGGGGGTTTCAACCCCGTATACAAAAAGCCCGCAGATGCGTGGTGCACCTGCGGGCTGTTGAGATGGACGAAAAGTAGTTTCGGCTTAGAGCGCTCTAAGGCGTTTTTTAAGCTTCGCAATTTTCTTTTTAAGGCGTCTGGCGAGGGGCTTCTTCTTACTTCGCTTGGCTTTTTTGAACTGTTTGCTGAACTTTCGGATCTGACGGATAAGGCTGGACCGAAGTCTTGAATTATCTACAACAGGAGGACTGTCTTTCAACTCGCCCCACGTCGTTGCGACTCTGAGGTCATCCCAGGAAGCTTCGTTACCAGCTGTAATTCGAACTCCAGTGCTCCAATTGACACCGGTGTATGCTCTTGTTACAAGGGGTGAGCTCGAACCTTCCGCCGAGTCGAGATTTGGGTCTATCCAGAGACTAAGCAAATCGTTTCCGTAGTCAATCTTTGCAACAAGACAATACGTCCTACCCGCTACTGGTTGCACACCTGAAAATGTGCGTCCTTGTTGGGATGTTGGATCAGAACTTCTTACTTCGATTCCGAATTCACGATTCCCACCTGGCGCAAGGGTAGTCGGAGCACCGAAGAAGACTGTTTCATTATCAAAATCGAGTGAACTTATGCCGCTCCAGGTAGTTGAAGCAGTGCGCGTCATTAGGATTTTGTAATAGACGACTGCGTCCTGATCCTCTTGAAAGTTTGCGCGAATGGCACCCGCGCTCTGTTCCGTATGGTCATATGAGAACGAAATCAACTCGTTGGGGCCGTTGTATTCCCTATCGCAAATTTGGCTTCCGCCGCCATTTGTATATAGTTTCCCACCAGAAACACTTGGCGCACCGTAAATGCTATCCCAATCCGAGACTGACCCGGTATGTGCTTTGGTTAGTTGATGCCAGTCGAATCCTGTTCCTCCGCTCTTCCCACTAATTGGGCCATTGGAGTAATCGAATGATTCTTTTGCAATTATGTCCGCCCGAAGTGATTGCGGAGCAAGTGTTGTGAACAACACGATACAAGTTGATGCAATCGCTAGTGAGCAGCTTTTCTGAACTTTATTTTTCTGTAGTTTAGTCTTCATAATAAGTGGGGCTATTTTGCCTTTCATCTATAAATGCGTATTCCAGCGAAATAACCGGACAGGCATTTTTCATTTTTTTTGGAAGTGCGTGTAGAATGACGCATCCCTTCAATGAAAGACTCGCTCTAAGGGCCGCCCCCGGTGAAGGAACGCTCCGAGACCGGGAGGACCGGAGATCTCGTCCATCGACTGGTTCAGCTCGCGTCTCTGGAAAGCCAATCCACGCTCTCGGGCCTACAGCCCTCAATTCTCCGGGAGGAATTCAAGGGATTAGTTTCCTCAATTGATACGAAGAATCTGATAAACGACGCTGAGGAGATTTCAGCTAACGGCATAAAACTCACCGGCGATCCGCTGATGCTTCGAATCGCCGTCCGAAACCTGATCACTAAATTGATCGATTGAAGGTAGCGATCAAAGACGAAGGCTCCGGCGCTCCTGAATTTGCAGAAAAGGATGTCATTCCCCGCATCTATTCCCTGGAGAATCAACAGACCGGTCGAAAGCGGTCTGGCAACGGCTTGAGCTTCGTCAAAGAAGCGATCGAATTCCACGAGGGTATGGACCCTGAAAAACCGTGATTCGGAAGACGGCGGCGTGGCAATAGTGTTGCTACTGCTCTAATCTCAGCGCCCTTTTGCGCTTTCTATCTCAAGTTTGTATTCGGTTCCTTCCGGCATTTCAGGAATTCTCGTATCGATCTGAAAAGTATCGGAAGTGAGAGGATGAAGTCTGGTCAACGACCTGTAGAGACGGTCTACACCGGCAACTCCATCTTTGGCCGGAACCGATACCCGGACCCGAATCTCGTGGATTTCAAATTCAGTCGGATTGTAAACCGTCCCGAAAACCCTTCGTTCGTCGACCCTCATTTCGGCCTCGAGCTTTCCTACCTCTTCTTTCGAAAGCATCCCGTCCACAATTTCCGGCCCCTGAACATCCGGCCCCGTCGCTGTCATGGAGATTTTTTCTGTCGGGGTTTGGCAAAGGACCAATTCCTTCCCCCATTCAAAATACAAACAGCCTTCGAAAAATTCGCGCTTAACCAGGCCACCACTTTCCAACTTCGTCGCTAACTGAAGATCCATGATCTCGACATAGACAGCTCTTGCCGGCAGATCAAAGTGAAGTTCGACCGTCGCCGGAAGCTCCACATGGCTCAGCACAACCGGAAGAGTGACCTGATCACTCTGATTCAAAGCAACTCCGGATACGGAACTGATTCGGGGTTCTTCGTCACCTGAGGTGACTTTGATTTCAATCGTATATCCCGGTTTGTCAGCAGCGAAGGAAATCCCTGAGAAAAGGAGGAGAAAACTGAGAGAACGAGATACAAACGAAAGTGCGTATGATTGGGTCATTTGGAGTTAGACGATCGAGCCCGGATGGTTATGTGATTTTATTTTTGGATCCCGAATTCTCAATGCTCCGTGTTATTGATGATCCTCCATTTGAACGAGAAATTTCAAATTCCAAATTTATCGCATGACCAAGAGATTTGCGGAGTCCGAACTCAGCGTCCAGGGATGCGAAATCAAAGTGATCGAAGAATGCCTTCTGCAAACGCTGGGTATAGACTTATCGGGCAGCTACGATTTGCTCTTGGTGAATAGAAAATTTCGCCATTTTGCGTTGGGATGGCGGTATCCGATCTCTTTGGTTTTCTCAATCGGGTATCTTTCTCCCTTGTACCAAAACTCAGCTTGATCGTAGCCGTATTTTTTCAGGATTTCCTCAATACGCGGAACCAATGGTTCACTTATCTCGACCAATACCTTGGGAGAGTATTGTGTGAGCAACTTTTCGGCTCCTTCCAACACCTGAGTCTCGTAGCCATCGACATCGCACTTTACGAAATCAATTTTTTCGAGGCCTGCCTCGGAAATATAGGAATCAAGAGTACGGGTCTCGACTTCAACTTCGTCGGTTTGCCAACTACCACCGGCGACCAGATTAGCTGTCGCTCCGGGCTTGCCTCTAAAGAGGGTTGCTTTCTCGTTGGTGTTGGACAGGGCTACGCTATGAATCTCTACATTTTTAAGGTCAAACGTGTTGATTACTTTTTCGATTTGGGCACGCATTTCGGGCTGAGGCTCGAAAGCAATGACCTTCCCGTCCGGGCCGGCTTGCTTGCCAAGAAAGTATGTCACGATTCCTTTGTTGGCACCGATATCGAGGGCGAAGCCACCGCGGTCAAATTCCTCTTTGATGAACCGAACGGTATCAGGTTCGGTTCGCCACCAATATCTCAAAAATCGATGGTAATAGTGTAGCTTTTCACCCAGTGAAAAAGTTTCAGGATTCATCTTTAAGGCTTATTCGCTGTCTAATTGCTGGCTGCTTTTTCTCTCGGGGCAAATTCAACCCCGATCTTACCTCTCTCGCAATCGAGTGGGAGGTGGACTGATAAAGGGCTCTTGCTTATCCGTAAAATAAATTCTGCTAACAACTCGGCTTTGTCTATTTCCATGTGGTGCGGTTTTTCTTCCCACTCACCAGTGATGGAAGGCGAGCTGTGAGGTTTGATCTGCACACCTTCGAGCAAATTAATAATGCGGAGATCTGTGCCGGTCAGGTTCAAATTTCTAACGCCACGAGCCACAATGACGCCTGACTTTCTTCCCCAATCCGGGAAATTGGTAACACTTCGACAGTTTCGCCCAGAGGACCTGAAGAGCTTTCAAGCTTATCGACACGACCTCAAGCTTGGCCTGTACCAGGGATGGTCTCCACAAACCGACGAGGTTGCCGCCCACTTCCTGGAAGAGATGAGCCGTGCACAATTATTCGTGCCGGGGCAATGGTGTCAGATAGGCATCGCTGATCGAGCTACCGACAACTTGATCGGCGACATTGGTGTTTGCATTCAGGAAGCCAGAACAGAGGCAGAGATCGGATTCACCCTTTGCTCTGCGTCACAAGGGCTCGGCATGGGCTCCGAATCGGTTTCCCTCTGTATCCGGATTATCTTCGAACAGACTCCGGTTGATCGGGTCTTCGCCATTACAGATTCCCGAAACGAACCGGCAATTCGAATGTTGGAACGCCTCTCTATGCAGCGGATTCAGGCAAAAGGCGCGGTGTTTTGAAAATCCCCGTGTCTTGAATACAAATACTCACTTTCACGATAGAGCAATGAGGCTGTCCAAACGCTAGACAGCAATTCCGGCAGTGAAGGAACCTGTCTCTTATACACATCTCCGAGCCCACGAGACCGAGGCTGATCTC
>CAJXQE010000064.1 GCA_913058215.1 uncultured Verrucomicrobiales bacterium
CACTATCCTCTTCGTCGGCAGCGTCAGATGTGTATAAGAGACAGTTACGAGACACCAAAGGCAAATCATGAGAGCGCCGTTTTCCTTAGGATCCCATCCCCAGAAGCGACCCCAGCTGTAGTTCGCCCAGATTCCACCGAGAATCGTACCAATGAGAGCGAAAAGCAGGCAGAAACAAACGATGCCGTAATTCATCCGAGTGACGAGCTTATAGAATTCCCGGTCTTCGTTTCCGGTGATGAGTCCGAAAAAGCGCCCTGCCAGATAATAGATACCGAGCAGTCCGGCCACGAGAGCTGCGCAGTAGCCGAAGTTGATGATCGTTACGTGTGTTGCGAGCCAAAAATTGGTGTCGAGAACTGCGACCAGTTGCCCGATGGTGTCTGTCGCTTCTTTCGCTTCATATTTGATCGAAAGAAACATTCCCAGTATTCCGGCGACGAGGGAGACCAGGAGGCCGACTCCTACTCGTGTGAAATATTCGAGAAGCAATCCCAGCAGGACAGCTCCCCCTGTGATGAAAAGCACAGTGTCGTAAAGATTGGTAATTGGGGGACGGCTGCGGATGATACTCCGCAAAGTGATTCCATAAATGTCCAGAACCAGACCAATGACGGCACAAATGGTGGCGATGAGTAAAAGCACACGAGCATATTTTCCGCCCGGAGCCAGCCAGCTGAAGGCCATGAAAATGAAACCGAGGATAAAAAAGACCAGAGCATTGAGAAAATAGTTCCCTTTATAAAGGCCAACTTCCATCGCTGAACGCGCCCCTTCTCCACGAACTCCCGCTTCGATTTTCTGAGCTTCCCCAAATTCCTGCAAGGCCTTGACCATCGCAGCGTCATCATCCTTCGCATCCATGATTCCCTGAATGCTTTTCATATGATCCAGAGCCCAGGGACGGGCTTCTTTTGATTCGAGACCTGCGAGCATCACTTCACCGACGGAAACCCATCGTTCCACTTCACCCTCGGGATGATCGTGCCCCTCGTGTTCTGCGTGATCATGAGGACGCGGGGGAAAAAGTGCCACGCCACGCCCGGAATTTGCATGAAAGAAGAACAATTTCATAGCTCCGGCGAAAAGCCGCTCATCCTCGGAGGCTCCCGTTTGCTGGCGGATCATCTGGACCAACTGCTCCAGAGTCATCTCCGGCATTTTTTCCAGCATCTCCGTCATGTTGACCGTGGTGGAAAGTTTTTTAAGTTCTTCAGGCAAAATGTCTTCGTTGACCATGAAGTCACCTCCCCGGGCATATCCAAACTGCCCCAGCAAATATTCGTAGGAACTCACATTCCGTCCGAGGCGAAGAACCATCGATTCGATGCGATCCAGTTCGAACTCTGGATCCTTCTCTTTCGATTCCCATTTCTGCTGCTTTTCCGCATACTGCGCGGCGAGATCGGCAAGTTTTGCACGCCCCTTCTGAAGCTGAGCATAGGAGTAGCGGTCCCGTTTCGATTTAGGAGAGACTCCGATGCGGATTACAGCCTCGGAATCGTCGACGATAAATGTCGGAAGTTCCCGGGCGATTTCTCCGCGGAAAAGAACATCCATGAGCCATTCGCTCTGCTTGATGGTGTGCTTTTCACCGTCTTGCGTAGAGAATTTGACTTTCGTTCCTCCGACAAAGGGCATCAGAGTGAATCGTGCGAAGGTGTAAACCGGCTTCACTCTGCCGCCGTCCTGAACCAGCAGGTTTTCAAAGGCTTCGACAGCCTCTGGTGACCAGGCTTGATAGGACTCGAGAGGAGTCGAAATATCTTTATCGGCGGAAATCGCCGTAGATGGAAGCGCGAAGGCTCCGAGGAGTAATGGAATAAAGGCGAACTTTCTCATGCTGCTTCGGCTTTCTTCTTGTTGGATTTTCTGGTACGTGAAACAAATTTATTGAGACTCATGCAAAAGTGAATGAGAAGACCAAGTCCTGTGATCGAAACGGCAATGAGCGGCCATTGATCGGCGGGGTTGTTCGCGACTGCGAACTGCGAATACATCTGCCCGGCGGGAGCATCTGGTGGACCAAAAGATTCCTGGAAAAAGACATATCCTCCGTATCGCATCGGCTCGTTCATCCGGATATCGAGGGATTGGCTCTCTTTCCCCTCCTCAAAGCGCGTGATTCGACTCCGGTATTCCTTGGCGACCCCTGTTCCCGGGTGGCGCTCAAAAATGAATTCATCGAGCTCAATCTCGTAGGGAACACGCCAGGTCTTCTTGGCGAGTTGAGCGGCAAATCGTTGATCACCTACCCGAAATTGAAAGGGCATATTCTTTTCTTTGGGATCAAATTTTGCAGACCCTGACCAGAGAATAGCCTCAATCGGATCACCACCTTCTTTAGGAACGAACTCGACGTAAGCGCCGGGGAGGTTTTGCTCTGCTTTTTTGGAAAGCTCCTGATTCGCCAGCTTGAAGCCATCAATTTCCTTTCCCTCCACTTGCGCAGACATCGGCGCGCTGGTTGGGATCGGGCTGGAGTTGGCTGCGTAGCTATTGATTTTTACATCAAAAGGAAGATCCGGCATCGGGAAAACTTTTTCCTGATTGAGACGAAGCGCATTGAGGGCCTCAGTGGGAATGACAAAAGCCTTTTCCGCTTTGTCGGCATCGTTCACCGGGATCAGTTCGAGTTGCCATTCGCGATAGCTTTCCACTTTGCTCGATTTCATGCCGGGATAGAGAGCAATAAAGCCATCCGTGCCAAACTTGTGGGAGACAAATCCGCCAGCAAGGAGCAGCAACATTCCTGAGTGGGAGATGAGAAGCCCGATACCTCGGAGGCGTTTTTTCACTTTGACGATGGCCCCCATGAGCATGTTGGTGAAAAGGATCACCATGAGGAGCATGCCGCCCGGAGCGAAAGGAAAGACAGGTGTGAAGCTGCCGTCAACTTCCTTGATGGAATACCACAAAAACCAGGAATCAAAGTAAAACCGCTTCGAGGCGACCAGTCCATGATTGACCTGAGCAAGCGTGCCAAAAAGTGTGATGAAAGTCAGCAGGACCAGCACCAGAGTGGCGAGCTTGAAAGAGGTAAAGAATTTGTAGAGAAAGTGGAGCCAGTTTCCGGGCGACTTTTCGGTATTGGATGTAGCCATGTCGGGAATGGGAAAGGGTTCGCTTAAAAAATTAGTTCAGGGAAACGTCGAGAGTGCTGGTGAATTGATCGAATCCGGCTTTGTTCTTCTCGACCAGATCTTTTGGTCCGGTCATTTTCACAAAGACGGCTCCGGCTTCGGAACTCAGGATCAAACCGAGCAGTCGATAATTTTCTTTCGCATCCGCTCCGCTCATGCCGCCAAAATTTCCGTCAACTTTGATAAAGGTGGCCTGTTGCCCGAAAAGGGGCTTCTTCGGGAGAGCCGCGATTTCCTCTGCACTCAGCGAAGCTGCGCCCATTTGTTTGCGCCAGCGATTCACATTGGGTTCGAGACCTCCACCTGCTCCGGGAAGCCGGGTCAGGTAGCATTCCCCTTCGCCGTTTTCGCCGAAAGTGAGATTCACGTCCCGCATCATTGCCGAATCGAGAACCGTCCAGCCTTCAGGAGTTTCATAAACCAGCTGGGGACCGCCCGTTTTCTGCACTGAGCCTGCCGAATCGGATGCTTTTTGAGCCCGGAAACGAAATCTCTCTGCGCTGGTGGCCACCATTTTCAATTCGCGTTCCTCTTCAGGTAGCTCGCGAACCCTGATCTCCGCTGCTTTGTCGGAATTGCAGGAGGATAGGACCAGCGCCAGAGACAGCGCAGAACCAAGTTGAGTAATTTTTGATCGGAAGATCATTTCTAAAGAGGGGTTACGTTTCTGACGACTGCCGGGAGTGGCTAGATCGATTGGCGTTCTATAGGCGCAAATCTAAATTACTTTGCCTTCTTCTTTTCTGCGGGTGCAGCCGGCTTCGCTGCCGGAGGCGTGTCTGCCTTGGGGGTTTCTTTTGGTTTCGCCGGAGCAGGAGCTGCTGCCTTCGGTTTGGCTGCAGGTTTGGCCGCAGGTTTGGCCGCAGGTTTGGCTGCAGGCTTTGGTGTCTCCTTTGGTTTAACCACAGCGGGTTTTGCTGCCGGCTTGGCAGGCACAGGAGCCGGCTTTTTCGCTTCCGCCTTTTTGGGCTCCGCTTTCTTTTCTTCGGGTTTCGCAGGAGCTGCAGGTTCGGCCTTTTTCTCAGGCTCAGGAGTTGGCTCTTCTACAACAAGATCCACGCCGGTATTGATCTCAAGGTTCACAGCTCGTTCAAAGGAACGCGCTTCGGCAGGATCAACCTTGGTTTGCCAGGCGTATAGCTTGCGGAGGCGCGGCATATTCTTAACGTATTCGAAGAGAGCGTTGCCCACCTCGGTGCCGTAGAGATTGATGTATTCCAGATTCTCCAGAGGAGCGATTCGTGCAATTCCGGAATCAGTGATTTTGGTGTTTTCCAAGTGAAGGCGCTCCAGATTCCGCATGTGGCTCACGGTTTTCATGCCCTCGTCTGTGATCTGACTGCGAGCCAGATCAAGCCAGAGAATTCTCTCGGCAATCGGATCGAGGCTTGCGAGCTGCTCATCTCCAAACTCTTTTGCTGCATTGATCACATTGACCCGGAGCCGGTCGTCCTCGGCCGAGATCGGCATGATGGAGAAATTGTGTTGTTCCGCCGCAGCCATGGCCTCGTCGAGACGAACCTGGCGCTCTTCTTCAGTGAGAGTATCCCAAACCGGTTCCCAGCTGTCCGCCGCGCCATCTCCGCCTTCAGCGATTTGTGCGATCACGGTGGTGGCGGTGTCGAGAATCGTCGGATCATCGCCGAGTTGAGCGATGGTAGTTTCCGGAGAGGCTCCCGCCTGAATCCAAAGGGTGAGTATTTTAATCTGTTCAGCAGTGAGCCCGTCCCCTTTTGGAGGCATGAAATCATCATCATCGGAAGGCAATAATACCCGAACCAGGAGTTCTGAGTCATCTGGTTTGCCGGGCTCAACTGTGGGGAAGTCAGAGCCCTCCGCTCCTGCCAAGATCAACTCGTGGGTATCGAGACGGAGTTTACCTTTAACCTTATTCTCATCGTGACACTCGGTGCATCTTCCTGCGAGAATCGGGACCACCAGTTCGGTGTAAGCCAGTCTTTCCTCGATCGGGGTTTCCTCCGCTCCTTCAGCCTCATTGGGATCTTCAGTGGATGTTGAAGATCCAAGTCCGGCCGTGAGAAGAGGTTGCAAAGGTTTTGGAGCAAATTCCGCCAGGTAATCATCGTCGTGAATCATGGCTCCGCCGAAGTGACCGGCTCCTGAGACAGCGACAATCGAGCCGACGAGCGAGAGGAGATAGAGGGCATTCTTGTCCAAAAGGAGGAAAACGAGCGAAAGCAGGGTGAATACGACCACGCCGAGGCCGGTCCAGAGGTGGTAATCCATGGCCTTGCCGGTCGTTCCTTCTGCTCCCATCAACATATATCCGAGGATGGTAGCTCCGATTCCGCCGAGAAGCGCAACCCAGAGGATCAGGGGGATGACGGCTCGAATGGGTGTCTGGCTGCTGAACCGTTGGAGAACTTCAAGAATGGCTGCCAGTCCAAGGACTCCAATGGGAAGATGGACAATCAGGACGTGAAAACGGCCCACGAAATTTAGGAACCCTCCGCCTTCACCATCCGCATTGCGAAAGGCGAGCCAAAGTATTCCAATTACAACTGCCCAAAGGACACCAATAATGACCGCCACTTTTAGACCACGCGGTGTTGGGGTCTCATGCTTCACGAAACTGCTCATGCTGCCACCATCGCTCAATGTCTTTGTGGGTCAATCGCGTGTTGCCGTGCAGTAAAGTTTGTTCACTTTGTGACATTGAAGACGTGGAGATTGGTCTCTTTTTCTGAAAGATGCCGGTGATAAATTCGGTATTGGCAGGACGAGATCTACTTTTGGATCTAAAATCCCTTTTGCAATGGAACCAAATCACGGGTAAAAAATGCCCATCCTGCACACCTGAATGTACAGGGCAATCCTATATCTTTTCTGTCTCCTATTTTGATGAGTTCATCCGACACCTCCCCACAACATCTCTACTTTATGGGTATTTGCGGCACTGCCATGGGGTCGGTGGCTGCAGCATTTCGCGATGCCGGGTATCGTGTAAGTGGTTCTGATCAACACGTTTACGATCCGATGAAATCCTTTCTCGAAGAAAAAGGGATCGAGATATTAAATGGCTATAAAGGGGAAAACCTTCCGGATGACGTCGATCTGTTTGTGATCGGGAATGCACAAAGTCGCGGAAATCCAGAGGTCGAAGCGGTGTTGGAGGCCAAAAGGCATTACGTTTCTCTTCCTGAATTGTTGAAAGAATGTGTCCTCCGCGGAAAAAGGAACTTCGTGGTTACCGGAACGCATGGGAAAACCACAACGGCTTCGATTCTCGCCTGGATTTTTGAGCACGCGGGTCGAAATCCCGGATTTGTGATCGGTGGAATTCCGGGAAATCTAGGGCAGGGAGCGAAAATTACCGACTCAGACATAGTTGTTCTGGAAGGGGACGAATACGACAGCGCCTTTTTCGACAAGCGTTCCAAGTTTATCAATTATCTGCCTGAACTTGCGATTGTGAACAATATCGAGTTCGATCACGCAGATATTTACGACGATATTGAAGACATCAAACGTACCTTCAAACACATGGTCCGTCTGATTCCAGGTAATGGTCTGATCCTTTTGAATGGCGACGACAAAAATTGTCTCGAAGTGGTTGCTGCCGAAGGAAAGAACTCGCCTTCACGACGGGTCGGTTTTGCTGAGGATTGTGAATCGCGGATTACTGATGTCGATTATCAGCCTCAGTTCACTGACTTTACGATCGAGGGCGAGCGTTACCGGATCCCAATGAACGGGGAGTTCAATGTCCGAAACGCCGCCATGGCGATCGGCGGGGCTCGTTTTGGTGGAATTGAACCCGACACGATTCGACAGGCGCTTTTGGATTTTACCGGAATCAAACGACGTCAGGAAGTGCGTGGAGTTACTGATCGAAATATCACGGTGATCGATGATTTCGGGCACCATCCCACTGCGATTCGCGAGGCCCTTGCAGGAATGCGGTATCGTTTTCCTGATTCAAGGCTCTGGGCAATTTTCGAACCCCGATCCAACACGACCCGACGCAATATTTTCCAGGATGAGCTTCCGGAAGCTCTGGGACACGCCGATGCGGTGTGTATTGCTGCCGTCGCCAGGGCGGACTCTCTCGCAGAGGATCAGCGATTGGATACCGATAAAGTGATGGAAACTCTCCGCGCGGGCGGCAAGCCTGCCTATTACGAGCCCAACGCTGAGGCCATCGTGACCCGCGTCGAAGCAGAAGCAGAAGACGATGATGTTGTTATCGTTTTCAGCAACGGAGGCTTTGACGGGATTCACGACAAGCTGTTGAAACGCCTTTGAACAATTTTGCTACCGCAAGCTTGTCGCTTTGATGGGCCGGGTGCTCACGGTCTGGTCTTTGGAACTCCATTGCCTCACAGCGTAACGAGTCCTGGCAGGCGGGTGAAGAGTAGGAGTAGCGTGATTTTTTCCTCGGGAATGTTGGTCATGCGGGACAAGACCTCTCGATAGGTTTCCAACTGAGGAAGGTATTTCGTTTTAGCCTTATCAATGGATTCTTCGTCAGTCACCCAGTCGGTTTTGAAGTCGAGGATAGTAGCACTGTCGCCTTCGATCACTACCCGGTCGAAGGTTCCTGAAATCCACTCGTCATTCAGCAGGATCTCAAAGTTCTTCTCGCGCCAGCATTCTGACTTCTCACCCGGCCTGGAAAGGGCGGCTGCAATTTCCGGCGAGGAAACGCTTTGCTGAACCTGATTGATGGCTGCAGCTTTTGTTTTGGGGTCATAGCCCGGGAGTTCCTGCCATTGGGTTAGCAGTGAGGGGAACTCGTCCGGGGAATACCATTCGATGTCTTCGAAAAACTCATGGACCAGAGTGCCGAACTCCCGTGCCGCTTTTCCTTCACTGCTAAAAATCTGTGCGGCCGTGATGGTCGCGCTTTCGGATCCACTCGGAGTTCTTCGTCCCACTCGTGGGCGTGCCAGAGTTTCAGGAACAGGTGAAAGTGGCTCCGGTGTCGGTTTTTCATCTTCGGATTCTGACTTCGGTAAATGCAGAAACCATTCGCGGTCGGTCAATGCAGTCTGGCTTTGGTAAAGAAGGTTCGCATTGATTCCGGCGAACTTTACCGCCCCGGTCTCATCTCCGGCCAAAGTGTCGCGAAGGATTCGGGGGAATGACTTGGCGGTTGTCTTTGCCCCGATCGGATCGGTAATGATATAGTTGGCAAAACGCGCCCGGGTCATGGCGACATAGTACTTGCAGATGGATTCGTAGGCCGCTTCGGCCTCCTTTTCAGCGCGATATTCTGAAAGCACCGGAACCACCTCTGCGATTTCTTTTTTGGGAAGATCAAACACCCATTCCACCTCGCGTTTCTCGTTGGTTTTTGCCCCCATGTTCCGGCTGATTTCCAGCATGGAACCATCCAGGTCGGGGAGAATCACCATGTCAAAAGTGAGGCCTTTGGATTTGTGAATAGTCATCACTTGAACCGCGCTGTCCGCGACGGGTTCGCGAGTTGCATGACGGGACACGTAGTCGATGAAGCGGTCCGTATCGCGACTGCCGGTTTCATCGAAATGGCGGGCAGCAAGGCAGAATGCCTCGGATCTTTTTTCAGTAAACGCATCGAGAGGGGACTCCATTTCCCCGGCGAGATCCCGAAGGAAATTTCGACTGACAGTTTCGTATCCGGATTCGAATAAGGCTCGTGAGATTTTTCCTGAGACGCTGCTTCTCGTGAGTTCTTCGCGTTCGATGATCCCTGCATAGGGAGTCATGAGGAGGTGTTCCCAGGCAAAGGTATCACCGGGATGAGTAGCCAGTTGAAAATAACTCAGGAGCGCGAGATTCACCGGATTGTCACGGGCGATTTTTTGCTCGGATTCGCTGATGGCGGGAATGTCCGTGTGGGCGCGAATGTATTCGACCAGCTCGTTTCCGCGTTTGTTTGCCTGAATCAATACGGCGCAGCTTAGACCATTCCTTGTCGGTTGCACTTCTTCCAAAATAGCGGCCACGAGAGCAAATTTTTCGTCCCAGCCGGGTTTCTTGTTTCCCTCGTCTGGCTGAGCGTTCAAAAGCATCGTGAGCCCGGGCTTGTCCCGGTTTGGAGGCGCCACCGTGTGATCAGTCCAGTCCCAGCGATCGGTCGTTGAAGAGGGGATTCCCGCAGCCTCCATTGCCGTTTTGTCTTTGAAGACGAGGTTGACGGGATCGAGAACATCGAGTGCGGATCGCCACGAAACATCGAGGCGGCGCGGGTGAATGCGGACTTCGTTCTGGTTGTATTTTTTCGAAATGTCCGTGAACAATCGAGTGTCTCCTCCTCGCCACGCATAGATCGCCTGCTTGATGTCCCCGACTTGAAAAAGCGAGCGCGTTCCGGATCCGTCCTGCACGACTTCATCGATCAGGTTGGCGATTACTTTCCACTGGATGAAATCCGTGTCCTGAAACTCGTCGAGCAGCCAGTGATCGTAACGGGCGTCGAGTCGGTAGTCGATCCGGAGACGATCCTCTTCATCCGGCATCTGGGTGAGCAGGGGGACGGTTCTATCCTCACCGTAGGCATGGCCGGAAAGCAGCAACTGCACATCCTGAAAAGTGAGCAGGCCCTGGCGTCGGACGAGGCCGGCGTAGGTTTTCTCAAAATGGTTTAGCAGATCGTAAACCCCGCGGGTTCGGCGAAGCCGTGCTTTGATTTCACCGCCGACGAGAGAATAGGTGAGCTGCAATGCAGCCTCGCAGGCGGATGCATTGAATTCATGTTTCTTCCGGTTGAAGACAATCGTTACATCGCCGCCTTTGAGACTTTCAATATTCTCGAGGAACTTCCCTAACATTCCGCCCATACGCGTGGGGAAGGGGTTGCCTGGATGATGATCGGATGCTTCCTCGCGGAATTTGTCCCACCAGTCGTTGGCGAAAATATCGGGTTCGGACTCGAATGCTTTGTAGATGCGTCCGAATTCTTTTTCGAGATCGGCCGCGGTGTCGAGCCACGGATTTTTCCCCGTGCCCCAAATGGTCTCCGCATTCCCCCATTTTTTCTCTGACGCAGCCCGAAGATAAATGCTGTGCATCTTGTCGACAAAATCGTCGAGTTCACGGATGACGTTGGCACCTTCTTTCCCGAAAGTGGCCTGACGGAAGGCTTCAAGGAAAGCTTTCTGTTCGCGGTCCGATCCGGAGGAGGCTCCGGGTCTTCTCGTGAAGACAGCATCGTAAACCTGGTCAACAGCGACGGCAGCACGGTAGTCGTCCATCACCTCGAACTCGGAAGCGAGTCCGAATTCGGCGGGAAAGGAACGAAGAATATTTGAGAAAAAACTGTCGAGTGTTCCCAGAAAAAGGCGCGGCATTTTTGAGATGAATACCCGCAGCAATTGTCCAAATTCCTCCTGCGAAACTTCGGCCAAAAGAGGCGCGAGGGGGTCGTCTTTGTCGGCGGCTAGAGCGGCCGCTTTTTTTGGATCGCTGGCTGCCTCGGCGAGCTTGACGAGAATGGAGCTGAAAAATTCACCGGCAGCTTTCCGCGTGAAGGTCACGGCGATGATTTTCTCGGGCTCTACGGGGCCGCCGTTTTTCAGCTGCAAGGCCATGAGGGCGATGTAGCGATTGGTCAGCTGGTAGGTCTTGCCGGATCCGGCGGAGGCAAGAATGGCTTCGTGTGGAATCATGGTGGGCACAGTTGCGTGTCTGAGTAAAAATGAGTTTCGATTCAACAGGGGTGGGTCATCGATTCAACAGAGTCATGTCGACGGCGACCGCCGGATCGGGAGCGAGGTGATCAAGGAATTCGTCCCAGGGTGGGGCATCATCGGAAGGAGGCCAGAAAGTTTCGTCTCTCACTGCGCCGATAATTCCTTTGGCACAGGCCTCTGCGAAAGCGAGGAGATCGGCGTCAAGACTCTCCCAGGTGTCGACCCTCACTTCGGCTTCGGTTTTCCCGAGGGTGCCATAGCCGGCAATGACGGGACTTCCGGGGTGCTTCTGTTGCATTGCCAGGACGTAGAGTGGGACCTGCAGATCAGCCCAGCGGCAAATCTTGCTCTCCTGATTTTCGCAAGTGATCCAGTCTGGCATTTCTTCGGGATCTTCGGCCTTCTTGAGAGGAACCAAATGGTACTGGTCGACCGTTTTAAGACTGCCCTCCCGAAAAGGGGAAATGGTCTTGAAGTCGAGAACCCGGAATCCGTGCTCGGGATGTTCATCGATCCGGTCGATGCGTCCGCGAATCTTGGTGCCATCGATCTCGAAAGGCCACTTGTCATCGTAGCCGAATTCGATTTCGCATCCGGCGATTTCCCATCCTTCCTTGCGCTGTTCAGCTTCGACTTCCGACCACCAGGCGAGTCGCTTCCGGGCGGCTTCCCTTTGGATGACGACCGGGGTGCTGAGACTGTTTCCGTAACTTTCCTCAAGAATGGTATCCAGAGTTCTTTGAAAGTATTGCAAGATCTCGTCGGGCTCGCTTGATTGATTGATGGAGTCATCCATCCCGAAACGGTCCAGTGTTTCATGGACGAGATTACCGAAGTCGGCGGCGTCCATTTCACGTTTGTTAGTTTCGATGGTATTCATTCGCAATCCCTGTTTCAGATAGAAGCGAAACGGGCAGGAGAGATACTGTTTGAGAGCAGAAACGCTGAGCCGTTGGAAGACGCTGTTATCGGGAGTCAATGGTCGCGGACGAAGGGGGAATGCGACCGACCTTGCGACGGGACGCTCACCGGATTCCCCTTCACTGAAGAGATGCAGGGTTCGTTCCGGCAGACTGGAATCAGGGCATTGAAACAGGAGTCGCGATGGTCGTAGAGGATCATTGCTGTCGCTTTCACGGCCAAAAATGAGATCGAGCCTTCTCCCGTTTTCGCTGCGGGATGCGACGGCGGATGAGAGCAGATAAGCGTCGCGGGCGAAGCGGTCGTCGTTGTGAAAAATTCTTAGAACGCGGCGGGCCGAGTCGGGGAGAAAGGCGTGGCCGACGATGGCTTCGGGAACAAAATTGTCATTCATTCCGGTGATGATGAGATGGGGCGCGTCCTCCCATAGCAGTTCGAGCCACCCCTGCAGGTCGATGTCCCGGATTCTTCTTTCTTCGTAAAGACGTCTTTCGCGGATGAGTTCGAGAACGAGCTGAAACTTTCCTGGGGGAGTGAGCTTTTTCTGAAAGGTGGATCCGACGGCGCGTAGTGCGGCATCCGCTTCAAGGACGGCATCAGCGACTTCGGAAAATGCGCCGTGGGTTCCTTCGTTCACTGAGAAGCTGCGAGCGGCGAAGACTTCAGATAGGTAAGTGATGAGGGTTTCTCCGAATTCCTTTTTCTTGAATCGATCCAGCCATGCCTCTACCCAGCGAAGAGCTTTTTCGAGTTCCGGTTTTTTATAGAAACTGCGACGAGCTCCAGCGATTGCGTCACTGAGCCGGTGAGGGAGTGCTGTGGTGGTGAGTTCATCAACAAGCCGGAGAAGAGCAACCGGGCCGAAATTTGAATCATCCGGGAGGCCCAAGGAGTCGACACAAGCTTTGGCAAAATCAGGGCAACGGAAGAGTTGTGCGGCAGCGTCGAATGATCCGGTATCTACAAGTCGTTCGGTTTGCTCGAGCAGATAGTAAATTCCATGCCGCGAAACAGGGAGGCCTGCCGGGTCGTGTGTTGTCCAGCCGTGACCGGCCGCAGTCTGCTGCAGGGGAGAGACAAGTTCAGGATCGGGAACGCCGATCGCGACGGTTTCGGCGGGATTTTTTAAATCATTGATCAGGGAAAATGCGAGGGCTGCCTGAGCGGATGGAGTCGCCGCCTGGTGGATCGATCTTTCGGGTTTAAGAATAGGGATTTCTGCATTGAGCCATTGATCGGGGTGGGGGCGGCCCCAGTCATCAAATCGCTCAGAGAATTCTTCTGCAGCGTGAATCAAAATCTCGATGGTGTGGGAGTTTGAATAATAATTCAGGGCTGAGATTGAAACAGGTCGCAGGTCCGGGGTTGCGATGACAGGAATTCGCTTGATCCCGGATGGGAGTTTGCCCCGGGTGGATGCGATAATTCGGGAAGTGGAGTCATCGCGGAAGCCGAGTTTTTCCGTTCGTTCAATGGCGAGGGCTTCAAGCTCGGCCAGTTCTTTCCACCGACCGGGCTCCATCTCCAATTCGGCAAGTTTTTCGGAAGCGGTCGAAAATGTCAGGCCCGATTCTGCGAGAAGGTTCCTGACTTCGAGAATCTCACCGGCCGTTTTCATGGCCCAGTGCAAATCGCGTTCGACCGGATCAACTGGATAGATTCGGCGAAATTGATTAAGATTGATTTCCAGAAGCAAGGCCGACCAGATCAGAGGTGTGATGTGCTGTGCTGCAACCGGATTGCTGTCGGAATTTCTCTCCGGGGCAACCAGGAAATCCTGAGTGGTGACCAGGGGAGGGATAACCGCAGCTTCATATTCCGAGGCGAAAAGAGCGAGAGATTCCCGGAGTCGTCGACCGGCATTCCTGGTCGGAACGATTACCAGACAATCCGACAAGTCGAGTGCTCCTTTTTGGTCCCAGTCTTTTGCGAGATGGGCACATGCCGATGCGAGAACCGATTCGTTCCAATCGAGGAAAGAACGGGTTTTCCCGGTAATGGATTGATCCGGCGGGGGCATTGAGCCGGGGGCCGGTGAATCAAAGAGAGGGAGCTCTGTTTGCTCTTCTGCTTTGTGATTGCTTGATGGATTTGGCATTTAAGTAGTAATAATTTGCTCGGAATGTCGAAAAATGACTATTGTGCGTAAATAAATACTCGTTAAATTTATACTTAATGAGTCGTAATTTGCCCACTAATGTTGTAAATGGATTTAATGAGAGTATATTTACTCATAAATGAATCAATCGATGTCAGATCATGCGCTTCTGAAGGAAATAGGTGAAAGGCTCCAACAGGAACGGCTCAATCAAAACATGAGTCAAGCCGAGTTGGCAAGTGCGGCCGGCGTTTCCCGTAAAACAATTACCAATCTGGAGAATGGTGAAGGAGGAACCTTACCGACTTTGATTGCCATCTTACGCGGATTGGATCGGATCGATAATCTGGATGCATTTCTTCCTGATCCTGGAACCAGCCCTCTAATGCTAGCCGAGATGCAGGGGAAAGTGAGGCAGCGAGCGACGGGAAAACGGAAGAAAGCAAAGGCGGACTACCGGGTTCGAGAAAGTGGATGGGAATGGGGGGAGGATAGTTGACCTGAGCGGTATTCGATCTGCAGAATCTTGCTGGCTTCGAAATAGGTGACGGGGAGATTCTGGGTTTTTGATCTTGGTCTGCTGGGTAAGGTGGTTTTCATAATCTACGATCCGATATCAGCTCAATTCTGTTTTAGCCTTCGAAATTGCCTGAGGCACCCTCTCTCACTCCACGTCATGACAGCCGTTGATATAGCCGAAGTTCATCTCTGGAACCGCCGGATCGGAGCGGTTGCGTGGGATCGTTCCCGGGAAGTCGGACGATTCGAGTATTCACCCGATTTTCTCGACAGTGGAGTGGAGCCTGCTCCTTTGACAATGCCTCTCTCGCGGAAGGTGTATTCGTTTCCCGGATTGAGACGAGAGACGTTTCAAGGACTGCCCGGATTTCTCGTCGATTCTCTACCTGATAAGTTTGGCAACCTGCTCATCAATCAATGGCTAGCGGGACAGGGGCGAGAGTCCGCTGACTTCAGCCCGGTGGAGCGTCTTTGTTACATCGGTGAACGGGGGATGGGAGCATTGGAATTCTTTCCATTGTTGAAAGACAAACCCAGCGGGTCCGCTTCACTCGACGTGGCGAATCTGGTTCGCCTGGCGAATGAAGCCCTGGCAGGAAAAGAGAAACTTCATGTGAAAATGGCTAATGACGATGATGCCCGCCTCAAAGCCGAAGCGTTGAAATCGATCATCCAGGTTGGCACGTCGGCAGGGGGCGCCAGGGCCAAAGCTGTGATCGCATGGCATCCGGAAACCGGGGAGGTTCGATCAGGACAATCTCGCGATCTTGTTGGGTTCGAACCGTGGCTCATTAAATTCGACGGAGTCTCAGAAAATCGCGACAAGGAGCTGGTCGACCCTCAGGGATATGGAAAAATCGAGTTCGCTTATCATCTGATGGCTCGTGCCGCAGGGATAGAGATGAGCGACTGCCGGCTGCTTTGTGAAAACGGGAGGGCTCATTTTATGACGCGCCGTTTCGATCGGACTACGACGGGAAAAAAGATTCACCTGCAGAGCCTCTGTGCGATCGGCCATTTCGATTTCAATCTGGCGGGGGCCACGAGTTATGAGCAGGCGGTTCAGCTTATGCGAAAGTTGAATCTTTCCCGGGATCAGATTGAAGAACAGTTTCGCCGGACCGTCTTCAACGTGATGGCGAGGAATCAGGATGATCACACCAAGAACATCGGCTTTCTGATGAATAAGCAGGGTGAGTGGAAGTTGTCACCGGCATACGATGTCACTTTTTCCTACAATCCAACAGGTGCCTGGACAGGGCAGCATCAGATGAGCGTGAACGGAAAACGGGACGGCTTTGAGATGGAGGATCTGATCGCCTTTGGCAAATACGCATCCATCAAGGCACGCCGCGCTAAATCCTTGATTGACGATGTGTGCGATGCCCTGGGCCGATGGCCGGAGTTTGCGGGAACGGCAAATGTGAAAACCCTGGTGGTCGATGAAATTGCCAGGCAATTTCGAACAATCAGTCAAAAACCTTTTTGAGGAACAAGCCTCTAATAGCCGTGCCTGTTTTCGCGTTGTTGATTTGAAGAGGGGAGGAGTCGAGCTCTCCTGCAGCATCAGTAAAACACATGATACGGCTTATGATTCTGGCGTCGTTGATTCTTGATTCCACTTTGGTATCAGGTAGCGGAGAGCATTTCAAAACGAGTCCCCGTCCTTTGATCATCATTGATCCGGCTCATGGAGGGAAGGACATCGGGGTCGAGGGGCTCTTTGGACACGAAAAATTTTATAATCTGGATGTGGCGAAAAAAGTGCAGCGTGAACTGCTGAGAGCAGGATTCCAATGCGAGCTGACTCGATCAGAAGACCGGAAGATTTCGGACGAAGAGCGGGGCCGGAAATGGAGGAATTGCCCTTATTCGATCCTGATTCTAATTCGGCACAGGGGGCAAGCGGATGGAGAATCAGGATGTCGCATTCGAATTTCTGAGGAACTCGCTTTTGCTGACGAAGCCGGATTGCTGGCCGAATTGCTCGCTGAATCACTGGTGAAGGAGACCGGGGCTGCGCTCTTCGAAAAGGGCGGGAAAAATTCAGAGAATTCGCGTGATGTTTCGGTTCCCTCAGTGGAGGTAGATTGTGGGAATTTGGAACATCCTGAGAATGCTGCGTGGATTCACACGGAAGCGTATCGAAAACTTCTGGCCGTCGGAATGGTCAAGGGAATCGTCAGCTTTTGGGAGAACGGTAAAAAAGAGAAATGGTTGCAAAGCAAGTTCATTGCTCCTGCGGATTCCGTTTTGCATATTCCTCCGCCAATCTCGGAGTATTTTGATTTCCCGGTCGGAATTCCCGATGGGAAAGGATATGTCGTGGTGAGGGGATTCACACCGGATGTGCATCCAGGGGAAAGATGGAATGGTATCAGAGGTGGAAACACTGATGAAGGAGATCCTGTCTGCTGTATCGGGGGCGGCGTGGTCGTTTTTGCGAACGACGAAGGGAAAGGCTGGGGCAATGTCGTGATTACGCGGCACGGTTACATCGACAGAAACGGAAGTATCAAATCAGTGGATGCTCTGTACGCACACCTGGGGCGAATTGATGTCGTAGAGGGTGAATTCATACAGCGCAGTCAACAGATCGGAACTATCGGGCGTGGCCCCAAGCAGATGTATTCAGCGCATCTGTATTTTGAGATTCGGAAAAATCTCAAGATCCTGATGAATCGATCAGGATTCGAGAAGGGATACGACAATTACTTTTCGCCCCGAAAATTCATCACCGAGAGGCGGGAGACAGTGACGAAATAAGTAAGCGACGAACTTCCGAATTCTCACTCGCCGTTAAAATTCTGCCGGATAAGAGGCTGGACCGCATCAGTGGAAGGAAAATGGAAAACGCGATTCGCTTTTTCACCCGGTCCTGCAGCCGCGTAAATGGCTACTTCCAGGCGCGGAGCGATCTCTTCACCGACGGGAAGGCGTTTCGTTTTGATTTCAATGGAGTTCACTCCTCTTCGGACGCCCCCAATGACAAGATCTTTACCGCTACTGTTGGAAAGTTTTCCGGCAAGAAAACCATTCACCCGGACTTCGGATTCATACCCAGCTGATGTTATCCAAACTTCAGCTATGTAGTCGGGCGCACTGGCAGGCTGAGGAAGTGGGGGGAGTGTCTTTGCAGGAAGAAACTCTTCGCCTTTGAGAAATGAAAAATCAGAATTTCGAATTTTGAGGAGGATGTCTCCGTCATTACCGATCTTTACAACTCGAACGTTGTCGAATTTCCAGATTCCCTCTTCCCGGAGAAAATGAAGAACGAGTAAATTGTCGGTCACTGCGGTTTGGCCTTCCCCGAAATTGGCTTTTCCGAAATAGGTGGAAGTGGCCGTTGATCCGGTGGAAAACACACCGAGGGCGATCAGACCATTCAGGGACGGCGCCTGAACCGGGTCCTCAAGGAGCGCCTCCGGAAAGGGGAGCTTTTGGGAAACGATGCGATTGCGGATTTCCATTTGACGGGAAAGCGCCGTGACTTTCTCCCAGGCGGGAATGTTCTCGGCAGCCATTGCGGAACGCCAGGAGTGGTAAATCGCCTCGAGCGTTGGACGCAGAGATGGATCGGAAGCGACCGGTAAACCGACGCCTTCGTTTTGGGCAAAGATGGCTGAATGCAAAAATACAGCAGCTACCAGTGGGAGAATCCTCAGCATGCCTGCAACATATCATCAGAGAAGAGCTTGAACAGAAAGAGTTTCCATCGCGGGGAGCAATAAGGGGCATTTTCGGAAAGTCTTGATTTCGAAAGCAGAAGTTATACTCTCAGCGGGGGCAATTGTGCCCTCCGATTCCCTGTTTTTCCCGTGTCGCAATGAGTAATCAGTTTAAAGCGCTGACCGAACGTCAGAGGCTCCTCTTGGAGATGGCGCAACCTATCAACTACAAGTCAGTGGAAGATGGTGAAGATCTATTGATTCACTTTTATTTCCCGAGGGATCTCAAAGAAGGGGATCCCAAGCCGGTGTTCCTTTTCTTCAACAGCGGAGCTTTTGACCGGGGGAATCCGATTCAGTTTGCGCCCCATGCCCTCTACTTCGTAGAGAGGGGAGCAGTGTGTGGCCTTGTCGAATACCGAAGTAAAACGACTCATCCTCAGTCCTTTCCCACTCAGTCCATGCAGGATGGAAGAAGTGCGATCCGTTTTGTGCGGCATTACTCAGAAAAATTTAATATCAATATCGACAAGTTGGTCGTATTCGGGGCCGGGGCCGGGGGAGCCATTGCCGGGAGCGCCGCACTGGATGCGTCGATTCCTGCCGAATCTGCAGATTTCAATTTGTGCAGCTCTCGACCAAACGCGGCAATACTCCTGAGTCCCATGATCGATGTGATCAAAGGGGACTATGGCTATGATCAGTTTCGCGATGCATCGGAGACGAAGAAGTTGGGATTGATGAAAAGTGTGGGGTCAGGCTGTCCGCCGATGCAGATTATTCATGGAACGGCCGATAGATTGATTCCGATCGACCGGGTGGAGAAATTTGCGGACCGGATGGCGAAAAAGAAGAATATCTGCGAATTTGCTCCATTTGAGGGCCGCGACAACAATTACTACAATCTCAATGTCGACCCGGTTTCCTACGAAGCGTGCCTGACCCTGATTGATAATTTCCTTGTGAAACATGGCTTTCTTTCGGAGAACGAAAACGAGGACGGAGCCCGCCTTATCTCCTGGAGAGAGCAGGACTTCTAGGATTCCTGTGTTTCTATTCCCTGAATCCGTTGGGGCAATAAGCTGAAGTTAGTTGTGTTTTCCTGCTTTATTATGGAAATTACAGAATGAAATCTGTGATTTTCGGCTTCTTGCTCTTATTCAGTCTTATCGGGAGTGTTTCACTAAGCGGTGATCAGAAGAGATCTCCAAAGGGTGCGGAGCGCGAAGGATGGGCCTTGACCTTCTTTGACGAGTTCGACGGGGGAAAACTCGACTACGATAAGTGGATGCCCAAAGATCCGTGGGGTGTAGAGAGAAACGGGGAGCTTCAGGGCTACTGGTTAAAAGCGTTTCACCTCAGTGATGGGATCCTGAAAATCCGCTGCGAAGACACGCCGACTTTTTATGACGGGCAGAAACGGGAATACCGCTCGGGAATGATGACAACTCACGGGAAGTTCTCCCAGAAATACGGGCGTTTTGAGATTCGATGTAAAGTTCCAGCAGGGCAGGGCCTGTGGCCTGCGTTCTGGATGCTGGCGGATAAACCGCTGAGCTGGCCTCCTGAAATTGATATCCTGGAAATACTCGGTGAAGATCCGGACCGTATCTATCTTTCCCATCATTGGGTCAATCCGGAGGATCCAAAAGGAGATTCGGAATCAATTACGGCGGAAATCGATGGGCCTGATTTCTCAAAAGAATTCCACACTTTCGCCCTCGAGTGGCAGAAAGATGAAATGAGGTGGTATATCGACGGCATCGAAAAACACTCTACTACGGATGAGATTCCTCACCGCCCCATGTTTCTACTAGCGAATCTTGCCGTGGGAGGATGGGCCAAAGAACCCGATGGGAACACCCCTTTCCCGTCAGATTTTGAAATCGACCACATTCGGGTTTGGACTAAGAAATAAGAAAAAGTTTATAAAACTTTCCACATAAATATCAATACTTGTTGACTATCTATAATTTCCATAGTTAATTGGTGACCGTTAGTGAGATCGGGGACAAAAAACCCCTCTCTTATTCAAACAAAACCAATAATTATGAAAAAATTAGTCATTACGAGTGCAATCGTTCTCACCCTGGGTGCAGAACTGGCGATGGCTGGAGGGTATAACCTCGGTCGTCCGGGAAAAAACATCATTCCAATCGAGCCGCCTGTTCCTGCCGGGAACTGTCTGACCTACGATTATGTCGATCTAAACTACGTTTATCAGGACTTCGGAACTCAATTCTTTGATGAAGGGAAAGGTTTCTCCGGAAATTTCTCCAAGTCGTTGGGACGCTCAATGTTCGTTACCGGTTCTTACGAAAGAGCAGGTTATGAATATGACTGGGTTGACCACATTGTCGATGCTGATACCCACCGTTATCGTCTTGGATTTGGAGCAAAACATTCAGTGGCCAAGTGCTTTGACATCACCATCCAAGGTGGCGGGCAGTACTATGATTCAGAGTTTGTTAATCATGCTGCGAAGGATTTTAACTCCTGGGGATGGTATGCGGGACCTGGTTTCCGTTTTATTGTCGGAAAAAGGCTCGAACTTTTCGGAAATGCTTTCTACAGCAAAAACGAAGGCGACCATCGCGAATCAATGCTCAGTCAGCATAACGCATACAACCCCAGTGCAGAAGTTGATGACTACGGCTGGCGCTTCACTCCCGGAATGATCTATTACGTGACTGAAAATGTTGGATTGAAGGTTGCTGCCGAATTCGAAAAAGAAGATACCTCTCTTCTCTTCGGTGTCCGCGTTGCCTACTGATCCACTACAGAATACTCACTTCTTGAAGAAAGGCCGGGCGGATATTCCTCCCGGTCTTTTTGTGTTTTGTGACCTGAGATTTTGGTTTTTTGCGTTGGAAGTCGTGACTTGCCTTTTTGTATGTGAACGTCGAAATTGGACCCCATGAGAAACGTTCTATCTATCTTGCTGATACTTTTAACTGCGTCCAGTTTGCAGGCCCGAACCTGGACTCAGGCGGCCAGCGGAAAATCTATTGAGGCTGAGCTGGTTAAGGTTGAAGGGGGTAAAGTGACCCTGAAAATGTCGAATGGCCGTGAATATGTTCTGGATGCGACTTCGCTGAGCGCAGGTGACCAGACCTTTCTTAAAGAGGCAAAATCTTCTTCAGGATCTGCGGCAGGTGGAGCAGACTGGCCTAACTTTCGCGGGCCGAATCTGGATGGAATTTCCCCGGATACCGGGCTTTTGAAAGAATGGCCCGAAGAGGGGCCTAAACAGCTTTGGACCTACAACGAGGCAGGAATGGGATATTCCGGTTTTTCCGTGGCTGGAGGTAAACTTTACACAATGGGGACGCGCGGAAGCGATGTAACGGTTGTTTGTATTAATGTGGCCGATGGTTCCGAAGTCTGGGCTAAAGAAATCGGAAACGATGACCAGAAGGGATACAGCGCAGGATGGGGGCATGGACCACGGAGCACCCCGACTGTATCTGATGGACTGGTGTTTGCTCTCGGACCCAAAGGGTCTTTTGCCTGCCTTGAGGCGGAAACCGGGAAAAAAGTCTGGAGCAAAGACTACGTTTCAGATTTTGGAGGTAAATCCGGTGGATGGGGATTTTCCGCATCTCCGCTGGTCGATGGTGATCATGTGATTCTTGCTCCCGGCGGAAACGATGCCGGTATTGTCTGCCTTGAGAAAGCTTCCGGGAAGACGGTTTGGAAAGCTTCCGATGTAACTCCTGGAAAAGCGGAATATGCCACGATCATTCCCTGTGAGATCAACGGAACCAAACAGTATGTGAGACTTTTTGAGCAGGAACTCGTCGGAGTGGCTGCGGAAGACGGGAAACTTCTCTGGAGCTCACCCTGGGGCGGCAAAACAGCAGTTATCCCAACTCCAATTGTTGATGGAAATCAGATCTATGTTGCTTCCGGCTATGGCGTTGGGTGTAAGCTCGTTGAAATCGGTTCTGACAACACGGCTAAAGATGTTTGGAGCAATAAGACGATGAAAAATCACCATGGTGGTGTGATCAAAGTAGGTGATCACCTTTACGGTTTTTCAGATGGTGGAGGCTTGATCTGTCAGAACTGGGACGACGGCGAAATGGTTTGGAATGAAAAAGGTCAGTATCTTTCCAAGGGTTCAGTTCACGTCGCGGATGGAAACCTCTACGCATTGAACGAAGGGGACGGGTCCTTGACTCTTGCGGTTGCAAGTTCCAAAGGATTTGAAGAAAAAGGAAGGTTTACGCTTTCCCCGCAAAGCTCCAATCGTAATCCACAGGGCAAAGTCTGGACGCACCCTTTGGTGATTGGTGGGAAACTTTTCCTTCGGGATCAGGAGCACATCGTCTGCTACGACGTGAAGGGGTGAGTTGGAATATACTGACAACTAAAAGATTTCAAAAGAGGGGACTACCGAAAATCGGTGGTCCTCTTTTTGTTTTGGGCTAGTTTCCGCCTATGGATAGCATTTCCCCCGATCCGGAATCGGAACCACTGAAGGAAGTTGAAGAGGTGAAAGAGAACAAAGCAGCCTGGTGGTGTTGGCCGGTAATTCTGATCGTTCTGGTGCTGTTTGCCGTCGTTGCACCGCGACTGGAGGAGCAGTCAGTGGATGAATTGTCGGAAGAGGCGAGCGATGTTTCCGAAGAGGAGAGGACCCTCCTTATTCCTGAGCCGGATTGGAGTCAGATCGCCGTTCTTAAACTTCAGGGGCAGATGGCCATTGCCGCATCCACCGTTAAGAAATCAGATGCCGAAGTGATGGTAAAAGATCTGGAGGCTTCCGTAAGCGGGCCGTTTCCGGTGGCTTCCTTCGCCATTCTTGTCCAGTTTCTTGATCTTGATCCGGGAGACGCGCTTCGGAGTGTGGAGATGGTTGAAAGAGAGATGGAGAAGGAAAAGGCTCCCAAAGAATTTCTCACCCTTGTCCAGGGCGGGATGCAAAACGGAGTCACTGATCGTGAGCGGGAGCGATTGGAAAAAGGCGTGGGATGGTTCGCAAAACTGTTGCCTGAAAATTCCAAGGGAGAAAAAACGGATTCGCCTTTTGCTGAGAAGGTTCGCAACAAAGCCTTTGTCGTTTTGGCCGTGGTGGGTGTGGTGTTTGGAATCGGAATTTTTGCGATGATAGCCGGAGCGATCCTGCTCACCATCTACCTGACGATGCGCTCAGGAGATCCTCAAATTCAAAAATTTAATCCGAAGGCCGGGCCGTCCGGAGTCTTGTTGGAAGCGTTTGCGATCTATCTAGCTATTATGGCTTTCGGTGAGATAGGAGGGCATTTTTTGCATTGGACCCTGTCGATTATTTGTTACCCCCTCTCGTTCATTGTGGCCATCTTCTGGCCGAAAATTCGAGGGTATAACTGGGCGACCATTCGAGAATCTATTGGCTGGCATCGGGGACGGGGATTTTTTCGTGAAGTCGGAGCGGGTATTGTCTCCTATATCGGGATTCTGCCCATCGCCGCGATAGGAATCACTCTCACCGGGCTATTGCTAATGTTTGTCGAGTATGTTCCCACAATTGGTGCAGAAGCAGCTGGCGGTGAAGCAGCGACTGCCACGGAAGGTCGGGCAGTCCCGCATGTCAGCCATCCGATAATTGGTGCGATTCTTCAGGGAGGAATCCTGATTAAATTGCTTTGCCTTCTTCTGGCGTCGGGCTTCGCTCCTTTTATAGAAGAGACTCTGTTTCGCGGAGCTCTTCATCGCCATTTGCGGGGAAGGTTGGGGTTTTTAGTCGCTGCACTCATCGGCGGACTTGTTTTTGCAGCGCTTCATCCTCAGGGATGGATTGCGATTCCGGCACTCACTGGAATGGGAATCGGTTTTGCGCTGATTCGGGAATGGAGAGACTCGCTCATTGCTCCCATGGTCGCTCACGCGATTAATAACGGATTGATCGTAGGGCTTTTCGCCTTCCTTCTCTAAAGCGGTCGCTTGTGAGAAGCTGGTGACTTCTCTTTCTGACTGAAGAAAGAGAAATTGCTCAAATTTCGAATTCTTTAGGTTTTATTAAGTTTGTAATAATAATAAAAACATCTTGATCTTTAGGTAACCTGAAATTACTCTCGTTAATTAAAATATTCATAATAATCCTGATTTGCGATGCGTATCGGAGGAATTATGAGTGAAGTAAAATTGTAAGAATTGATTAGTTAGAGTTTCCATGTCGTTTTCATTCAGAAATTTGTTTTCTCAGGATGAATCGGGTAATTCCGGTGAATCGGATCCTTCTCGTGAGGGTGGGGCTGCGGATGGTCGCGCGTCTTTTCTTCCGGATGGGACAAGCAGTGCCTTTCAGGGTTCCCGTGATGGAGGGCCGGGAGGTTCGGCAAGTGGGATTCCACCCGGCGCTCGATTCATGATCAATGAGCTTCTTCCCTTTATCCCCCCTGCTATTGCAGCACCTAGCGGAATTCCCATGGAACAAATGGTGGAAATTCCACTCCCTGCCGATGGAAGCCGAGATGTGAAGCTCTCAACGATCTATCAGCTTTGCCCGAATCTTTTTGCTTCAGAGATTACTCCCTTGAATGATTCAGTAGTGACTCTCCCTCCTCGAATCGGCGATAGTGTAGCGAGCGGCACGATTCCGTCAGAAGCTGCCAGGATGGGTGGTCAGAAAATAAATCCTTTTGCCGACGCTGCAGCCAGTCCCGTTTCCGGATTTTCCCAGCCGACTGCGGGCGCGGGTCCAAGCGCCGAAAGCTCGTCTGATAATCCTTTCTGGTCTCCTGAGCCTGAAGCCACTCCCGGTCCAAATTCAGTTCCGGAGCAAGCGCCTTCCCAGAGCCCCATGGGAGGGCATTCCCCATTCGGAATGGCTTCGCCACCCGCTCAGAATAATTCTCCAATGCCTGCCGGTCCAGCATCCGGTCCATTCGGCCAATCTGAAAACGAAACTCCGCAAGCGCAGGGTTTTTTGCCTCCAGCGGAAAAGAAGCCGGAGGATTCGGCTTCATCTTTCAGCGCATTCCAACCGGCCGTACCGGCGGAAAAGGCGAGTGAGCCTGCGGAGAATCAGTCGAACCCTTTCGGGGAATCCAGTTCGACTGCGAATCCCGGGTTTGCAGATAATCAGCCGTCTACCTCGCCAGGCGAAGCCGGGTTTTCCACTCTTTTTTCTGAGAAAGCAAAACAGGATGCGTCCATAAGTTCTCCGGAAGTATCTTCAGGTAGGGATGGAATGAGCGAGGGATTCGGTGCCGGTGTCTCTGATGTTCCAGCACAGACCGGTGGAGGCTTCGGCGCTTCGAGTGTGGAAAGCCCCAGTCATGGGCTAAGTGAATTTGGTGTTCCGCCTGCGCTGCCAGTGCCTAAGGATGAAGAAGATGAAGATGATGGCGAATTCGAGGGGTATCTTCCTCCTGAAATCGATGAAGAGTCTCTTTCAAAGATTCCCGGTTTAATGGAAACCGAGGAGAGTAAGGATGAGAACGTTCTTCCCGTTTCCGACGAGCCAGTTCACTTTGATGATTTGATTTCGAGCGGAGACGAAGAACAAAGCGGGCCTCCTCCGATGTCGTTCTTCGATGAACTGTCAGCATCTGGTTCTGCAATTGAACAGGATAAGAGTGAGCCGTTCTCCGCCAAACCTTCCCCGGCTTTTAATTCCCCTCAGTTTGAAGCGGCTTCAAGTGTTGCGGAACCTTACGGGAATTTTGGACAATCGATGCCGGAGCCTGCTGAGGCTGAATCGATTGAACCCGGTGCAATACCAAATCTCTCTTCCAGCAATTCCATGAAGGATCTGGAACTGAGGGCTGTATTTGGGATAGAGGGCTCTTTTTCCCACCAGAAAGTGGCGGATCTCATTGCGGAAATGGCAGGGATAGAATTCTGCTCCCTTTCCGCTCCCAATGGAAGTGCCAGCGCAGGTCAGGATGACGCGGCAATTACTCAGGAAGGTGTTCGTGAAATGGCGAAAAACGTCCGCCAGTTGGCCGAGTTTTCGGGAATTAAAGACGCTTCTACTTTCACATTGCAGACGAACCAGGGGATGGTCAGTATTTTTCTGGAGGGAAATTCCTGTCTCACGGTCAGGCATTCCAATTCCATTTTCGGCCCCGGCGTGAGGGAGCGTTTAATATTAGTAGCGAGATCTCTGGATCGACTTGAGGGCTGAGAGTCATGGCCGTAGTGAATCACGACAAACGCGAAATTCAGTTCAAGGTTGTGTATTGCGGCACTCCTCGTGGAGGAAAAACGACAAATCTTCAGTATATCCACCAGAAGTTGGATACTCGTTTCCGGGGAGACCTGGTATCGATTGCCACGAGTCGGGACCGGACGATTTTCTTTGATTTTCTGCCGGTGAATTCTTTCGAAATTGAGGGATATCAAACCCGGTTTCAGTTGTATACCGTTCCAGGCCAGGCGGTTTATGAACAAACGAGAAACTCTGTTCTTAACGGTGCGGACGGGGTGGTTTTTGTAGCAGACTCATCTCCGGATCGACAGGATGCCAATGTGGAATCGTGGAAGTCCTGCAAGGAGAGTTTGATGAAAACCGGCAGAGACCCGGAACATTTCCCATTGGTGCTCCAATACAATAAGCGTGACTTGTATGATGCTGTTGCGCCCTTTCTGATCGATGAAAAGCTGAAAACGAATCTTCCTGCGTTTCCAACGTGTGCGTCGTCAGGTTACCGGGTATTCGCCACTCTCGACTATGTCACTCAGAATATTCTAAAAGAATTTCACCTCTCAAACGTAAAAGATAGAGAGGGCAGCCGCGAAATCGTCCCTATTGACTCCGGGGCAGACTCAGCGATTTTAGTAGGTTGAGTAAGCTCCGACTATTACCCCCCAACAATTTTCATGAACGAACCAATCCCGGATGATGATCACTCCGCAGCCATTCCTCTCGAGATAAATCAGGAGACGGCGGAGAGAGCAGAAGAAGTGCTTCGGCTTTTTGCCGAAGATGCGGAGATGGATATGGCTCTGATCGTTGATCGGAGTGGGGCCTTGATTGCTGGAATTGCTGCCGACGCAGAAGTTCCAGTGGATACGATCAGTGCCCTTGTCGCCGGTGTGTGTGGTGCTGTTGATGCCTTGATTGACAAAATTGGTGAATCTGGCGAAATCGAAAGTTTTCATTCTGGTGGTGAGAGGCAGCTATATCTCAGGGAACTAGAGCTGTCTCTTATACACATCTCCGAGCCCACGAGACCGAGGCTGATCTCG